>NZ_QTNF01000012.1:91087-153240 GCF_003603455.1 Bacteroides sp. AM37-9 | reverse complement strand
TTAAAATCATATTTTTTTACCCCATGTGATTCCGTTACTTCTTAGGTAACGGATAACACACATATAGGATACACATAGCAGTAAAAAAAGGAAAAAAATCGATTATGAGGGAATATAAAAGCGGGTACCTAACATTCAATATAAGACTTTTTTGAATTTAGGTAATAAAAATCCCTTGAGCATGAAGACGTTATCTTTCATGTTCAGATAGATTCATGTTGCATATTTGAGAGAAAAAGGAAAAAAAGAAGTTTTTTGCTTGTTTGCTATTAATATTTTTACCTATCTTTGTAGCGAATATATTTCCGTTACCTAAGAAGTAACACCAGCATTAAGTCCCTAATCCATAATGCTTTAATAATATTAATCAGAACATTTTAAAACTACATACGTAAGAATAATTCAATTTATTAACCTTTGTTCTTTCTTCCAATTCGAAACCCTTTAAATATATCTGTGTTGTTTTAATAGATTTGTGCCCTAATGATTCGCTAATCATCTCGATAGGAACACCTCTGTACTTGGCAGTCGTAGCCCAAGAATGACGAAGCGTGTAAGACGTGACGGATGAAGATATCCTTAATTTTCTGGACAGGCTTTTCAAATCATTATTGAAACGTCTCAAGGCTGACTGATATTCACGATAAGCCTCCTCTTCATCTCTCTTATATGCTCCGCTTAATATCCGAAAAAGATAATCAGGATAATCGGGACTCCGCGCATCGGTTTTATTGTATAATCCCCCGATTGCATTGTGCGCTGACTCCAGCACTTCTATACTCATAGGAGTACCGGTCTTGAGACGGTTGTACTTTAAAAGACCTTGTTTCAAATTGGACTTTTCCAGATGGGCCAAATCAGAAAAAGGCATTCCACAAAACTGAAATAACAGATTGGCAATGGCCTGTGTCCGGCGAAGCTTTTCCGATTGAGGATCTTTGTTTAGTAACATGTGAAGTTCACCGATCGGGATGGCTTTCTTCTGACGTGTGTCTACCCCGGTAAATACATCCCGGAACAAGCCATGTACATAAGGAGCCTGATGCGTATCAACTCCGCGATTGTAGATACTACGAAGCATACGCATATACGTAGAAATCGTATTAGGCTTCAAACGGGAAGCCAACAGATAGTTGCTATACCTCTTTAGAGTTTCGCGGTTTATCCTACTAAACGTAATGGATTGGGTTCCACAAAACTGCGAAAAAGAACGAATAGCGTGTTTATACACGTGGGCAGTAGAATAACGCCCCTCTTGTCGCAAACAATCGATGTAATTGTTTGCACAAATAGTAAATCGATTTTTTTCCATAAATTATAACTTATCTCATAAGTGTTATTAAAAAACGTGCGGAATATAGTAAGATTATAGATAAAATGAATCACAATTTTAAATTTAGTCGCTGTTTTAGATGGAAAATCGAATAATTTCTAAAAAAAATAAGTGAAGCCATGCAGTATTTTCAATAAGCGTGCATTTAACTTATAAAAGAGGGGAAAAAGGGAAATCAAACCATATATCATTAAAACCTACAACCTGAGCTTAACAAGTGAAGTGGGGAAAAATAAAAAAGAGAGAGAGAGTTTTTTATACAACGTCCCCAAAAACGAGGAATCCCTGCCAATTTTCGAGTTGGCAGGGATTCATTTTTACTTATGTTGTTTTTCGAAGAGGTAATCTCTTACTTGCAGTATTTGGTAATCAGCTCATCTACATTCGGATCACCCAGTTCTTTCGCTTTCTTAAAGTTACCGCAAGCTTCATCTGTCTTCTTCAACTGTATCTGACAAAGTCCCAGTAAGCGGTAAGCCTCGGCATATTTAGGATCAGCCTTCAGTATATTATTCAAAATCTGAATAGCTTCTTCGTAACGTCCTACACGCAGGTTTACAACGGCATGTTCCGCCTGATAGGTCAGGTCTGTCGGATTCATTTCGATTGCTTTAACTATATCATCCAAGGCGCGTTGGAATTGGCGTGCTTTCAAAGCGGCCTGTTCGCGATAGTAATAGAATACGTCGTTCACTTCTCCTTTGACTGCTGTATGATAAGCATCATAATCGAGCATTGCATTCCGTGGCTGGCCGGCATTCATGTTCATCTGCGCACGTTCCAACAAATATGGAGCAAAATCTGCTGTGATCGGTTGCGGGCAACGGGCAATACAGCTATCCATTAAAGCTACGACTTCTTTCGGGTCACCTTTCGCCAGTTCCTTCGTCTTGGCAGCACTAAAGAAAGTGGCCGGAGAAGCAATGTTGCTGGCATTTACCTTTTCATAAGCTGCCAAAGCGCCGGCATAATCTTGCTGGGCAAACAGTATATCGCCTTCCATTTGAATATAAATAGGCAGCGGATCAATGGCGATTGCCTGACGAACATTCTGCAAAGCAGTGTCATACGTCCAATCTTTATACGTTTTTTCCGGCTTCGACAATTGATAAGCATACATCAGCTTACCTATATTATAATATACATCATCTTTTTTCTGGGCTACTTTCAAAGCCTGATTAAAGTCGGCAACTGCTTTATCATACCAAGTCTGGTCGTCCTTACCTTTAGCTGCATAATAATTGGCACGACGAAGATAACCATCCGCATTAGCAGGGAACTGACGGATGAAATCATCCAACAGCTTCTCGTAATCGTCGCCCGACAGGCTCGAAGATGCCATAAACAAGTACACTAATGCTTGGTCTTCCGTTTCGGGCAGGCCTTTCCGGATGCCAATCTTTTTCAAAGCAGCGTCTCCCAAAGAAAGAGCACTGATTTTCTGTGACATGGCAAAAGCTGCTCCTGCCGCGTAGCAAGTGGTCACCGTATCGATGCCGGATGATTTCTGCGCAATACCAAATACCTGACCTTCAGCGTTCATCACCGGACAGCTCACCATCTTATCTTTCATCTGCATACCCAATGTATAGTAATGATATTCTCCGGCTACTTTGGAGACATCTTTCACTTTACCAGTAACGCAAGCAATACTTTTCTGTGTAGAATAAGGAAGCATCCACGCATCGGCTCCCACTGCCGGAGCTGTTTTAGCCACAATGAGCGCAGGCACTTTCTTCTCGGTGATAGCCACACGGAACTTAATGACATCATACATATCATTCGCTCCAAGTATCAGGCTGACCGGCATCTGCTTGCCTTCGGAAGTGATAACCACTGCACGTTCGGCTCCTTTAAAAAGAGTATAATCTGATAAAGCCAATCCATCTTCGGATACAAAAAATCCGTTTCCGGTATTCAGCATTTTATCATTCTTGTCATAAGTCACCACAGAGAAGACTGCACGTTTTGCCTTCTCTACCCATTTGGGAGTTTGCGCCATGCTTCCCTGTATCAGGAAGAAAAGCAGCAAAGGTAGAATTAAAATCTTCTTCATATCAATCATTATTTCTTTGTTTCACAGCTTCGTAAACCAGGATACCGGCAGCCACGGAAACATTCAGAGATTCGATGGTGCCCAGCATCGGGATTTTCACCCATTCGTCGCAGAGCGCAAGGTTTTCATAAGAAACTCCCGTATCTTCCGCTCCCATAATGATGCACAGCGGTCCTGTATAATCGGCTTTTGTATAGTCGTAATCTCCCTTCTCGGTAGCAGCTACAATACGGAAACCACTGTCTTTCAGATATTGCAGCGTTGAACGGAGGTTCTGCTCACGACACACAGGCAGCGTGTGCAGCGCTCCTGCCGATGTTTTCACGGCATCAGCATTGACAGACGCACTCCCGCGGACAGGAATAATCACTGCATCGACAGCTGCACATTCGCAGGTACGGGCAATGGCTCCGAAATTACGTACATCGGTCACTCCGTCCAGCATAACAAAAAACGGATTCTTCCCTTGTTCGAACAAGAAAGGAACAAGATCTTCCGTTTTCTGATAAGTCACAGAAGAAATGAAAGCAATCACTCCCTGATGATTTTTCCGGGTAATGCGGTTAATACGTTCTACCGGAACACGCTGAACCGGTATCATCAACCCTTTCAAAGCAGCAAACAGTTCTTTGGAAAGATCACTCTGAATGTCTTTCTTTACCAGAATTTTATCAATCTCTTTACCTGCCTGAATGGCTTCTATCACGGCACGAACACCGAAAATCATTTCACTTTTATCCAACATCTATTTGATCTACTATTTTACTATTTACAATTTACTACTTATCAGTTACCGCTTAACAATTCACTACCTCAACTACTTTGAATGAATCAATTTAGCCATTAATTACTTAGCATCAAGCAGGGATTTGGCATTGCTAAGGGCGGCCTCGGTCAGAGTGGCGCCACTAAGCATGTGAGCTATTTCCTCTACTCGTTCTTCATCGGTGAGACGGCGGATATGACTGTTTGTTTCCGTATCGCTGTCTTTCTTATATACTTTATAATGTGCACGTCCGCGGGCAGCAATCTGCGGCAAGTGGGTGATGCTGATTACCTGACGGTTCCGGTCACCCATTTCCTGCATCATGTCCGCCATGCGGTCGGCTATTTCACCGGAGACACCGGTATCTATTTCATCAAATACGATAGTCGGCAGTTTCACGGCTCCGGCAATCAATGCTTTGATAGAAAGCATAACACGGGCAATTTCACCTCCCGAAGCTACGGAAGAGATATTTTGCAAGGTACCGTTCTTATTGGCAGAAAACAGGAAGTTGACTGTATCTTCTCCTTGCAATCCCGGCTCTTTCTTCAGTCCCATTTCGATCTGGAAACGAACATTCGGCATCCCCAACGGAATCAAGCGGGCGGCCAATTGCTTTTCCACTTCACGCGCAGCTTTCGTACGGGCTTTGGTGAGCAGTTCTGCTTGTTGTTTCACTTGCTTATATTGTTCCTCTTTACGAACGGTCAGCTCGGCAATACGCTCATCGTATGAAGTAATGTCGGACAATTTGCTACGATATTCATCCGTCAACGCTATCAACTCGTCAAGAGTCTGTGCCCGGTGTTTCTGTTGCAGGGAATAAATCAGATTCAGCCGTTCGTTCACTTCTTCCAGGCGAACCGGATTAAATTCAACGGAATCACTTTGCGAAGAGACTTCGTGCGAAATATCTTTCAATTCGATATAGGCACTTTCCATACGTTCGGTAAGTTCCTTAGCAGGCTGATAGACTTTTTGCAGGCTATTCAGCGTATTCAGACTATCTTTCAGGTAAGAAAGCAATCCGCCTTCATCCGAGACAAATGACTGTTCTACCCGGTAAAGTCCGGCTTTAATCTCCTCCGCATGACTTAATGTTTCGGCTTCCTGCTCCAGTTCCTCCTGCTCGCCTTCCACAAGATGGGCTTCTTCGAGCTGTTCAAGTTGGAAACGGATATAATCTTCATCAGAACGGCTTTTCTCTGCCAGTGACATTAATTCAGCCAGTTCGCGTTCTGTCTGCTTCCATTCGCCATAACGCAGATGGTATTTCTCCAATGCTGCATCATTATGTGCCAGAATATCAAGCACGTTCAACTGGAATCCTTCTTTATTAAGTAACAGATTCTGATGTTGAGAATGTACATCTATCAATTGTTCGCCCAGCTCTTTCATTTGTGCCAGTGAAGCGGGAGTATCATTGATGAATGCTCTGCTTTTGCCGGAAGCCTGTACCTCACGACGCAAAATACACTCTTCATCATATTCCAATTCGTTTTCTTCAAAAAACGGACGCATACCGTAGGCAGCAATATCGAACCGTGCCTCTATAATACATTTGGAAGCTCCGCGACGAATCGCTTTCACATCGGCACGCTGCCCCAGCAGGAGCCCGATCGCTCCCAGAATAATTGATTTCCCGGCTCCCGTTTCACCTGTTATAACGGAAAAGCCTGTTTCAAAACTGATATCCAGTTTTTCTATCAATGCGTAATTCTGAATGTATAGTGAACGTAACAAATTAATTAAAAATTAAAATTTGAAAATTAAAAATTGGGAGACAGGGTGGCTACCAGACGATCAATGATGTCTTGAGCTACTTCCGTTTTCGACTTCAGAGGATAGTCTGTACGACCTTTCCTGTCGATTATACTTATCTTATTGGTATCATGGCGGAAACCGGCTCCTGCATCATTCAACGAGTTGAGCACGATAAAATCGAAGTTCTTGCGTTCGAGCTTTCCTTCGGCATTCTGCTGCTCATTATTGGTTTCGAGCGCAAAGCCAACCAGGCATTGTTGTTTTCTTTTTATGGCTCCTAAAGAGGCAGCAATATCTTGTGTTGCCTGAAGATGCAGGGTCAGTTCTTCTTCTTTTTCCCGCTTAATCTTCTTATCGGCTACCGTTGCCGGACGATAGTCGGCTACTGCCGCACAAAGAATACCTGCATCAGCATCCGGAAAATGAGTCTGTGCTGCTTTGTACATTTCTTCAGCAGATTCGACATTGACACGGATGATACCAGAATGTTGCGTTTTGAGTTGCACAGGGCCTGTAATCAAGGTCACTTGTGCTCCGCGACGGGCACATTCTTCTGCCAACGCGAATCCCATCTTTCCGGACGAATAATTGCCGATGAAACGCACCGGGTCAATCTTTTCGTAAGTCGGTCCGGCGGTAATCATCACTTTCTTTCCGGACAGTTCGTCACTCGAAGCAAAGAATTCATCCAATACCCGGATGATATTCTCCGGCTCTTCCATTCGCCCCTTCCCTACTAGATGGCTGGCTAGTTCTCCTGTCCCCGGCTCGATAATATGATTACCATAGGAACGCAGAATATCCAGATTTTTCTGGGTGGCAGGATGAGCAAACATATCGAGGTCCATTGCCGGAGCAACAAACACGGGAGCTTTTGCTGAAAGATAAGTGGTTATCAGCATATTGTCGGCTATTCCGTTGGCCATTTTACCGATGGTAGAGGCAGTGGCCGGCGCAATCAATACGGCATCCGCCCATAAACCGAGATCGACATGGCTGTTCCACGTTCCGTCACGTTGGGCAAAAAACTCACTGATGACCGGTTTACTGGTCAAAGCCGAAAGAGTGATCGGAGTAATAAATTCTTTTCCCGCCGGAGTAATTACGACCTGCACTTCCGCTCCTTGTTTTATCAGTCCGCGAATGATATAGCACGCCTTATACGCGGCAATACTGCCGGTAATTCCAAGAATTATTTTCTTTCCTTTTAGCATTATTTTGTAATCAAATTACTCATTTCACGCAAGCGGATTTTTGTCAATGCCGCCTTGGTGTTCAGCGTGAAATCACTATTCAAAATCCAACTGTAATATCCGGGATCTTTCTTCAAAACCTCGGCAACAGACATTCCCTTATATTTTCCGAAGTTGAACACTTCTACTCCGTTATCATCGTACACCATGCGTCCGGCAAAATCGACATTCTTGCTGAAACTTGAATAATCTGCCAGGAACGCAATATCATTCTGAAGATCGGAGTAACGGTCGAGCTGTGCTTTCAGCACTTCGTACGTAGCTCGTGTATCTGCTTCGGCAGTGTGTGCATCTTCCAAATTCTTGTCGCAATAGAACTTGTAGGCAGCAGACAGGGTGCGTTGTTCCATTTTGTGGAAGATGACCTGTACGTCTACAAATTTACGTTTTGTCATATCAATATCCACTCCGGCACGAAGAAATTCTTCGGCAAGGACAGGAATATCAAAACGATTGGAATTAAATCCTGCCAAATCGCAACCTTCAATGTCCCTGGCTATGTTTTTCGCTACTTCTTTAAAAGTAGGACAATCTGCTACGTCGGCATCATAAATACCATGTATAACAGAGGATGCTTCCGGAATATGCATTTCAGGATTGATACGTAATGTCTTTGCTTCTTCATTTCCATTCGGATATACTTTCAGATAGCAGATTTCAACAATTCGGTCTGTGTTGATATTGGTTCCTGTTGTTTCTAAATCAAAGAAAACAATGGGATTTTTCAGGTTTAATTTCATTTCTGTTTATTTTATTGAGTCACCACAGAGGACGCAGAGGACACAGAGGGTTATTTAATAAATATTCAAATTTATCCTCTGTGTCCTCTGCGTCCTCTGTGGTGAATTAACATTAATCATTTAGCATCATCGGCATCAGCAGCATCAGCAAGTCTTCGTTTTCTTCCTGCTCTACCGGGATGATTACTCCGGCACGTGAAGGATCTGCAAGTTCGATGACTACTTCATCTGCCGAAATATTGTTCAGTATGTCGATGAGGAATGTCGATTTAAAACCGATACTCATTGCAGCACCTGCATACTGGCAAACTTGTGTTTCTTCGGCAGAAGTAGAGAAATCAATATCTTGTGCGGAAATCACAATCTGGTTTTCCTGCATACGAAGTTTAATCAAACTGCTGGCTTGTGACGAGAAGATAGACACACGGCGCAAAGCTCCTACCAACTGTTGGCGGTCTACGGTTACTTTGTGCGGGTTGTTTTGCGGAATTACCGAGTTGTAGTTCGGGTAACGTCCTTCAATCAGGCGGCAAACCATCCGGTAGCTTTCAAGCATGAATACAGCGTTGCGTTCGTCAAATTCGATGGTCACTGCGCCTTGTTCTTTCGGCAAAAGATTCTTTAGCAATGTAGCCGGTTTCTTTGGAAGGATGAAGGCTGCACGCTCGTTGCCTTTGGCTGCCAACGTTTTACAACGCACCAGTTTATGACCGTCCGAAGCAACCATTGTAATGTCTTCTGTTGTAATATCGAAATAAATACCGTTCATCACCGGACGAAGTTCATCATCGGCAGTAGCAAACACCGAACGGTTGATACCTCCCAGAAGTACGCTTGCTTCCATTTCCACGCGGACAGCATTATCCCCCAGTGTAGCCGATTGCGGGAATTCATCCGCATTCTGCCCCATCAGGCTGTATTTTCCGTTCTGGTACTGCACCGTTATTTCATAATTATCCGGATTGATATCGAATGTGAGTGGTTGTTCCGGAATTTCTTTCAGTGCGTCAAGCAATGTTTTCGCTACTACGGCAAAACGCCCGTTCGTATCGCTTTCATTCACTTCTACGGTAGTCACCATCGTTGTTTCACTGTCGGATACAGTCACAGATAATGTTCCGTCTTCCAATTCGAAGAGGAAACAATCGAGAATTGGCAGCGCATTTTTTGAATTAATAACACGGCTGATGGCCTGTAAATGGCTGGAAAGAGCAGTACTTGAAACGATAAATTTCATATATTTTCGTGTATTTAAGTTTTAAATGTTCTATCGCACAAAGTTACGAAAAAAGATTTGGGCTGCCCAATAAAAACAAAAGAAAAAAACAGGTATTGTGCGAGGGATATTACTAAAAAATTGTAACTTCGCCGCAGAATTTAAAATTATCGCAATGGAATTTACAGGAAAAATCATCGCTATCCTCCCCCCGAGAGGCGGAGTTTCAAAAACTAGCGGCAACGAGTGGAAATCACAAGAGTACGTTATCGAAAACCACGACCAATATCCGCGCAAAATGTGCTTCGACGTATTTGGCGCAGACAAAATCGAGCAGTTCAACATTCAAATGGGCGAAGAATTGACTGTATCATTCGACGTTGACGCCCGTCAGTGGAATGATCGCTGGTTCAATAGTATCCGCGCATGGAAAGTAGAGCGTGTTAGCACAGGTGCTCCAATGGCTTCCGGTTCTCCCGTTCCTCCTCCAGCTCCGTCGGCTATGCCGGAATTTACTCCGGGCGATGCCAAAGACGATCTGCCATTCTAAACCGAAAGTCATTCGTTCGATGAATAAGCATAAAAAACTCCCGATAGGATTAAACTCCATCGGGAGTTTTTTTTATCTCCTTTTCTCCCGAAAAAAAACAAATCTTTTTCTTCTTCTTTTTCATCTTCAGAAGAAGAAGTTTTTTTATTTATTTCTTTGTTTATAATGGGGGATGAATTTTTCTGTATATTTTACGTATTTCCTGTGAATTTTTCTGCATATTTTACAGATTCAAATGTTAAAATCACTCATAATAAGCTGACCATAGGACTATTATAAGCACACATATAAAAACGGCAAAAATGCAAAAAGAAAAAAAACAAAAAGGCGTTTCTCCAAAAGCAGAACGCACACAAAAAAGTATGGGTCAATGGAGCAAAAAAAACGATAAACAGCATCTTGAAAATGTATGGAGGAAGCAGGCAAAGTTTATGGATAATCCAGCCAAAAGCTATGGAGGTTTTCAGAAAAATGATCGCAGACAAACGATGATTTTTTATTCTGATTTATATTTCAAAACAATATTAGGATATACCATTCCGTCTGCACAGGCAAACTGAACAAAGAGGGTGAAATGACGGAAGAAGTCGGCGTTGCGCAGAAAGAAATCCGGTACAAAACGAACGTGATTTTCTGATTGTTGGAATATGTGGTCGAAATCCGCCATCAGCATAAAATGGTAGGAATCGGACAAATGATCCATGCCTGTCTGATAGGCCATCGCTCCATTGAGCACCTCACCTTTATCCAGCTGGCGAATATAATGCGCGAGAGCATCCGCATCAGGAGCGAGCAACAAACGCCCGCCATAGAAGGCTGCATATACATCCAAGGTTGGTTCCGCAAAACTGGTTAGTTGTTCAAACAATGTTGTTTGAGGCAACCGATAGATAGGATATGCTTTATTTACAGTATAACAAAAAGTTATACGCGGATTTCTTCTTCCTTCGTCCGCCGAAGCGGCATTAACAAGGGCACGAAGCATTCGCTCGGCTTCCGTTACATCTGCCACCGACAGGCTCAAGACTGCCGCTGCACCCTGCAAAGTATCTTCACGCTGAAAGAGACAGGCAACCAAATCCTGCCCGGCATTTTCCATCAGATAGCGTGAAAACTCTTTATCCCTATTTTGCACTTCACTCGTGCGGGCAGGCACGCTCTGTCCTTGGGCATTTCCATAAGAAAGTAGAGACACCCAGTCCGTAATCCCTTGCCTGCTAAAATAGAAAGCAGTAGACGGCAACACTTCTCCCGGAAATCCCTTGACGGATTGTTGCTGGCGAAGCTGGTTTATAAACGCAAAGCAAGTGTCTGCATCGTGAGTGATGCCGGAGAAATAGATGAAATCATCTTTCATTTTCATGTCAAATTCCGTCCATCCCATCATCCCTTGCATACGGGTATAGATGGTAGCGGCCGCCGCACTTTTTTTCGGAGCACGTATTCCTGTAAAGGTAGAATCATCAGCCAACGATTTTCCACTTTTATACGCATCAATAACGTTTTCAATCAGTTTTTTCTGAAAGCTCAATGCCATAAAATCGGATGTCAGATAGCAGGCTAGAAAATCACCGTCCGCCATGGGATAAATAATTATCTCTTCTCCTTTGTAAATAAATGTTTTCGGCGGATAAAGTGAGGATATATATTTGCGTAAAAATCTGTTTACCAACTCCTTATCTCCATTTCCCAATCTGCAATAGAGCACTTGATTACGTTCGTTATCCGGCTCGTGGAAACTAATCAACATTTGATTCATTTGCCGGCTTAAACCGTGGGGAGTATCTTCTGAAAGGGCGTAAAGGCTCTGTTTCAGATAAGAAAAGAGCTTGGATACATAAAGATATTGCTGATTTTTACTGCAAGTCAGCTCATCGACTTCTGCTACAAATTCGAGCACGTCATCAGTAACGAATACGGCTGAAGTTGTGGATGGCACCAGTTCATAAAGATTAAAGTCTTTCTGCCCTTCAGCTGCTGACAGTCTAAAAAAAGAGTACAATGCGAAACCTGAGCACAAAAGTACAACAGAAGATGTGATCGCTATTTTCACTATCGTACGAAGTTTCATAATATTCGCTGTTTATCGGCCAGGTGCAAAAATAATAATTTCTACAAAGAAAACAAAACTTTTGCTAAAAATTTCACCGATAATCAAACATGGATATCCAATCCGTCGAACGCCAGGTGAATATTTTCCGGAAGGTTCTTTTCAACCTCCGCATGTAAGCCCATATCATGACTCATGTGTATAAAGTATGTCTTCTTTGCCTGAATACGCCGGGCCACCGCCAATGCTTCTTCCAAATTTTGGTGAGTAGGATGCGAGGCGATCCGAAGCGCATTCATTACCAAAACATCTATTCCTGCCAATTGTTCATAGGATTCTTCGGGCATGGTCAACATATCAGTGATATACCCCAACTGCCCGATACGATACCCCAGAATCGGCAGTCGGCCATGCATCACACGCAGAGGAAGCACTTCCGTGTGGTTTACAGCAAAGGATTGCCCCACCGAAATTTCTTGTAAAGGAATATCAGGAACACCCGGATAACGATGGTCGACAAAGCAATAGGGCATACGCAAACGCAATCCCTGCGCTACATAATCTTCCGCATAAATAGGCACGGAACCGAACCGGCAAAACGGACGTAAATCGTCCAGTCCGCCTACATGGTCATAATGTTCGTGCGTAATGAGCACACCATCTATCCTCTCAAAAGGGAGATGTAATACCTGTGTCCGGAAATCGGGACCACAATCTATCAGAATCCGCGCGTCATCTGTCTCCACAATAGCAGAGGCACGCAATCGATTATCTTTCGGATCGGAAGAAGTACAAACCGGACATGTACAGCCGATTTGAGGTACTCCCGTCGATGTTCCACTTCCTATAATTCTTACTTTCACTTGTTAATTCTCAATTTATAAAGTTGACTTCCGGATGGATATCAATACCGAACTTCTCACGAACAGAAGCTCGGACCGCATCTGAAAGTGCAATAATATCACTACCTTTTGCTCCGCCACGATTCACCAGCACCAGTGCTTGTTTATCATGCACAGCAGCCGGTCCCAAGGCTTTTCCTTTCCAACCACATTGGTCAATCATCCACCCTGCCGGAATTTTTACGCGGCCGTCGGCCAGCTCATAGTAGGGTATGCGGGGATATTCCTGTTGCAAGGCTTCCAGTTTTTCTTTCGGCACAATGGGGTTCATAAAGAAACTGCCGGCATTACCCATCACTTTCGGATCGGGCAGCTTGCTCTCGCGAATAGCAATAATCACTTTCCGGACAACAGAAAGTGTCAACGACGGATATTTTTCAAGCTCCTGACGAATGGTGCCATAGTCTAATGTATAATGTTCTTCTTTACTTAGCCGGAAACGGACATAAGTAACAAAAGCCGATTTGTTTTCCGAACGCTTAAAAATACTGTTGCGATAGGTATATCCACATTCACCAACTGAATAAACGCGTTCTTCAGCTTGAATGTTCACTGTTTCCACAGCCGTTATCAGATCTTTTACCTCAACGCCATAGGCTCCGATATTCTGTACTGCACTTGCCCCCACCTCACCGGGAATCAGCGACAGGTTCTCCGCTCCATACCATCCATGCTCTACACAATAAGCTACAAAGTCATCCCATACCACCCCTGCTCCCACTCGCACTGATACAGAGTGAGCATCTTCTTCCGTCACTTCGATTCCTTCAATGCGGGAATGCAATATCAACCCGTCGTAATCTTTGGTAAACAACAGGTTACTGCCACCACCAATATGCAAAAAAGGTGTCGTAACGGCACCTTGCACAATCAGCTTCTTCAGTTCTTCAACCGAAGTGTACTCTAAAAAACGAGCGGCACTGACATCAATACCGAATGTATTGTAGGGTAAAAGAGAATACATATATTTTTAATTATAAGTTATATCATTATTCGTTATAAGCCGGCAAATACTGTTATATCATTAACAGCAAGGCTATTTCTTGTAGCGTATTACTACCTGCATCAAATGCTTGTATCTTCAAACTTATACAATTCCCATTCCCCGGCTTTGCGACGGAAATAGAGGATATTGGAAAAACCATTACCGATACCTTTCAACGCCAGAATTTTCGTTGGCGAATCATCGTCATTCCGCTGCCCGTAATTGATATTAGAAAGACGATCGGCAGGAAGTCCCGGTTTAAAAGCGAACCACTGATTAAGATCGAGGGTGGTCTCCAGAATAGAGAAATCATCGTCCGGATCGGTGGTTACAAAAGCCAGAGGCTCACACACACGCTTACTCTGAAAAAGACTATCTGCGGCAAAGTGTCCGAAAAACTCCACGAAATTTTCATTATCATTTTGCTTAATGGGACGCAGATTAATTGCCTCCAGCATCCATGCACCTTTGATACGCTCAAAATAGTATTTCTTTACCATTCGTGTTTTCACAAACACCCATTCTACCTGTACGGAAGTGAGGGAGGTATCTCCTACTAAATCCATATCTTCTTCTCTATCAAACAGAAGCGTATAATAATGCTGTTTGGTAAACAAGTCATCATGCTTCCAGTTATGCTCCTCGATATTCGTTTTTTTATCTCCATTGTAGTAAGGCAACGGAAATTTCACACGCTGACGCTGCAACACGTCATCGGAAGCAAAATTGTAGATAAAATCATCGAAAGATTCATCTGCCTGTATAGGTTGCGGATCTTCCGGCGATTCATCACAGTGAATAGAATCGGCTACCCGCCGGATAGAATCCACTTCTTTTGTGATAGATGCGAAGGGGTCAATGTTTGTTTTCTTGTTTCCACAAGCACCCAGTATACCGAGCAACATGACCCCTACAATTAGTTTTTTCATTATTTTAGTTTCTCTCTTAACTTTTCAAGCATATCTACCGTCATGCTTTCCAAATCGTAGGCCGGCTTCCAGCCCCACTCTTCACGAGCGCAGGTGTCATCCAGACTATCGGGCCAGCTATCGGCAATGCGCTGTTTCAAAGGATCTATATCATAGATCATCTCAAACTGCGGCACATGCTTCCTGATAGCCTGATAAATCGTCTCCGGGTCGAAACTCATCGAGGCGATATTGAAAGCATTTCGGTGTATCAATTTTGTCGGATCAGCTTCCATCAGCGTAATTGCTGCGTTCAGCGCATCCGGCATGTACATCATATCCATCAAAGTGCCTTGCTTAATGGGGCACACAAATTTTTCTCCTTTCACTGCCGAGTAATAAATATCGACAGCATAATCGGTCGTACCTCCTCCCGGAGGGGTCACATTCGAAATAATGCCCGGAAAACGGACAGCACGGGTATCGACACCATATTTATTAAAATAATAATCACTTAGCAACTCGGTCGTTACCTTGGTGACTCCATACATGGTGCGCGGACGCTGAATAGTGTCCTGCGGTGTTTTCGTATGAGGCGTACTAGCGCCAAACGAACCGATAGAACTCGGAGTAAACACTGCACATCCTTGTTCGCGTGCCACTTCCAATACATTCCATAATCCATCGATACCTATTTTCCAGGCCAGCTTGGGCTTCGACTCGGCAACTACGGACAGCAGAGCAGCCAAATTATAAATTGTATCGATGTGATACTCTTTTACCACAGATGCAATCGCCTCTCCATCCGTTACATCAGCAATTGCTGACGGTCCGGACTCCTTTAATTCCCCTTTAGGCTCTGCACCCGGAATATAACCTGCTACTACATTTGCATTTCCGTAACGTTTACGTAGCTCCATCGTTAGCTCCGACCCTATCTGTCCGGTAGCTCCAATAATCAAAATGTGTTCCATTTTTTCTTCTGACTTAGAATATCAAGCTTAAATAGTGCGCAAAGTAAGCACTTTTTTTTCAGATTTTAATCAAAAAGACATTGTTATTCCAAGAAAAATTGTGTCCTTTGCAATATAACTTAATCACCCAAACACTATGTACGGTAAAATGCAAGAATATCTCTGCCAAACATTGGCTGAAATCAAGGAAGCCGGACTTTATAAAGAAGAACGACTGATTGAAAGTGCGCAGCAAGCTGCCATCACTGTAAAAGGTAAGGAAGTGCTGAACTTCTGCGCAAATAATTACTTAGGATTATCCAATCATCCCCGATTGATTAAGGCTTCGCAGGAAATGATGAATAACCGTGGCTACGGAATGTCGTCCGTCCGCTTCATTTGTGGAACGCAAGATATACACAAAGAACTGGAAGCTGCCATCTCGGAGTATTTCCAAACGGAAGACACGATCTTGTATGCTGCTTGTTTCGACGCCAACGGCGGTGTATTCGAACCGCTTTTCTCTGAAGAGGATGCCATCATCTCGGATTCTCTGAACCATGCTTCTATCATTGACGGAGTACGTCTTTGCAAGGCAAAGCGCTACCGTTATGCCAATGCTGACATGAAGGACTTGGAAAGATGTTTGCAAGAAGCGCAGGCACAACGTTTCCGTATTATTGTGACGGACGGTGTGTTCTCTATGGACGGCAATGTAGCTCCGATGGATCAGATTTGCGATCTTGCCGAGAAATACGATGCACTGGTAATGGTGGACGAGTCACACTCTGCCGGTGTGGTAGGTGCCACAGGGCATGGAGTAAGCGAGTTGTATAAGACTCATGGACGGGTAGATATTTATACCGGAACATTAGGTAAGGCTTTTGGCGGTGCACTGGGAGGTTTCACCACCGGTCGTAAAGAGATTATCGATTTGCTTCGTCAACGCAGCCGCCCGTATCTGTTCTCGAATTCTTTGGCTCCGGGCATCATTGGTGCCAGCCTTGAAGTTTTCAAGATGCTGAAAGAGAGCAATGCATTACATGATAAACTTGTTGAGAATGTAAACTACTTCCGCGATAAGATGACGGCTGCCGGATTTGATATCAAACCGACACAAAGCGCTATCTGTGCCGTTATGTTGTATGACGCGAAGTTATCCCAGATTTACGCTGCACGTATGCAGGAGGAAGGTATCTATGTGACAGGTTTCTATTATCCGGTAGTGCCGAAAGATCAGGCACGCATCCGTGTGCAAATCTCTGCAGGGCACGAGAAAGCACATCTTGACAAGTGCATCGCTGCCTTTATCAAGGTAGGCAAAGAGCTTAATGTGCTGAAAGCGGAATAACTCCGGGGCAAGGTTTACTCGCAGCATCCATTTTTAGGCACGGATTACACAGATTACGCTGTTGCTTTATGCAAGCATATTTCTAAAACCGTGAAATCCGTGTAACCCGTGCCAAAAAATTCTCTTTTATAAAATGAATTTTGAACCGCTACTTGACTATAAAAAAAAGATTATGGAAGAATTGACTCTCACTACTCCTGCCCTACTTTTCTCGGCAGTTTCATTGATATTGCTGGCTTATACTAACCGTTTCTTATCGTATGCCCAACTTGTGCGCCAACTGCGTGACCGCTACATGGAAAACCCTTCGGATATCACTGAAGCACAAATCGAGAATCTACGGAAACGGTTAAACCTGACCCGTAGAATGCAAGGACTAGGTATTGCAAGCCTTTTTTTCTGTGTAGTCAGCATGTTCCTTATTTATATCGGGCTTCAATTATTCTCTGCTTATGTATTCGGATTGGCATTGATTCTGCTGATAGCTTCTTTAGGCGTATCTTTCCGCGAAATACAGATTTCCACCCGTTCACTGGAGATTTACCTGGGAACGATGGAGAAAGGGAAACACAAGAAATAAGATTGTTCGTATTCCCGTTAAAGTCTATCATTATCAAGATACCACCCGGCAAGGAAGAATAACCGTAAAACGGCTTCCCTTGCCTACTTCGGACTTGAGTTCGATCTTTCCACCCAGCTTCTCTATAATCACCTGACAAATAGAAAGTCCCAATCCTGCTCCCTGCGAAAATTCGTTTTGTTTGTAGAAACGGCTGAAAATCATCCGTTGTTCTTCTCGTGGAATCCCTCTTCCGGTATCTTCTACATAAATCTGCACTTTGCCTTCATCCGGCAGATAACTATATCCTAATTTGATATATCCGGTTTCCGTAAACTTACCGGCATTATTCAGAAAGTTTGTCAGGACTTGTATCAAACGCTCTCTGTCCACATTGATTTCCAAAGGTGTATCATCCACTTCTTTCAGGAATTCCAAATGTGGAGCAATCAGAACCTGATGTGTCATATAGATATCGTCAATCAACTCTCTCACCTTGCATCTCTTGAATGAGAAAGACATATATCCTGATTCGATACGGGAAAGTTCCAAGATATCATTAATCAGTTTGAGTAATAACTCGCTGTTCTTGTTAATAGTACTGATATACTCTTCGCGTTCTACGGAACTCAATCCATCTTCCAATGCCAGTATATTGGCAAAGCCAACGATTGAATTAAGCGGAGTACGTATCTCATGGCTCATATTTGCGAGGAATGATTGTTTCAATTCCGCCTTTTCAGCCAATAAGCGTGCTGCTTCCAATTCTTCTTCACGATCTTTTATATCCTGTATATTAAGCAACAAACCTGCAGTTTTATATTCGCCTCCGGGTAGCTGTTTGGTGGTATAACGGAATTCCCACCACTGATAGCCTTTGCCGTCGAAGTTACAAAGCTCCTGCACAATCTTTTTATGAGCACTTTTCAGATTTCGCCAGTTGAACTTCACTCCTTCCCAATGGTCGGGATGGATAAAGCTCATGAATTCCTTAAACGAAAGTTGTCTGGGATTTAACCCTTGCGACGCCCAGAATGCATCTTCAAAAACAAAACAACCGTTATCCAATCTCCAAGCATACGTCATTCCACCCTCAATGGCTAATGACAATGTTTCTTTTTCATCAGCCAATGCTATAAGAGCCTGCTTTTTCCTCATCTGTTCCCGAAGGTATAGCCACCAAAGAGAAGCGAAAAGAATAATTAGTATAAGAATGAACGATGCGACTGAAATTCCCCACAACAAAGGGTATTTATCACTAAACGGAATATTGATAATACGATATTTAGCAGGAATACTTTCCTTACTCAAACCTATTTGCGTCATTGTATTCCAATCAACAACATATTCTTTCCGGCTTTCAACAATAGGCATGTCCGCCGGACTCGCACCGTGTAATATACGAACGGCTGCTTTCACCTCTTCTTCCACCTGAATAGGCAACGAAGTGATGTATCCACCCAGCAACTTCTCACCAAACCCGAAGGCTTCATTGATGGCTGTCAAGCTGGGACTACCACAGATGCTTCCAATATTAATGGTGGTGTAATCACGTTTCAGCTGAATATAACATTGATCTCGGTAGCTTCTGTTCAACACCCACATAAAGGTGGCATCCGAATGATTTCTGGCATTACGCAAAGGAATAGCCATGAAACGAGTATAACCTTCTTCCTGCGTCAAACGTATCTGTTCTTCAGGAGAAAGTTCGGGGTTATCAATGAATCCGGTCACTTTATGACCTTTAAACTGTTCCTTTGCATCTCTTCTGATTTGTTTATCGATATAAGTGGTATCGAGCATGGTAAACAACCGGACGCGTTCACCGAAAAGTTCTTTTGCCACACTGACATTTTCATTAAAGGCGATCTTATCATGGAAACCCGTCACATTAGGATGGCGTTTCAGCAATCCCCAATTCGGGTAATTGACACCACCAAAAACCACAGGTACTTCTTTGCCCAACTGCACCCCACATTTCATCAATGAATAGGTAGCCTGGTCTTCATTCACCAGAATCACTTCCGGCCGCCAGTCTTTCGAAACGGAATCAACCAGAAAACGCATTCGTTCCAACTCCGGTTCTTCCCAATAGGACTCACAATCTAAATAAACGGTACGGATATCAGCATCTATTTTCTCTTTCTCAAATTGCTCCGCTATCATCCGGTTAAATTCCGGATAAGCCGCGTAAGTCTCCTCATAAGAGTGGATAACTAAAATACGCCGTTCCTCTTTTTGAGAACAACTGCTCACCCCCAAAAAGAGCAATAAAAATATAGGGAGCAATCTAAAAATTCCTCTGTTCACACCATTCATTTATAATAATCGGGATTAATTTCTCTCTGACTCTTAATACAAAGGTAGTTTATTTCCAGATACGAGCCAAATAAGTGAAAAAAAAGAAGCTACTTGAAGAAATTTCGAGTAGCTTCTTTCTATATAAAGAACTATTTTTTCAGAGTAGCATCATTAACGCTGTCCCAATTGTGAATCTACAAAGAAAATTCCAGTATCACCGGCTTTCTTGATTTTATCAACAATGCCTTGCGCTGTAGCTTCTTCTTCTACCTGTTCACGAACAAATCCCCACAAGAAATCCTGTGTTGCTTTATCCTTTTCAGCAGCTGCTACGTCTACCAGCTTGTCTACCAATTGAGAAACATGACATTCATGTTTGTAAACGTGTTCGAATACTTCAAGAGGTGTACCCCATCCGTTAGGAACAACATCTATTTTATCCACTTTAGCAGTTCCTCCACGTTTGATGATATAATCTGCCATTGCATAAGCATGTCCCATTTCTTCCTGGGATTGTTTTTTCATCCAATGAGCAAAACCACTGAAACCTTCTTTCTCAAAATAGAAAGACATTGCTAAATACAGGTTAGCAGACCACATTTCAGCAGTAATCTGTTCGTTAATTGCATTCTGTAATTTTTCTGAAATCATAATCGTATTTTTTTATTAAGTTGTTAATGTAGTTTCTTTTTGAACTCATTACAAAAATAACACGCTTTCAGTTAAAATTGTTCCATGCACCCTATATTTTTAAACTACATTCACATTTTGATTGTAGCAGTTCATTTTTTACTTACACCAATTCGTCGGAAGTATATCCTTTCGGTAGTTCACGACAGTTGTATCCGGAAGCCATTATTTCACCGTACGCACCGGCAGAACGAAGGGCGATCAAGTCACCACGCTTCACTTTGTTCAAGTCAATCGCTTTTCCGAAAACGTCTGACGATTCACAGATCGGCCCTACTACATCGTATGCTTCCAACGGTTCTTCGGAAGTTATATTTTCCATTTTATGGAATGCCTGATACAAAGCCGGACGGATCAGGTCGGTCATACCTGCATCAAGGATGGCAAATTTCTTCCGTGTTCCTTGTTTTACATAGAGGACTTTGGATATCAAAGAACCACACTGACCTACCACTGCACGTCCCAGTTCAAAATGCAGTGTTTGATAAGGACGCAATTTCAATTGTCCGGCATAGGTAGCAAAGTAATCCTTGAAATTCGGGACAGCCTGACGGTTGGGGTGTCCGTAATCAATACCCAAACCACCACCTACATTGATATGTTCTACCAAAATTCTTCGTGCTTCCAGTTTGTCCTGCAACTCATTGACACGATTGCAGAGGGCTACGAAATCACCCATATCCAGAATCTGCGAGCCAATGTGGAAGTGAAGACCGATAAACTTTACGTTTTTCATCTCTTGTGCTACGTCTATCACCTTGTCCATGTCCTGCATACTGATACCGAATTTGTTTTCTGCCAAACCGGTAGTTATATTGGCATGTGTATGTGCGCCGACATCGGGATTGATACGGAAAGCAACATTAGCAATCTTATTTTGAGCAGCAGCCAATTCATTGATTACTTCCAGTTCGGGGATAGACTCGACATTGAAACAGAAGATGCCATACTCCAGTCCGAGATTGATTTCCCAATCTGCTTTGCCGACTCCTGCGAAAACAACTTTATCGGCAGGGAATCCGGCACGGATAGCGGCACGGATTTCTCCGCCGCTCACACAATCGGCTCCCATTCCGCTCTCACGGATAATGGTAAGTACTTTCGGGTTGGCATTGGCTTTAACAGCGTAATGCACTGAATAATTAGGATATTTGGCAACCTCCTGGTTAATAGCCGACAATGTATCACGCAGCACTTTGGTATCGTAATAATAGAAAGGTGTCTGCAAAGTGCGGAATTTATCGATTGGAAATATTCCCTTCATAATTCGAAAAACTTGTTTAGTTGGTTAAAAAAGAGCGCTTTTATCAGTTCGGTAAAAGCGCTCGTGTTATTTGTGGATTTATTTGTCGTTGAAAAGCATATCGCTCAACGACTGTAAAGCTACTTTCTTATCGCACTCCCGAATGAGGAAGGAGATATTGTAGTTACTTCCTCCGAACGAGATCATTCGCACCGGTATATTCCGCATCGCATCAAGAGCTTTCGCTTCAAAACCGACATTTTCCCATTCAAGGTCACCTACAACGCAGATGATACACATCTCTTTATCAACGGTTACTGTTCCGTATTTCTTCAAGTCATCCAGAATCTCGTTAAGATGCTTCGTGTTATCGATTGTTACAGATACACCTACCTCTGAAGTACAGATCATGTCGATAGACGTCTGATAGCTTTCGAAGATTTCGAATACCTTACGCAGGAAACCGTGAGCCAATAACATACGGCTGGATTTGATCTTGATCGCAGTAATGTTTTCTTTTGCAGCTACTGCCTTGATTTTACCTTTTTCCGTGTCGTTGGAAATCAGTGTGCCCGGAGCTTCCGGATCCATTGTGTTCAACAGACGAACAGGGATATTGGCATATTTAGCGGGCTGAATACAGGTAGGGTGCAGGATTTTTGCACCGAAGTAAGCCAACTCGGCTGCTTCTTCGAAGTGAAGTTGACGAACCGGAGCGGTCTTGTCAACAATACGCGGGTCGTTATTGTGCATACCGTCGATATCTGTCCAAATCTGGATTTCGGAAGCGTTTACTGCGGCTCCGATCAGAGAAGCAGTGTAGTCACTACCACCACGTTGCAGATTGTCTATCTCACCGTAAGCATTGCGGCAGATGAAACCTTGCGTAATGTAGATTTCTGTATCCGGATAGAGATCGAGCTGTGCGCGCAATTTATCCTTAATATATACAGGATCCGGTTCTGCGTTCTTGTCAGTACGCATGAATTCCAAAGCCGGAAGCAACACGGACTTCACGCCACATTCCTGCAGGTAGAAGTTTACCATCGCCGTAGAAATAAGCTCTCCCTGTGCCAAAACCACTTTCTCTTCGAACAAAGTGAAAAGGTCTTTAGTATAGGAGCGGATGTAGTCGAAGTGGGATTTGACAACTTCAAGACCTTTCTGTTTATATTCCTGAGTTGCAAAAAGTTCATCAATGTGCTGTTTATATTTTGCTTCCAGCTTATTGATAATCTCGTTGGCACCCTCCGGATTCTTCTTATACAGATAGTCCGAAATTTCCACCAATGTGTTTGTTGTTCCTGACATAGCAGAAAGAACAACAATCTTCTGTTCACCATCGGTAATCAATTTGGCTACTTCCTTCATGCGCTGAGCAGAACCTACGGAAGTTCCTCCAAACTTTAAAACTTTCATTTTCGTTACTGTTTTAGTTATCTATATTTAAATCTATTTCTATTGTTCTCTGTCTGGGCATGTATTCGGCTGTCACATCTACAATCTGATGGTCGGCGCAACGATATACCCTGCCCGGATACTCTTTCAGCAATTGCAAATTGTGCGTTGTCATCACTACGGATGAGCCGGATTCACAGATATTGTGCAACAATTCTACAATGGCTTTACCGGTCTCTACGTCCAGATTTCCGGTCGGTTCATCCGCCAGAATAATAGCCGGAGAATTGAGTACGGCACGTGCAATCACAATACGCTGTTGCTCGCCACCGGAAAGCTCGTTCGGGAGCTTATAACCTTTGTTGGACATTCCCACCAGCTGAAGCACTTCTTCAATGCGATCTTGGATTTCCTGTTTGTTTTTCCAGCCTGTGGCACGAAGCACAAATTCCAGATTATTATATACAGTACGGTCTGTGAGCAACTGAAAATCCTGAAAGACAATGCCTAATTTCCGACGCAGTTGCGGGATATGCTTACGTTTGATAGAACGCATGTTATAACCCAACACTTCCGCTTCACCGTCAATTACGTCCAGTTCGCCATACAGAGTCTTGAGCAAACTCGTTTTTCCCGAGCCTACTTTTCCGATCAAATAGACGAACTCTCCTTTGTGCAGCTCCAGATTTACATCGCTTAATACACAGAGTTCCTGTTGATGGATTTCTACGTTCTTATATTGAATCAACGCCTCGTCATCCATACTGACTCCCGTTTTAATTTTTAATTATTAAATTTTAATTGTTTAATGCTTCTTCCATGTACTGCTGTGTCTTTCCTGCAATTCACGTGCAAGGTCTTCGAGACGATAGCCTTTTGAAGTAAGCAATACAATCATGTGATAAATAAGGTCGGCTCCTTCGTAGATCAAACGTTCGTCAGTACCGTTTGTTGCTTCGATTACTGTTTCTACAGCTTCTTCACCTACTTTTTGAGCTATTTTATTGATTCCCGACTCAAACAGACTGGTAGTATAAGAGCCTTCGGGCATTTCTTCATGACGTTTGTCAATGAAATCTTGCAATGCTTTCAGGAACATAACCGGTTCTTCGTTCTTCTCACCCCAACAAGTATCTGTACCAGTATGGCACACGGGACCTACCGGGTTTACCTGAATCAGTAGTGTATCATTGTCGCAATCGGCCTTTATAGATACCACATGAAGGAAGTTACCGCTTTCTTCGCCTTTTGTCCACAAACGATTCTTGGTACGGCTAAAGAATGTAACTTTTCCGGTTTCTACCGTTTTATCATAAGCTTCTTTATTCATGAAGCCCAGCATCAAGACTTTACGTGTCTCGTTGTCCTGTATGATAGCCGGAACGAGTCCGTTCATTTTATCGAAATCCAATTCCATTTTTATATAAGTTCTAATTACTATTCCAATTTACAATTATGATCTATTCGCCTATGGAGTTTTTTTTGCAAATATCTTATTCTATTTATCTAAATAGATTATTCATCAGCATGGAAACCCGGCCGGGGTGCCTCACCCCCTGATGGTAATTCCTTCGCCGCAGCCTAAAGGCTAATTTTTGCTACGCAGCAATTACCTAGTGGTAATTCCTTCGCCGCAAAGATACGATTTTAATTCGGGAATTTTAATTTCTCCGAAGTGAAAAACGCTGGCAGCCAATGCAGCATCTGCCTTTCCTTGTGAAAAGACATCGCGGAAATGCTCTTTACAGCCCGCACCTCCCGAAGCAATGATAGGAATGGAAAGCTGATCCGCCAAAGCGGCAAGTGCATCATTTGCATAACCGGCCTTTACACCATCGTGATTCATGCTTGTGAAGAGAATCTCTCCTGCTCCGCGTTCCTGGGCCTCTTTTGTCCACTCGAACAGGTCTTTATCTGTTTCGATACGTCCTCCATTCAAGTAACATTTCCAACCATTTTCGGCTTGTTTGGCATCTACTGCCAACACACAAACCTGCGAACCGAAATTCTTTGCAATCTCGTCAATCAATTGAGGATTACGGATAGCGGAAGAATTGATAGAGATCTTATCCGCCCCTGCATTCAACAGGCGGTCCACATCACTTAATTCGTTGATTCCGCCACCTACCGTAAATGGGATATTGATATTAGCAGCAATCCGTTTTACCAATTCCGTAAAAGTCTTACGTCCTTCATGACTTGCAGTAATATCCAGGAAAACAAGTTCATCTGCTCCTTGTTCACTGTAAGCGCGGCCTAACTCTACCGGATCACCGGCTTGGCGCAAATTGACAAAATTCGTTCCTTTCACGGTTTGTCCGTCTTTTATATCCAGACAAGGTACTATTCTTTTTGCTAACACAATCCTACTTTTATTTATTGTTCAACAATTTATAATCTATATCCCTGAAGTTTGATTCTTTGTTTCCTCTTATAATAAGGTAGCCATTTATAATATAAACAGCCATTTCATTCTGGTACGCTAATTATAAAAAGATTCTCAAATCTTTTAAGGTGATATGTCCTTCGTATAATGCCTTACCGAAAATAACTCCGGGAACACCAGCTTCATCCAAAGCAACAATATCATCCACCTTACTCACCCCGCCACTAGCCATCAGATAGAGGTCAGGGAATTTTGCCAGCATCTCCTTATATAAATCAATAGAAGGCCCACTCAACATTCCGTCACAGCTAATATCCGTACAGATTACTTTGCGTATACCTTTATCCATATAATTTTCAAGAAATGGAAAAAGCTCACAGGCACTTTCGTCTTTCCAACCGTTGACGGCTATCTTATGATCTTTTACATCTGCCCCCAAAATGATTTTTTCACTGCCATATATTTCCAGCCAATGACAGAACAATTCCGGGTCTTTCACCGCAATGCTTCCACCTGTAACCATCTGTGCTCCACTCTCAAAAGCAATTTTCAAATCTTCATCACTCTTTACTCCACCACCAAAATCGATAACGAGAGAAGTGTGCGCAGCAATCCGTTCCAACACCCGATAATTGACTACATGATGAGAAGCAGCACCGTCCAGATCTACTACATGAAGCCTGCGAACACCGTTCGCTTCAAACTCCTTGGCAACTTCCACCGGATTTTCGTTATATACTTTCTTACTGTCATAATCTCCCTGGGAAAGACGTACGCACTTTCCGTCAATAATATCAATGGCTGGAATAATTTCTATCATCTATTATTTATTTGCTAAAAGTTTATTATAAACGATGAACGAGTTTATTATAAATTATGATGGAGTTTATTATAAACGGCAACATAGTTTATTATAGATTCAAAAAGTTCGTCAGAATCTTTTCTCCCGTCTTACCGCTTTTCTCCGGATGGAACTGGGTGGCATAAAAGTTATCTTTATGCAATGCAGCACTAAACGGGTGAATATAATCTGTTGTAGCAGCAGTAAAGTCACAGGTAGGCACATAAAAGCTATGTACAAAATAGACAAACTCTTCTTCAGTGAATCCTTCAAACAATTTGCTATTCGTTTTTCCAATAGTATTCCATCCCATGTGCGGCACTTTATCCTCATGTTTCTGCGGAACAAAACGCTTCACGTCCACATCAAAGATATTCAAACAATCGACCTCTCCTTCTTCGGAATACCGGCACATCAACTGCATACCGAGACAAATTCCAAATACAGGCTGACGGAGATTTTTTATCAGTTCGTCCAGTCCCGTTGCTTTCAAGTGGTTCATGGTAGTTTCCGCCTCTCCCACTCCGGGGAAAATAACTTTATCTGCCGATTGGAGTTCTTCTTTATCAGCAGTAATCACCGCTTCCACACCCAACCGCTTCAAAGCATAATCCACAGAACGAATATTGCCGGCATTGTATTTTACAACTGCTACTTTCATCAGCTAAATATTACTGTTTTATTTTTATAAGCCAAAACTTTACGTTCGATGTGCTTCTGTACTGCACGTGAAAGAACGATTTTTTCCAAATCCTTTCCTTTATTTACAAGGTCTTCAATAGCGTCCTTATGAGTAATACGCACCACGTCCTGTTCAATAATCGGTCCGGCATCCAATTCAGTCGTTACATAGTGACTGGTTGCACCGATAATCTTCACACCTCTCTGGAATGCCGCATGATAAGGCTTCGCTCCTACAAACGCAGGAAGGAAAGAGTGATGTATATTAATAATCTTATTCGGATAAGCATTAATCATCTGCTCGGAAATTACCTGCATATAGCGCGCCAATACAATAAATGTAATATTATGCTTGGCAAGCAGTTCCATCTCCTTACGCTCCTGTTCTTCTTTCGTCTCCTTTGTAATAGGAAACAGATAGAAAGGAATTCCGAACCGCTCTGCTACATGCTGCAAATCCGGATGGTTACTTATAATAAGAGGTATTTCTACATTCCATTCTCCGGCTGTATATCGTGCCAATATATCGAAAAGACAGTGTGACAGCTTGGAAACGAAAATAGCCATACGTGGTTTTACATCAGAGAAATAAAGGCGAAAATCCATTTCATATTTTTGCCCGTAGAGAGTTCTGAAATAATCTTCAATTTTCTCCTGCGGAACCAGAAAGTCTTTCAGTTCCCATTCAATACGCATGAAGAATATGTTCTCTACATGATCTACATATTGATCCAGATAGATAATATTTCCTTTGTTTACCGTAATAAAGTCTGTCACTTCCGCAAGGATTCCCGGTTTGTCGGGACAGTGCAATAACAGTTTGGCTGTTGTCATCATTCTTTTTACTAATTAACGATTCTAGGCGGATAATTTTCCACCTTTCTTATTTTAGTCCGCAAAAATAACGATTTATTGCAAAATTACGAATTATTCAAGCAGAAAGTTGATATAAAAACGGTGATTTCTTACAGATAGAAAGATATTGGGAGTTATTTTCTATGAATAGAATGACAAACTTCAGGATAGTGACGCTATTGACTTCAGATAGTGACGCTATCCTATCGTGATGGCGTCACTATAACAACCGGATAGCGTCACTATCCGAAGAAAAAAAACAATATTTATTTCATTACAAAAGTACTCAAAATGAGACACTAAGCGTTTTTCTCGTTTTTTCTTGAAAAAAACTTTTCCCAAAACGCTTGCAGATTTATAAAAAACAACTACCTTTGCACCCGCAATCGAGAGAGATGCAGATTAACAAAATGAAATTCTGGTGCGTTAGTTCAGTTGGTTAGAATACATGCCTGTCACGCATGGGGTCACGGGTTCGAGTCCCGTACGCACCGCTTCTTCAATAGAGAGGCTGAAAGAAATAAAATGAGTTAGTCAAAATAAAATTTGGTGCGTTAGTTCAGTTGGTTAGAATACATGCCTGTCACGCATGGGGTCACGGGTTCGAGTCCCGTACGCACCGCGAAAGGGAGTAACATTAGTTACTCCCTTTTTTGTTGTGTATCAAGCAATTAAGGCGTTGGGAGTAGATGGAGAACATATAAAAATTGGGTGCATATTTACCGGAAACTTACCAGTATTTCCCGATTTTTACCGATATTTTCACCTATAATGATACCGCCTTTGATACCATTTTTTTATTGTAGCGATAATCAGTAGATACCAAAACTCAAAAGAATATGAAATATCCGACAATGAGATTCGTCTTTGACCGTAAAAAGGTTGCGACAAAGACACACAAGGGACTCGTTCAAATTGAAGTTTTGAGCGAAGGTAAGAGAAAATGGATCGGAACCGGCGTTAAAGTCTATTCCGACCAATGGAATGATCGAAAGAAGATAATCAATTCGGTTGAAATGATTCAATTGAACCAGTGTCTTGATGAACAACTCCGGATTATCCAAAATTGGATTAATGAACTTATCAGCAAAAAGGAAGTTTTTGATTTTGATAAGCTGGATAGATTTTTGAGATATACCAATAAATCGGAAAGTTTTGTTGACTTTGTAGAAAGAAGAATTGAAGAGCGTGGAGATATAACGGAAAGTACCAAAGCTTCCCATCGGACATTTGCGACCTCATTACGTGAATTTGACAGAATAATATATTTTTCTGATCTCACAAAAGCCAATATCACATTGTATGATGATTGGTTACATGCTAAGGGCTATTCACAGCCGACAATATATAACTATCATAAACGTAACAAACGTTATATCCACGAGGCCATAAAGTTTGATTTGCTAAAAAATGATCCGTATAAGGGGGAGCGTTTTTCCCGTGGCAAACATGCCATCAGGAAATATTTGACTGCCGAAGAATTGAAGAAAGTGAAAGATGCTCAAATAGACTCGGAAACGATCTGTAGAGTCCGTGACCTTTTTATTTTTCAGGCATATACTGGAATATCCTATGCTGATCTTGCTAAATTCAATTTCAAACGTGACGTACAAAAACGCGGCAATAAGTATGTTATATTGGATATTCGTTTAAAGACAGAAGAAAACTATTTTATCGTATTACTGTCTCCTGCAATGGAAATATTGAAAAAATATGATTATGTGCTTCCGATTATCAGTAATCAACAATACAATTTGCGGCTTAAAATAGTTGCTGATTATGCAGGGCTTGATAGAAATTTGACCGTTCACATGAGCAGGCACACATTTGCGACAATGTGCCTGAACAATGGGGTTAAAATGGAAAATGTGAGTAAAATGCTCGGTCATACAAATGTACGCACCACACAACAATATGCTAAAGTTCTGAATGCCGAAGTGGAAAAAGACTTTGAGATGCTGGAACGGATTTTGTCATAGTATAAGAGAGCCACGCTAAAATAGTTCTACCGATATTTAGCGTGGCTTGTTTCATTTAAAATACTCCATAACTTGTGCCGATTGTTCACGGAGACCACAGCAAAGATAATTTTGAGTCATTTCCACGCTTGCATGTCCCATCATTTGGCTTATTGAGTATAAATCGGCACCGCGTAAATACAAATTGGTTGCAAAACTCCGGCGTGCCGTGTGGCTTGAAACAAATTCCCATTTTTCACCTTCCACTTCCTTTCCGGCCTTGAATACTTTAACCGCCTCTGTGATTCCGGCTTTCCGGCAAATATTACGGATATTATTGTTGAATGTCGGATCAGTAACTTCTTCTTTTGGCAAATTTGTTAGTAGCTCTTTCACGATTGGCTTCAATGGCACTGTGGCATGAGTTTTAGTTTTTAGGCTGACATAAGAGATCATTCCACCCACTATATTACGGTTGTTCAACCGTGTATAGTCGCTATGACGGCAACCGGTAAAGGCTCCTATTAAAAATTGTGTGCGTACCAATTGTTCGTTGGCATTCTTGGGAACATAGGTGATAATTTGTTCAAGTTCTTCATCAGTAAGCCAAACATTAGTGCTTCTCACATTTTTTACTGAAAGGATTTTATTATAGTCTTTAGGTAGCTCAACCTCTTCATTATACAAGTTCAATACAGCTTTTAATTTGGCGGCATATTGGCGAACAGAGTTTGGTGCCAGCCGTTCTTCCATATAATCAACAAAAGCCTGCAATCGGACTTTTGAAAGATTCTCCCATGTTGCCGGGCAATCGTTCGCCTTACTATACATGTTGAGTATAATTTCATATTTGGGGTATTTTACCAAAAATGCTGTACGTAAATCTTTCATTTTTATTTCATTTCTTTATTCCAACTATCATAAATATCTTCCCAATTATCACCTAAGCCAACCCTTATGCCGAAAGCGTTGTAACATTGTTGTACCGTTTCTTTCGGTGGTAAATATCTCCCGTCACTTAACATTATATAGCCTTCGTTTATTTCTTGTTGTAGCAAGTTTATATCTACTGGCATAATTTCATCAGGGAACAGCACCACGTTTCCTTTACTCGTTTGATAACTGACTCTTGGTAGTTCAAAATGCCCTCTCTGCCCAGTCAATAAAGAACAGATTCCGATTTCTCCGGTAATGAGATGAACTTCCGTGTTTGGCGCATTTATAACCATAAAATAGGCGTTATCGTCATTTTGGAAATGATTTACTACTCTGCCAACCCTTTCTGTATCACATCTTCTCATTCTCTCGTCCCAAAGATGTCCCATATCATCATGGAATCGGATATAATCTCTTACTTTATCCCATGTTCTTACAGACAGAAATTTCATAGCAGGTAGAGTAAGAGTTTTTTCTACACCATTATCATATTTAAGTTCATGGGTAAAGTAATGTTTTCGTGAGCCGGTAATGTGTATATCCGTAACATCAAAGTTTTCATCATATCCGTTTTCGGTGGAATATTCTTCAAGAACAACAATATCACTCTGTACGATTTCATCAACTATCTTTTGAAACTCATTATAGGGCATTGGTTAGCAGGTTTTCGGTATTCATGTTGTCCTGCATGGGTATTTGTGCAACAAGTCTTATTGGGTATTCATTATGTTCTGTACCGTAGCACATATTCTCCACAATACCACAATTAACCTTCCCACATCTTTCATGAAAGAAGTCCATTGTACGCAATACATCTTGGTTGCTTAATTTCGTGGGTTGGGTGACAAACAGCACATAACTTACTTTTACCCTACTAAGAAGTTCTATATGCACGTTTGTAACACTTGGAGGCGTGTCAATAAGAACATAATCCGGGTTGATAGAGTGTATTTTCTTTTTAGCCAGTTCAAGATATTGCCTTACCATTGATTTTTCCAAGTAAATAAACTTGGAAAACATATTTCCAGAAGAGTGTACCCAAATCATTTCATGCGGATGATCGCCTTCAAATTCGGTGTTCATTGACGGGGTGTTTATATCTGCATCAATGATAAACACCTTATTCCCTTGTTTTGCAAGTAATCTTGCTATATTTGCGGTTGTTGTGGTTTTGCCTACGCCGCCTTTGCCTGAATATATTATAATAGCTTTCATATCAATTAAATATTTGGTTCAATAAATTCTATATTAGCCATTCGCATTTCATCTTCAAACGTCCATTTGTAATTGTGATTTTCCCAAAATGAAGCATATTCACAACCACGGCAAGTAACGGAATATCGGCCTTCTCCTATTTTTCTTGCTTTACAAACATCACGGAAAATCCGATTATCTATCGGAAAGTCTGTAAAACATACGATCTCTTTTCCTTCATCCAGTAGCTTTTTAAGAAGCTGATAGTCACGACTGGTTTTATATGGCATATTCATGGTTGGACTCCTTCTTTCATCAATTCAGGATTATCAAAAGCATTTCCTATCACTTCACATCTATCGCTGACGTACCACAACGGAGTAAAGCCACATGCCTTGTTCTTGTAGCAAAACATACCTTTATGAAATAATACCTCAACTGTAAATTGATAGGAGCTTTCACTTTCATGAATCAGTATTAGATCATGTTCGAAGATGCTATTACCGTTCTTATCGGTTATTTCGCTGAACTGACAGACTGTTTCGGGAATAACACCAACCCACTTGTTGGGTTCTACTTCAAAGAATACATTGTACATCTTTCTTTTGATGGTTCCATAGGAAATGGTCATACTCTTTACCCATTCACCACCGTTAACCCTTTTCGCTCTAAATTTTATCATTCTCATATAAATATCCAATTAAGATTCAAGTTTTTTAATAAATTCATTTAATCTATCGGCTGAATAATCGGTACCACCAATTATGAAGTAACCATCAACAGCAAATTTGAATGCTTCAATGGCTTTTTGTCTCATTCCTTCTTCGGCTATCGCTATTGCTGCATAGGCTTTTGCTTCTGATATGGCATATTGCACATAGCCGGTAGAATCCATCCGGTTGTCACTTTCCAAATCCAAAGTGTTACGTCTGATATAATCTTTTGCTTTTTGATTCATAATTATGCTAAAATTGCTTTATTTGTTTTCTAAATTCGTTCCATTCGTTGTTGGTAAAGTTGAAAAGAGTCTTTTTGCCTTTTTCTTCCCAATCACTTATGGCATAACCTACTAAATAAACTTTTTTAGTGCTGAAATCAAATCCCGTCACCCTATAACGTTTCTCATTATCCCGGTACATTGCCCCTTTGCATAACCTTCTGCCTTTGGAGTCTATGAAGGGTTTAATATTGCAGAATGCTTCATAGCTTTGGCAGGCTGAAATATTTCCCGAAGTAACAGCTTTCCGATAGAAATTTTCACCATAGCCCTTACCGTTGGCGTTGACTCCAAACCAGTAACCACCGCTGAATTTTGAAAATATATTCTGAAAATCCTCTTTATTGAATTTCATTTGAGATATTATAGCCAACTTTACTGCTTCATACATGGCTATGTTGACTCGTAAATAAGAATCAGTCTTTTCATTGTTCCAAACAAATTCTATCAGTTCAAAAGCTTTTGATTTTTCATTCATACTTTTGGGTATTTTCCTTCTCCTTTCGGATCAGTTCATTAATAAATTTACTCATGTTCGGTTGCTCTCTGACAAAATCAACCAAATCAATATCCAGTCTAATAGCATAGACCTTACTTTTCGTAACCGGTTTGTTTCGGCGATAACTTCTTTTGGCTTGTTTATTCTCTTCCATAATGATTCTTGATGTATGTAATAATTCGTTTGAAATGGCTGTAATTTAGGCTTGTTTGCCTCTTTTGTTCCGTCTCTGATTCGATGATTACCTTTGGTGTGAAAACGTCTAAAATCGCCCCAAAATAGTTCATCTGCATTTGCCTTTGGTCGGATTGCTCCCCAAACATATCGCCGTAATAGTTCGGGCAACATCATGGAAACAAACAGCAATGTTATACATTGACGATTCAATAGTTCGGGCACAACGGTTGGGCTGATAGTTCGTTCATGTTTATGTATGAAGATAGGCACCGGGAAAACCAAAGGCTGATCAATATACAATAGTTCGGGTGTGTATGCGCGTACTGGTTCATTCTCTGTTATTGGTTCGGGTTCGTTCGCGTTTGTTTCTTCGTTTACTGGTTCGGTTAATAGTTCAGGCAAAGAAATGCCGGATAGTTCGGTTAGCATTGTTAGCCTCTGTAATGCTTTGTTTATTTGATCCTGATAAAACCAACGGGAAATAAAATCTATCAGAGCTACCAAAGCAAAGACAAAAGCCGGTGTTTTTGTTTGTACATCCACATATAAGGCCGGTAAATGTTTCTCCGGCTCTCTTACCGGTTCTTTTTCCGGGATGGTAGGAACTTTGGCACGATCCAAAGCCTTTATATTACATTTTAAGTTCGGGCAAATAGAATCATTTATAAAGGCAGGCATAACCACACCGATACGCGCCGCCTTATCATCGAAGACCGCCGCCCGATCAGGTGCCACCAGCCATACGCCACCAGTCCAGCCGGAAAGCAAAGGGATAACGTTTGATGCAAAGAAACCTAACTTTATATCAATTAAAGCGGCTTTTTCCAATGTTACACAAAGTTCTTTGTGTCCGTTACTGTCTGCGTCATTATAAGATAAATAAACTTTGTTCTCTCCGGCAATAGTACGAAGTGAGAAACCGCTTTTTTTGTTCCGTTTGGCTATTTCTTTTACAAAACCGGCAACCGCTTTTAATTCGCTTTTCTGAATCTTTATAAATCCGTCTTTTGAAAGATTGGGATATACAAGCCGGTAATTAGGGAAATATCCGGCAAAATCACAAATAAAGGTTTGTTTTTTATCGTTGGTTATTTCTGTAATATTGCCGCCTTCCTGACTGCAAACACAAACAGAGCACCGGCCAACCATTTCTTTTAAATGTTTGGGATTGATAAATAATTTCAGACCGTCAGGCAAAAGCCCGGATGTTTCAATAATTACGGGATATTCTTTTAATGTACGCCCGTCAGAAGCAACTAAAGCCGATTTGTAAGGATCAAGATAAATATAATTAAATGCTGGTCTTAGAGAATCTTTTGTTACTAATTTAGTGATATTTAGATGTTCCTTTGTAATCCACATATCAAAGGAGCAAACAATATTTTCACGCTCTTCTATTTTGGTAAACCTTGTTTTATTGGCTTGTTTGGTGCCTATCAGCTTTTCAAATTGCCAAACAAGATTAAAAACCTGATCCACTGGGAAGGAACACTTAAAGCTGTTTATTTGTACAGCCCTAAAATCCGTTATATTTAGTTTGGCATCAACGCAAAGATATTTTATATTTATCTCGTTGCCGTTGGCATCTTTCAGCTTTGCAAGCTCCGCGGCGGTATAGGTGCCGGGAGCTATTTCTATTTCATTTGTAAAAACTTCGTTTGCTATTTTAACCAGTTCGGCCAAAATAAGGCCGTTAAATTCTTTTTCATTCATAACATTAAATAGTTAGATATTTTACACCAAAGTAAAAGCCTAAAGCAAGGCAGAAAAGCAAGTAAATAGGAAGCAGCCAAAGACCGCCAAACACGCTAAAGCAGATTAATAAAACTACTATTAGCCAAATAATTACGCCCACCATGTTAGAAAGTAGGGTTTTCAAGCTCTTGCAAAAAATCTTCCTCCGTTATACTCTCACATATATTTGAGCCATCAACACAAACACTAAATCCGGTTGCGGTGCGGAATACTTCTAATTTGTGCGTTTCTCCGTTTGGGGATTCTATTATATAGGTAGTCATAATATCAAAGTTTAAAGGAATGCCGGGAAACCGCCCGGCGCGGTGGAATATTTGTATTATTCGTTTATGTTATGCAAATTACAGTTCCAAACGTGTTTAGGGAATGAACCGTCTTTGTTAAGGCTAACAATAGATGTATTATCCCCGTTATCCTTAATTACATAAACTATAAGTTTTCTAAATCCATATAACCCAATATGATATAATATCTTTTTCTCCATAAATTTAAAATTTGTCTGATTGATCGTTTTTATTTATGAAGTCTTTTAATTTTTTGGGATCGGTGCCGGAGATAAACACCACGGCACCGAATAAAAGCAGCATTAAACAAAACATAGCTTATTATTAATAAAGTGTTGCACGTTCGTATAAACTTTGCAATATAATGCCATCTTTACAAAGTCCGTCTTTATATTCTCCGAAAGCTATATTAAAATCCAGTTTAAAAGAATGTTTCTTTTTGTTGGCTTCTCTTTCAAATTCGCCTCCGAACTCTTTGCAGAACTCCCAAAAAGATCGGCGTAACTCTTTTTGATTGGTTATCGTGTATTTTGCCATGGCTATTTCATTTTAAAAGTTATGCCAGCAGGCAACAAAGAACGGTTAACACTGGAAACGAATTTATTAAAATCGTTCTCCGTTACTTTTGTTTCGTAGTCTTTCCAATTAAAAACAAGCTCGTTACTATGATCGTAATATATCACATTATTAACTGATAACCCGGCATCAAGAACGGCCAACATAACCCGCTTTTCATTTTCGGCCTTTTGTTGTTTCTTTTTGCAATCGTTAATTATTTCAGCGCGTTTTTTCTCGTATGCTTTGCGCTTTTCTTCGTCTTTTCGCGCTTGTACAGCTTCAGGGCGATAATAACCATCGTTTATTCTGTTAGTTATAGTTGTACGTTCTTCGTCCGTCAATTTCAAAGTAAAACGTTCGTTTTCCGGCTTATATGGGTTTTCCCATGTTTGCCCGGTTAACTCTTCCAGCTTTTTTAAAGCCTCGTTAGATTCTCTTTTCCAGCGTTCAACGATACCGAGCATATAAAGGAGGTATTTAAAGTATTGTTTATCTTCTGCCTGATGAAGCAAATTATATTCCGTTTCCGTGATACGCAAATAGTTAATTGCAGTTTCTTTGCTGCTGTTCGTAATATGGTAAAAACCGTTTTCAACTGGGTACATTGGCGCGCCGTAATGATTAGACAAATGAAGATCAACGAACATTTTAAACTGTGGGAAACGCTTTAGTATTTCTTCATGGCAGCAACCACCAGCACACCAAACGAAACGCCCGTTTTTGCGTTGTTCGTAAATATCCGCCGTTATACTCCAATCGCATATATTATTTTTGCAATCATCAGCCAGTAATATTTTAACATTGATTTTAAAGGTTGTCCCGGCTTGAATATATCTTTTTGATACTGTGTAACAAAGTCTATTTGTAGTTGTCATAATACAAAATTTAAAGGGTGAATAATGAAAGTAAGAAGTAACCCGGAGCCATGACAGCCCCGGAAAAATAGTTATTATTAGAATTTAGAAAGATATTCCACGCATCCGATAATATAGGCCGCGTGTTCTCTTGCCGCTTGTTCTTTTTCTTGCTTGGTTGCGGTCTTATGATCCTGATCGGAAAGCATTTTTGCAGCCATCCGGACGATCTTTTTCATAGTGGAACAGTTTGCAAGATATTCAACGGAAGGAGTTAAGCCGCGGTTTACTTTTTTCAAAAGTGTATTTTGCAGCCATTCAGTAAGCGCGTAAATATCGCGAGAATTGCGAATATAGATAATTAATAAATCTGTGTTCATAACGCAAAATTTAAAGGGTGAAACTTGGTTTGTCTTTGTTTTTCCCTTAACTTTGCATTTAACGTTGTGGAAGACGTTAACCGATAAACGCAAAGTTTAAAGGGAGGCCGGAGAAGTTAACGCACTGATCCGGCTTTTTATTAGTATGAAATCTTTTGAATACGATCAAAAGGAATTAATAACGCTATGTGCTTATCCTGATAGTGAATCAATTCAAAACTATTTGCCGTTGATAGTCTTATAATAGCGGCTTTTTTCGCTGTTTCTTGAAACACATCAAAATGAACCTTTAAACGGTTGCAACAGTTTGTGCCTTCTGGGGCTACATGTACGGCGTTTAACGTTACATTTTTGTTTTGTAAGTTTAGTAATACTTCCATGATCTTATATTTTAAATTAAACATTCAACCAAAGAAGAAGTAAAAACGGGAAAGTGTGGAAGACGTTAACCGTTTATCTCCTTTTCTGTATTACAAAGGTACGAATAATATTTGTAATACAAAACAAAATGTATCTTTATTTTTAAGGAAACACTCTATTTTTGCATTTATTAATACTTGTATAATATATTGATTATCAGTATATTATATAACAACAAGGGAATAAATATAAAGCCTTTAAGAAGTAAGGAAATATTTATAGATGTAAACATCTAAATATGCTTATTTGCTTTATTTATAGCCTTTGTTTAACTTTGTAGCAAGTTACAGAGCGCGAGACGCCAATATAATAAACTCTTTCATATCGTTTTATATGGTGTACAGTAAGCGCGTAACAGATTTACAGCAAATTTATCAATTAACCCCGGATGATGTTTTCTTTTGTATGCTTGTTGCATCCGGTGCCAGTCGTGGCGAAGCATACGCAACTATATTTAGACCACGATCAACCAAAATAGAAACGGCGCAACGCGGAGCCGCCCAACTTGCAAAGGATAAACCCGGCATTAATAAACTAATACGGTCTTTTGAAGATAACCGCGCCGCCTTCCTTCCTGACAATGATAGCCCCAAAAGCAAGAAGAAAAAGAAAAACACAGAAACAGAAGAGGAAGAAAAAGCCGGGAATGTTGTACAATACCGAGATAAAGACGCTGTTTTATCAGGCCTCGAACAAACCCTACCTTATTTAAGGGGCAAAGATCGCGCGGATGTATTAATGAAAATAGCCGATCTCCAGCAAATGAAGAAGGACGAAAACACGGAAGAAGAGGAAACAGTACATTATTATCTACCTTTGCAATGTTATAGATGTAGCCTTTTTATAGCTGATCGAGCAAAGCGGAAAGCAGAAGGAGCGGAAAAGCCGGATAATATTTAATATTATAGGTATAATATAAAGAGAATCAAGGCAAAGCGCGGCTTTTCTCCTTCTTTGCTGGTCAACTGGATAATGAAAGCAGGGAGGGCACCCCCCCCGGCTACCCAAGACACCAAGCATGTTTCAATCCCGGTCAAGATTTTTATTTTTTTTTCTTTTTTGGAGCCAATAATGGATGTTTTTAAGGCTTTTCCAATGATAAATTACAAAAGTGAATGTCCGATGTATAGTTTTACTTCTGAAAATGTATAGTATATGTATAGTTTACTTCATAACTATACATGTGTAAATCATTCATTATTAGGTCAATGGAAATTTAATGTATAGTATGTATAGTTTATATGTAAATTGCGTATGGGAAAAAAATATATATAATATGGTTTGCATAAAAAACTATACATACTATGCACTATTTTTCCATTGATTTGTATTTCAATATGTTATATATGTATAGTTGCCTTTAAAACCCTACATAAACCATACATATCAGAGAGAATGTTCCATCTGTATTTCCTATTGAAATAGAGTAGTTATCCTTTGTTTATCAATATTTTGCGATTATTGGTCTTCAATGATGCAACGAATAAAAACATGGCAAAAAGACTTCAAAAAAGCGTGTTTATTCTATATTTTAAGTAGAAAATAATAGTATTTATATGGTAATTATGTAGAAAATAAGCTATATTTGTGGCATAAAACACTTGAAAAATAGCATAAAAACAGTAGAAATGCTTTGTTTTCGGGTATAAAAACGGTGGTATGAATAAGTTTGAGTCTATATTGTTTGATTATGGGCGATACGTTTTTGTTTCTGTGTTCAGAAAAGCGCAGGAAGAGGAAAGATATGAAGATTGTGCGGTGATGCGAGATATTATGCAAAAATATCATATACCTTGTGACACATCTTTAGAGGACTGGCGTACTGATTTGTGGCGATTTGGATATTCAGGAGATGTTGCTATAAATAATCTGTCAGTATATATGGTTGAGGCCTTAACCCGTGCCGGGTATTCAAATTCATAGATTGTACATGGAGAAGGGAAAGTATAGGAAGTTGTTAAATGAGGTCTTCGGGCTTATGAAAGGCGAGAAACTGGATGCCGCCTTACAAGAGTCCAAAAGTGCAGCGCGTGTTGACGCTGTGCAGGACTTGATGCGTGCAGCCATTATACGATCTTCGATTTGTAAGTTCAATGGTACGCCTTACTATTTCAGTGGCCGGATATATGAAGAGATGGCATGGGATGATTTTGGCAATCTGATATATGACTTGATGCGTAAATGCAAAATGCCCAATGGTGATTATTCCCGTGTGGAGGGTGTACTGAAAGTCTGTAAGCGTGTGGTGGCAGGAAAAGCCTTGAAGCCTGATAATGCCATTGTGGTGTTCAATAACTGTGTGTTTGATATGAATGCTCGCCGTGCACATTCTTTCAACCGCCGTTGGGTACAGACTACATGTGTTCCCTATGACTACAAGCCGGAAGAGCATGTCTTTCTTTGGAGAATGTTCCTGGATGAAGTTTTGCCGGACAAAAACATGCAAAAAGTTTTGCAGGAGTTTCTTGGAAGTATTTTTGTTGACCGGCGTGTGGCGAAAATGGAAACTATGCTTGTTCTTCGTGGCTCCGGCTCCAATGGCAAAAGTGTAGTCTTTGAAACGATCATGGGCATACTTGGCCGGGAGAATGTCAGCAATTTCGGCATAGGTGCATTGATTACTGGAAATGAGAGAAAAAAAAATATCGCTTTCATTAATGGCAAGCGGTTGAACTACTGTTCTGAAATACAAGCGTTAGAGTTTGGTAAGGATAGTGACACGTTGAAGAGCCTTATCAGTGGTGAACCTACCGAAGCCCGGCCTATCTATGGCGATAACTTCACTGCTTACAATATTCCTCTGCTTATGGCAAATGCCAACCAAATGCCGTATTTGAAAGACTGGAGCTATGGAATGAGGCGGCGTATTTGCATTATTCCCTTTGAGGTGGAGATACCCAAAGCCCGGCAGAAAAAAGAACTGTCACGGGATTTGGAGGCCGAATACCCAGCTATATTCAATTGGATATTGGAAGGACGTGACCGTTTTATCGCCAATGGTTATAAGTTGACAGACAGTAAGGAGCTTGAAAATGTCATGGATGAATATCAGTCGGAAAGTAGTACCGTAATGAAGTTCATGTATCAAATGAACTATCTGTGCCGCTATGAGGAAATTGCCGATATTGAACCCAAATGGATGTCTTCGGCCATTCTGTACCGGAAATATTGCAAATGGTGTAGGGACAATAATGCCAAAGAAGAGAATGTGACAGTATTCGGACGTATTCTTTCGGAAGCCGGTTATCGTAAAAAAAGAACCCCGAATGGTCAGGTGTATGGTTTGTATGGAACAGCCTTGACGGAAAAACTCTATTATGAGAAACGGGAAGACCTACGGGGTAACTATAAGCAAAGGATCGCTAAACCGGTTTATCAAGATGGCAAACGATACGCTTATACCCATGAAGGGCTTGCGGCCTGCTTGTCATTGAGCATTTATCAAGTCCAGCGTTTGTTCCGGGAGAAGAAACTGGAGGGGACGTACCACATGGAGAAGAGAACAACTGTTTTTGACTTGGACGCTGTGGAGAAGATTATCAAACAATTAAAAATAAGAACCAAATAGTATGATCGCACCGGATGAATTTGCAGAGGTTATTGAAAAAATAGATAACCTACGGGGAGCATTGGAAATCCCTATGCCAGCTGGATTTCATGTAAATCAAATGAAGCGTGAGCTTGAAGAAGTATCAGACAAATTAAAACGGATTTACGTTGAGGAAGAAGACGAAAATCCATGGGAGGAATAAGCATGGCAGTAAAATTTAGACACAAGGAAACGGGATTGTTCTTTTGCAGGGCAAAGGGATTATCCCCTTCAAGAAGAGATTATGACAAACTTGGAGAAGAAGGTATTTTTAGGAAAAGGCATTTGTCTAAGCGAGGAAGAATCTACGAAAGCGCAACTGAAAATCAGAAACGGGATTGGATTGGCAAGGAACATGCAGATGAATTTGAAATAGTAAAAGTATGAAAAATATGAATCACATAGAGTTAAGTGTTGAGCTGATGTCTATTCTTCGGGCCTTGAACTATTCATGTGAATTGAAGACAATAGAAGGTAAGAGCATTGTAATGGATATAGCAGTGCAAGGAGAATTGTCTGTCAGGCACCAAAAAATGATTGAAATGCTTCTTGGTGGATTTCTCTCTGAATTTTATTGGGTAAATGGGAAGCATCATATTTATATCAGAGAAGAGTGCAAAGGGCTTCTTCCTGATGATGATAGGTATAGTTGCTTGATTTATGAAATGAATAAAGTATCATCGGATGAAGAACGTATAAACTCTTACGGTAAGGAATACTTTTTTAATCTTGGAGATAGATTTGAACGTAAATTAAAAATAGGATTATGAGCAAAAAAACAAATGGTATTCAGGTAGGTAACTTTATTGTTACGAGGGATAATGGTAGTGAACATGACTGGATCAGTATTAAGGCAGTGTCAGGTTTTTGGAGTATGCGTTTTCGGGATGATAACGGAATGTTTTCCCGGATTCGGGAGTTAACCAACAATAAGGAACTTCGTGAATATTTGGAAACATGGATCAAAGTATGTTTCCTTATTAGTAATGCAACCCCTGACGTTAAGTTTATGGAAGAGTTTTTTAAAAGCTATTCTGATCTTACCGAACGGCTACGAGGCTTGCAGCAACCAGTATCACCGGAAGATGATGCCAAGATACTGGAAGAAGAGAGAAACATGAATAGTATCAAGGAAGGTATTAAGGAGGAACATAAAAATGAGGGTACCGACTGATAAGGAAATTGAAGAGGCCAAAGAATACCTCCGTCAACGTCTGGATGCGGAGCTATCCATGCGTACCAATCTTCAAATTGTAATGATCGAGGCGGCAAAGCAAATTATAGATATTTCATACCGGTACAAGATCAGCCCTGAACTATTCCGTTTTTCAGCAAACAGACAGTTGCAGGAGGAAGTGGATGCCATTATTTTATCCCTTCTTGAAATAATTGAAGACTATACTTATACTTTGGCAGTAGCGACACATGAGGATAATAAGGATGCAATCATAACATGTATAACGCGAGAATCATACGGCAAAACCTTCACACAACGTGCAAGAGAATATGTTGACCGGTTTTCAAAGGAGGTTGAAACGGCCATTGCCGCCGGATTACTACTGAACCTTTCCAAAGACAAATTACTTTCATCTATCAGGCAGTCGGTAAAAACGCCATTGCTTAATGAGCATGTACAGAGAGCTATTTCAAAGGGTTATCCGATTATTTCAAGACTCGGTGTTCAGGAGTCTTTTGGAGTAGGACGTACTGTAAGCTCTTGGACTGCACTGTCAGATTTGACGGAGTATGCTGTGGCAGAGGGTTGGATGAAGCATTGGGAATTGCAGGCTAAAGCCTGTGGAGCCGTAGGGTTCTTTGTCATGCGTGGCAGCTCCTATCCTTGTAACATTTGTGACGATGAAGTCGGATTTCATGTGGAATGGGACAAATTACCACCGTATCACGGTCATTGTAAATGCTTTGCCGTTCCCGTATCAGCAATATAATTATTTAACATACTAAATATCAGAATATTATGTTTGGATTATCATTAATCAGCACAAAGAAACTCAATCATCTTGCATCAGAATGCAGCAAACTGGCTATTGCCAATGTTGAGCTTTCAAAACAAAATGCGACACAATCTAAAACTATTATGGAACTTACTGGAGAAGTCCGGGTGCTAAATTCTAAAATCCTTCTGAATGAAAGTATCAATGATGATCTGCAAAAGAAGCTTAACCGGAAATATCCTCGAAAGCCTTATAATAAAAAATTGTATCGAAAGTAGTGTCATATTCAATTCATTCATTACATTTGCAATGTAGAAGCTGACTTGTTATAACACAAGCTTATCAACCAAATTGTTGAAAAAGTAAAGCCTCTGTCTATTTTATGTAGGCAGAGGCGGCTTTTCCTAATGTATAGTTACATTGGATTCAGAGCGCGGAGTACGGGATTGCTTTCGCGCTCCGCGTTGGTACAGATCATTTTGCATTACCCTCTTTATTTTCATTTTTCTTGATTTTCAGTTGATATAGCAAGTCAGCTTGTTGCTGTTCCTTATATTCACGCATGATACGATCCCATTCATTGTTTTTTCCATAGCCGGATTCTTCCGAGCCGGTTTCTTTTGATAAAATACCGGCACCGACTAATTGTACCAAGTTCGATACCAATTCGGCTGCATTTTGGTGGACGTATGGAACTGCCCACGAAAAAATTTTCAAATTGAGGAATTTGGTAAGTTGGCCTTTTTCTGTTCCATATCCGTGCAGGAACAGCCGTTTCATTTTGTCTATTGATTCGTCAAATTCCTTGCAGTCAATCATGGCTTTTTCCAAAGATGGTGAATAGATCAGCTTGATAGCAACACCCGGTAAATCTCCTGACTTTACTTCGGGAGGCATGACAACAAAACTCCCCATAAAAATCATTTTAAGTAATGTATTAATTTGAAGTTCAAATGATTGTGATGCTTCGGGACGATTCATAAAGCCTGCATCATCATCCTTCCCCATAGTGATAGCTTTTACCGCACCATACATATCTCCCTGAATCTCAACATCTTCACCTTTAAGTAACATAATTGGAAATGCGTATGCCATATTGTTTTGACACAAATGGGAAATAGCCAGTTCGTACTTGTCGATATTATCTTGTGAAAAGCTCCAGCAGGCACCGTGTTTGTCCCGATAATATACAACCGGACATTCGGTAAATCCATGATCGTGTTCTTCCACTAATGTATATCCTTCAATACCGAAATACTGTTTCACTTTGTTTATTGCTCCGGCTATTCCCCTTTTATCCTGCCGGTAACGGTACATTTTTTTATTATCCCACACTTCCACCCAAGAAATGAGTTCCTTTCCCTCTTCGTCATAGTCGCTGTATCGCCGGGCAAACAGTGTCATTTGACCGGTTATGGAATCGTAGTGAGGATAAAGAGTGTCACCATCAAAATAGGAGAGATTCTTGGTGAACACCTTGCCTTCATTCATATAGAATACGATTGCTGCATCTCCCGTTATTTTTACACTTTTGGCATATTCGTAAAATGCAATCTCCATATTTTTATCCAGCCATCCTTTTTGAAATTCGAGAAATATTTCCCGTGAACTTTCATCAACTTTGGTATCGGTCAGCTCATGATGAATGTCATTGCCACATAGATGTACAAGTTGTTGGATAGTGATTATCATCTGAAAGGGAAAAGAAGCACGGAATACTTTCTCCCGGAAGAACCGTTTCTTCTCTTCGTCATATTTCAGTCTGTCCGGGTAAAACAATTCCGAATTGATCTTGTGCCCTGAAGGATAAAACTCACGGATAAAATCAGCCTGCGAAATGAGCTGCCATGTCAGCCTATCACTGTTGTTTGTGAACGATGCGTTTCTTAAATCGCTCGTAATCCTGCCTTGCAAGTAACCTTCGGGAGTAACCCTTGCAAAAGGCTTTTTTGTAAGAATCTCTGCTATCATATTAATCCTAAACCTTTTATGTGTTTGCGTTTATGTTTAATTTCAAAAATCATTCGCATAAGCAATGCTTCTATGAAGTCGGGAGAATGACCTACTAATTTTTTCATTATAATCTTCTTGATAATAGTCCAGCCTTTCTCTTCACTGTCTTCATCCTTTCGTATCGCTTTCCTTTCCTTGTCGAGAATCTGTCTAAGGGGAACTTTCTCAAACCCTTTGCCGGAGAACTTGCGTTCAAGAAGAGTCGGTTCAATGGAAATCTCCCGGTTGATAATTTTTTGTGCAAACAGATATGCCGCTTGTGATTTTAAATTCGCATAGATGTATTTGAATTTCTCTTCCACGGCTTCTTTGTTGTTGAATGGGATTGCATTCGGGAAAAAGCCTTTGAATATTTGTCCGAGTCCGTTAAGGTCATAGGTGAAGCATTCTTCTCTTACATGCCATTCTTCCAGCATCGCTTTTACGGTATCGACTGTTTTCTTGCTGTCAAGTTTGCAAACAAATATGTCTCTTATATGCCATCCTTCCCACAGCCACATGACAAGACTGTCGCCACCCTCAAATGCCGCATCACATGATACCCGGCGTATTCCATCACCTATCTGCATGGAATTGCGGTATAAGGCTTCCATGTGAGTCAGCTTTATTATATCATCTCCGGCAGCTTTGTATTTCCAGTTACCGTCAAGATCGCGTGCGCGTTGTTCGTCTGACTGGTTGACAAGGTTAGCCAAATAGGTCGGATCAGAAGACATCAGTTTTACATTATCGGAAAGTTTTGCTTCAATAAAAGTAACCGACTTGATAAACAGTTCTTGTGGTGTGCCATATTGCTCATACTCCGGCTTCCAGTAGGCGTGTATAATATCCCTGCATTGCTCATATACTTCCTCACGGGTATCTCCCCAATATATACCTGAAACATTGTCCCCGTCCATAAAACAATACCGGACTCTGCCATCACGTTCCGGGATTGGAAGACCATCTTCTCCGATCCACCAGTCAATGAATTTTGCAACCCAGCTGTCAGGATCAGGGTTACATGTTCCGATAAAGCGGTTACGGATATGAAAGGCGTTACGGTTACAAGTGATAAGGTATTTGAATTTGAGATATTCCATGTGGGTTATTTCATCCACACCTATATATGCGAACTGTTTACCTTGAAAACGCTTTTTGAAATCGTCAAGTGTGTCAGCATGATAGCTGAATTTTAAAAATCCACCTTTATAGAAATTCCAGCGCATGTCGTTTTTGGACTTGTTGTATTCCCCAAAATCATCATATAAGGTGGATGATGTTTCTACCATATCAGAGAGATCGTCTATCTCATGCCGGAGAAGCACAGAACGGAAGTTTTTATTTTTTATATCTTTCAATGTTTCCATAAGAAGAGTAAAAGTTTTACTTCCCCCACGGCATCCCCCACAGATGGTAATATCAGCCGGGGTGGAGAGCATGTTTTCCTGCCCTCCACCTTGTGCGATTATCTTATTCGGATTAGGAATTTTCCTATCCGCGTCCCTTAACATTTGGATATATTCATAATCAAGCACCAAACTGGCATTAACCGTTTTTATTCCACTATATTTCTCCATAAAAAGAAAACCGATCCTCACATTACACATGTGGAGACCGGCCTATAAGCTCTGATTCTAATATTGCAGTACAAAAATACGCATAAAGAGTATTATTTTCTACATTTTAATAGAAAATAATATCAAAAATGTTTTGAGAAAAGAAATCCAGTACATATATTTGCAACGAAAACATGGAGTATGATAAAAATTAGTGCGGATAAAGATGCAGATCAAAGGGAAATATACAACAAGATAGTTTTATGTCCGATATGCGGTCAGAAACTAACTGATATAAGCTATGTCAATGGTGTTGTTATATTGAGAGTGAAGTGTCGTAGATGCAAGAACTACATAAATGTGGATATTGTGGGTACAAAGTAGTTTTCAGGATAATATCGCGGAGTGGAGCAGCTGGTAGCTCGTTGGGATCATAGCCCAAAGGTCATTCGTTCGAGTCGAATCTCCGCAACAATAGTTGGAGTTGCCGCATTGTTTCTCCCTTCGATGTGGCGTATGGGGATAAAGGGAGAATATGGAAAGATGGCAGACGTGGTGTATGCGCCGGACTGAAAATCCGGTTAAGGTGATTCGATTTCATCTCTTTCCACAAAACCTATACGGTGTGGTTCAATTCCCACAGGTACGCTGAAATGGGGTATCGCAGGTTAGGTGAGTATAGGTATATTGTCCGGTTAGCTCAATTGGTAGAGCAATACACTGTTAATGTAAAGGTCGGTAGTTCGATTCTATCACCGGGCGCAATGAAGCGGAGATAGTTCAGTTGGAAGAACGTCAGATTCCAAACCTGATTGTCGGGGGTTCGAGTCCTTCTCTTCGCGCATATTGAGATATGGTGTAATGGCAACACAGCAGATTTTGGTTCTGCTATTCAAGGTTCAAATCCTTGTATCTCAACAAATGGCGTATTCGACTAACGGTTAGGTCGTCACCTTTTCACGGTGGAAACCAGAGTTCGATTCTCTGATACGCTACACAAAATGAATAACGTCCGAAGTACAAGGGAAATGCGGTGGTTTCACAGAGATGTCTTGTAGGCCGCATATTGGAAGTATGGGTGAGTGAACGATACCACCTCTTTGCTAAAGAGGCAAGCTGAAAGGCTTCGGAGGTTTGAATCCTTCTGCTTCCGCAAAACGGGTAGTTACCGAAGTGGCAAACGGGATAGACTGTAAATCTATTGGCTTTCGTCTTCATTGGTTCGAGTCCAATACTGCCCACTATTAAATGAAAAATAAGACCAAAGAGTCAGATTGATGCAAAAAAGCATTGTCTGACTCTTTTTTTATTCAACATAAACACAAAATAAACACGATGGAACAAGAAAAAATCTTATCCACATTAAGCGAGAAACTTGGAGAAACCAGTTTTTCACCGCAGACATTACAGAAGTATGTAGAACTTAATCCCGTAGCCGAAGGTTCGGAGCCTGACGAGGCTTATTGGAACAAGGCTGTGAATTTTCTGAAAGGGATGCAAGGACAGTACAACCATGATGTCGCAACCAGAGTTGAGGACTTTAAGAAAAACTATAAGCCCCAACCGACTCCCCCGACACCTCCAACTCCACCGGCACCACCGAAAAACGATGATGAACTGGAGAAGAAGCTGAAAGAACTGGAAGCACGTTTAGATGCAGAAGACAGCAAAAAGGTTCAAGCTGACCTGCTAAAGAAGGTTACGGCTGCAATGAAAGCCAAGCAAGCGAATGATGATTACGTATTGGGCAAGACTTTGCAGGGGGTAACTTTCGATACCAAGAAAACTGTGGATGAACTGGTTACTGAATTTCTGCCAAAATATGATGCAGAATATAAGGCGTGCAGGGGTTATGGCACCGCCCCAAGAACTTCTGACGGTTCAGGTGGAACACAACACAATGCAGCCAGCAGATACTTTGAACGTAAAGGCAAGAAGGAAGGCTGGAAGAAGAATTAAAATTATTAACTCTAAAACAGTAAATGTATGGGAACAATGGGTAACACGTTTGATGTGAACACCGTGAAATACGGACATGCCCGTAAAGTGTGGCGTGAAATCCGTCACCGTTATCCGGGCGGTGGTATGGTGAGCAACATTTCCGATTGGGTTGCGGTTGGCAAGATTCCTGCCGGTACAGCTGTGAAGTTTGATCTTTCAGGTAAGACATTCACCGCTTATACGGATGCACAGATCAAGGCGGCTGAATCAGATATTACCACTCTTGGCATTAATGGTTATTTGCAAGAAGATATTCTTGTAGCCAGTGGCAACACAAAGGCCAGTGGGACAGTAGTCTATGCCGGAGAGATTTATCAGTACATGTTTGACGAAGAAGTGGTCGCTATCCTGCAAAAGATTACTACACTTCCTCAAATTGTATGGGTGCAGTAAAAGAATTTGAAAACAACATTTAAAATACGACAATTGTATGAATACACTTCCTATTGATTTGTACAAGGTTATCGAGTATGGGCTTGGTGGGGACACTTGGCAAGAATTTATTGACCGTTACAAGGAGAAGTATGACCTACTTCAAATTGATGGTTTTGAATTTGAAGCAACCAAGTTGGATTATACTTTCTCCCAGCTTATTACGAGCCTCGGCGTGAAAACGCTGCCAGCTTACGTTGATCCGGAAAGTCCGGGTTATGAAGCTGCATTGGGAGAACTCGAAGGAAGGACGGGTAATATCCCGACTCAAAAGAAGTTCTACCGTTTGAACCGTGTGACTGTGAGACAACAATTGCAGCTGTTGCAACGGGTAGGCATGTCCGCATTGACGGAAGAGATGCAGAATGTGTTCTTGGGCTTGCTTGATGAAAGTGCTGACGGTCTTATCGGATCGTACTACAATGCGCTTACTCACCAGCGAATGAGAATTGTTTCCACGGGTAAGTTCACTATTGATACTGATAACAACCCACGTGGTTTGAAGGGTATCACTATTGACTTTAATATCCCTGAAAACCATTATCAAGTATTGGCCGGCACAAGCCGCTGGTGGACTAAGGATGAACATATTCCGGCAAATCAAGGCTCTGCCTCTGATCCGATTATGGATGTAAAGAACAGAGTGAAAGAGATTCGCCGCAAATATCATTATTTGGGCAAGATCAGGATGGAGCTGGCGCAGGACTTATGGGATGATTTAATGACTCATACCACGGTTCTTAAACGTATCGGCCATTCCCTCTATCCGACTGTGACGGATGATAGTACGGTTATTGCCAATGCACAGAATGAAGATGAAGACCGCCTGAAAGCCATTTTCAAGAAACTGGTTAAGGTGGATGAAATCGTGCCACGTGACAGCTATGCTTTTGTTGACAAGCCCGGTAAGGATGCGGACGGACAACCTGATCTTATCACTGAACAAGTGGAGAACTTCAAGGCCACCAATATTGCCTTTATACCAGTAGGTCAGATCGGTACTATTCAAGGTGTGGAGCCTTTGACTTTGGGATATGAGGCAAACAAGGTTGCTTCTTATGACGGTGGACGCTTGAAACTGACACAGAGAGCCAATCCTGAAACACATTCAATCTATATTGAAAGTGAAGCCGCCCAAATGTGTGTGCCGAGAATGCCACAGTATATGTTCATCTCTACTGTAACTGTGTAATTCTTAAATTCATGCAAGAATGAATGAGGAACTTTCTCATACGGAAGATATGACCATTGAGGACTTTTTGAGTGGCGCAACTGCTTATGAAATAGCGGACAACGCCCTCAAAAGGGTTCTTGTCAAGCGGAAAATCGCTTTTGGAACAATGGTAAGTGAACTGACCGAAAGGCAGCTTGATCTTGCCACTGCCGATATTTACATGTGGTGTGCAAGCACTCCAAGCAGTAAGAATGATACCGAAGACAGTGACGGGGGATGGAAGCATAAGGAAGGTGGTTGGCAGACCAGTGCATACGACAAGCGGCAACTCCGTGAAATGGCGAAAGAACTGTATGAGAAATGGGATGAAGAAGTTGTAAAGGGCACTAAAATCAGAATAGTCAATTTTTGAGTATGAAAGTAAATAATCCACGGCATCCGCACAAATGTACTGTTTACCGAATTATAGGTGAGGATTCTTTCAGTGATGGTGAGAAGGTGATCTTGTATGAAGGTATATGCCGAAAGGAAGGTAGTACAAATTTGCGGACATTCAAAACCGATAATGTGATAAAGAGCGATTATCTGTTGAGCCTTCCCGGAATTGTTGAAGGAATATTGGCCGGTGATCTGATAGATGTCACGGACAGACAAGGCACTTTCACTCAATGTATGGTTACTGATAGCTATGCCGGAAATTTGGGAACAACTGTGTATTTCAATCTTGCAAAAAATTAACGCATGGATAACCGGAGCAATGAAGTATTGTTTGATGAAGGAATAAGGAAGGCAAAGGAGCTTGTTTCAGGATATATCTTTGATGTCTTGACTAAATGCTGTGAAGAACTTATCCAAGATGCACTTGATAACAAGTCAGGCTTTCGGAATCTTACGGGTAATACAATAACCAGTTATGCGTGCGGATTATTCATGGACGGTAGATTTTCCTATTTCGTTTGTAGTGGAGATTCAATGAAACAACCGGTGAGAGTAAAGCTGACTAAAGGTGAAACATTTGTAGGTGTCAGTTATGATAATCAGAACAGACGTTTTACTGGAACAATAGAAACTGATAAAGGTTATGGCGAAGCATTCTCCTTTGATTTCTTGAAAAGATATAAGTCGGAATCACGTAAAGGATTTGAGATAGTAATGTGCACGGGTACTGAATATTCAACCTATTTGGAGAATGTGTTGAATGCAGATGTTCTGACCGGAACATTTCAAAGGGCACAAAATACATTATTCAAGAACTTTAAACCAATGAAATGATGGGACGGACAGTTTATAGACGTATGGATATATTAAAACAAATCGCTGATGCAGTAACCGGCATTGGTGAAAAGGTTTTCATAACAGATCGTCCGGCTGCTGAACAAAAGGCGATGAAGGACTTTGTTGTTATCCGGTTGCCACAAACTATCCAAGATAAAGGAAGTACCTACCAAGACACTTACTGTCAGATAAACGTTTTTGCGCATGATCGCTCAAACGGTATTGAGAATACAGTCCGTTTGGATGAAATGCAAATGGAAGTGGTTTCAAAATTTCCAATAGTGACGGAATTGTTTTCAGCTGTAAGTCCACGATTGCTTCCCGGAGGAAATGACGGACTCGGTTTTCATTCCTTAATAATACAAGCGAAGCTAATAATAAACAAATGACACAAACTTAAAAAGATACGATTATGGCAGAGATTTCTATTACTACCAAACTGGAAGAGTTAAAGGTGCTCTTTAATCAGATGAAGGAGGTTTATTATGTGTCCAAAGTCAATAGTGACCTCGCAACTTTAGCGGCTTTTGATATGGAGCTGCCGGTACTCTCTGACGGAGTTACATTTGATACCGGAGCTGCCGATGTTTCCAAGATCAAGTTGACAACCGGAGCAACTTGGACTTCTATTGCTAATGCTGGAGATTCCGATATTCAGTTTCAAGTACCTTCCGTGGCAGGAAAGATCAATGACTTGTTACTGAACAAGAAAGCGGAAACGGTGACTATGACTGCTACCATTGATGGTGAGACTTATGAAGGTGAAGGTTACAATATCGAACCGAAGAAAGTAATCGGAGGACTCTTCATGCGTAGTGAAGACCGTCAAACAGCCTTGTTCTTACCGAATGTTGAGGGGTATAGCAACTTCGTCAGCGAGCAGGATAAGCCGGGGTACTTTAATGTATCTGTTTCTCCGTTGAATGATGCTAAGGGTGCCTCTATTTACATTTTACGTAAAAAAGTGTCCGAATAAAAAACTTAGGATATAACACTTTGCAAAATTCATATCAGCGAAAAGGTGGTGAGCTACTTGATACCGGCCACCACCTTTTTTCGTATAAAACACGATAAAATATGACAAAGAAGAATGACATAACACTTCCTACACCGGAGGATGAAAGGCTATTGAATGATGTGTTGGAAGACAGTGTGGACTATGTGGAAGTCCGAGGAAAGAAATATGGTATTTCATGGCTGAAAAGAGGGACTATACGCAAATTCACCAGTACCATGCAGAAATCGGGAAATGATGATAAGATCAGTTGCCAATGTGCAGCCGCTATCATTTTGAACGGATATTGGAAGATCAAGTTCTTCTATCCTTTCTTGTGGCGATGGTTCTTTTATATCAAACAATATGGAGATCATGAGCTGATGAAGGTTATAGCCGTCGGCAAAAAAAAAATTCCAGTGGAAGACTACTTGACTGCTACCATATATCTGACCGCGATGAAGGACACGATGATGACAATGACAAAAGAGGAAGCAGAGCATATCCTTCACGAACCAGCTACGGACAAACGTGGGAAATAGGCAAGTCCTATCCGTGGCTGACAGAGCCTTTGAGAGTATTTGGGATTCCAATAAGCAAGCCCTTGTTTGGTATTTATTGGGTACTTACAAATGCACAAATTGAACTATTGGCAATGGATGTGTCTATTGTGGTTACAGATTGTGACAAGGACAACAAGGAAAAGAAGCACGATACGAAGAACTTCAAATCCCCTTCCGTAAGCGAAATAGAGGATGCTGCCAAACGCTGGAAAGATAAGTATGGCAATGGAGAAACAGCAATTAACATTAATGATTATAAGTAACACAAACACAATAATATATGGCTGATCTCGGTAATTTATATTTTGATATACTGTTCCGTGATAAGACAGCGGAACAACGTAAAAAATTGAAAGCGGAAATCACCAAAGACTTGCAGGCAAAACTTGATGTGGGTTTTGACAAGAAGAAGTTGGTTGGTGATATGAAGACTTTGCTTCAAAGTGAGAAGTTTAAGATCAATGTGGTAGTGGATAAGGCCAGTACCACACAAGCTGTTCGTGCCGCCTTGCAAGCCGCCGGTTTGAATACAAACTTTACAGCAAGTGATTTACGCGCCGCCAAAGCCGCAGCCATTCAAACCAAAGCGGAGGCTTCTGCCGCAGCCGCACGTGAGCTTGCGCGACAAAGAGCCGCACGTGCCGCCAAAGCGGAACTGGATTTGGCTAATGCCCGTGAGAGATCAGCCAATGCAGCAAGACGTCACATGACAGCCACTCTCAATATGAATGGAGCAATGAACAGTCAGTTGAGTATTGTCGGACAACTAAGAAATGAATTTTTAGGGCTATACTCCATTTATGCGGCACAAAATTTTTTACGTGCGGTGGTTGATATTGGTGGTGAATTGGAGAATCAGAAAATTGCAATGGCCTCTATCCTGCAAGATGAAGGCAAAGCTACGACCATATTCAATCAGATTAAGAAACTGGCTGTTGCTTCTCCGTTCGGGGTTATGGACTTGAATCAGTATGCCAAACAACTTTCCGCGTATTCTATACCATACAATGAATTGTATGATACCATGAAAAGGCTGGCTGATATATCGGCCGGTGTAGGTGTTGATATGGGACGTATCATATTGGCCTACGGTCAGATAAAGGCTGCTAAATTCTTGAAAGGAACGGAATTACGACAATTGACGGAAGCGAACATTCCTATGGTGGATAAACTGGCCGAGCGATTCAGTAAGTTGGAAGGCCGCATTGTCAGTGCCGGTGAAGTGCTTGATATGATCTCGAAAAAGAAGGTTACGTTTGAGGATGTAAAAGATGTTCTTTGGGAACTTACGGATGATGGTGGTATGTTTAATAACATGCAGGAAGTTCTTTCAGAATCAGTTAAGTCCAAATGGAAGAACTTGGCTGATGCGATTGACATTATGCTTGGTGATATTGCGGAGTCAACGGGTAGTACATTGAAATGGACTGCCGAAAGCCTTACCACCCTTGCTCAAAATTGGAAAGAAGTTGTACCTTTTATAACAGCGGCCACAGCTGCGTTTGGAACATATCGGGTTGCGGTTTATGCAGGATCACGTGCCATGGGAGTGGCAAATGCTACATTAATAAAAGGAACACTCGCAGCTAAACAAAAAACAGCAGCGGATTTAGTGATGGCTTCCAATTACCGCACTTTAACTGCCGCTGAAAAAGGATTGATTGCTTCAAGAAATGCTATGACTACCGCAGAATGGAGGGCATTGGCTGTTAGTGGCGCATTGAACAAAGAACAAGCGTTGAGGTTGATAACACTTGGGAAAATTAAATCAGGTCAGGCAGGACATATTACCCAATTACTTAATATATCAAAAGCTGAACTTCAAGTGGCTATGTCAGCTGGAAAAGCTCGTGTGGCAATGACAATGCTTAGTTATGGAGCCAAACAAGTTTGGACTGCTTTTAAGGGTTTGTTCAATCCATACATGTATTTGTTCGCTGGACTTTTTGCCATTACTGAATTATGGTATAAGTCCGGGCAAAAGGCTGACGAAATGAACGAGCGTATTTCCGAGCTGACAACAAGAGCACAAGACGGTTTCAAGAATTTAACGAAAGAAGCTCAAAAATTTGCTGATGTTGATCCTTTTAAGGCGAATGATGCCTCACTGATTTCTTCCATTGAAGAAATGAAAACAGCATTAAAGGATTATTCTCCAGTTTGGGCAAACACTTTTAATGAAACGTTTAAGACTGATGATGAAGGAAATACGGTTAAAAGCCTTGCAGAACAATATATATTGCTTCGGAATGCTTTGAATGATACAAAAGAGGCTTATAGATTGTTGAATGCCATAAAAGGTACGTCTGAACATGCCAATGAAGCGACTGACGGTTATTTTGATGACAGTTTTCTTGAAAATATCAATGACTACATTGATGCGGAGGAACGGGTAAACAAAATTATTGGCCGCATGTCAGGCAGCTATATCGAGTATTCCACCGCCATGCAGAAAGTTATAGCCAAACATGGTGATTTTGCCAAAGCCGCTTCGGGTAAACCGCTGAAAGAACAGCTATCCATTCTCAAAGAATACCCCAAAGCATTGGCCAGCCTGAATAATGAGTTGCCTTTCACTGGAGGATATAGAGATGATATTTTTCAATTGCGGAAAGCGTGGAAAAACTCTAAGCGTATTTATATGGAAGATGTATTGCCGGATATGAAGGACTTCCTATCTGGGTACAAGTCGAGGCTGAAAGCTGCCGGCTGGGATTTGGAGAATTTGAGTGATGCGCAGAAAATAGCTATCGGTTTGGATATAAGTTCTTTCTTTGATACGTTCGAGAAGATGCCGAAATATATGCGAGACTTCTTTAACGAGAAGACTCTTGAAGAAGAGTTCAATATCAAGATTAATGCTGAATATACAGAAGCCAGTCAAAGTTTTTCTGATTTGCAGAAAAAGTTCAATGAAGCCACAGATGGGCAATTTGAAGCCCAAATAAAGGTTTCCACAGATTCAGAGAAAATCATTGAAGGAATACAAAAAGGATACAAGGAAGCTAAAGAGACAACAAATCAATTGAAGCCGGTATTGATTAAAGCCGGAATAGATTTGTCAGGTATTGGAGCTATTGACTTGTCAAAACTTCCCGACTGGCAGAAGCAAATTGTATCAGATTATAAAAAGGCTTTCGACACAATGCAAGCCGGTGAGAAAGGAGCTAAAGAAATCGGTTTTTCTCTCACTGATCCAAATAAGGATAAGAGCAAAAAGGATGCCTTTGCCGAAAGATTGAAAGAACGGGTAAACTTACTAAAGGAGGCATATTCTGAATATAAGAAGTGGACTGACATTGTTGGAAAGGGAGAAGCTGCCAGCAAGGTTAAAGAATCGGGTATTTTTGATTCCTTATTTAAAGGTAAAGAACCGGTGAATATTGTAAATTATCGGGATGAATTGAATAAGATTCTTAACCAGCTTGACGATAAGACCAAAGAGCGTAGGGAATTGAAAGTCTCTATACGGAAAGTGCTTTTGGATATTGATGCCAACGCTATGAAAGAAGCTTCGGATAAGGCCACAAAGGAACTTGAAAGGTACGTGTCTGATGTTTCAAAGAAATGGGATATATACAAGCAGCTTATCAATGCCGGTGCAAGTAAGAAGGATGCTTCAACTTATGCTTTTGGTTTTTTGACTGATTATGAGAATGAAGCGCAATATTTAATAGATACAGTACAAAAGAAACTCAAAGAAAAGGCTGTTGATCTTCCATTCACTTTGAGTGACGATGAAGCAGAAAGTATATTAGGAGGTAAAGACAGCCCATTATATAAGCAATTTTTTAAGGTGTGGAAGGATGCTAAAGAGGCATTTGAGAAAGATAAGGTAAGTATTGCACTTGATGATACAAAGGTTATTGCCAATGCAAGATCAACGATAGAAAAGATACGAATATTAAGTGAACAGTACGCATCAAAGACTGGATTAAGTGTCGGAAAAAATGGGGAGTTGGTTGGTGATACGTCAGGTCTAAACAATGTTCAGAAGGCTTATCTTGATGAATATAATAAGAAGCTGATTGAATTAAAATCGACCTTATTACAATTGTTACCTGAATGGGAGAAAATATTTGGAGATAAAGAGCAACGTTCATTCTCTGATTTGAAAGAGGCTGAACGTATCGCAAGGGAAATCAAGAATAATGCAAAGGTTTCCTATGATAGCGATGGAAAGCCCAATGGATTTACTTCTTTTTTTACGAAAGATGATGGTAGTATTGAAAATGTTAAGGGTGCTTATTCTTTGTTGGATAAATTGATAAAAGCCATCCCCCAGTTGCAAGATGCACAGTTGGCTGTAAATCCATTCAAAACCTTAGCGAAGAATGTAAAAGAACTTTTTACTTCTGAAAAAAACAGCGACAAACTGGAAAAGAAAATCGGACGGTTGGGAGAAAGTGCCGCTGAAAGTGCTGATCTTGTCGGCAATTTTGCAGGACAGATGTCTTCCATGTTCGATGCTTTGGGCAATGAGGGTATGGCCGACACGATGGGTAATGTGCAGGATGCCATGTCTTCTATAAGCAATATCGGGCAGGGATTCGCCAAAGGTGGAATCGTTGGTGGTATTGCTGCCGCTGCTGGTGAAGCTGTAAATTGGATTGGGAAGATAGCACAAGCGCATGATAAGAAACTCGATAAGGCTATTGAAAAGAGTAAACTTCGTGCTCAACAGTTGCAATATATATACGAACAAATTGACGGTATTCTTGAACGTTTTTTGGGCAGTGGCACGGAACTAAAACTTGTAGATGCAGAAAATGACCGTACCCGGTTGAATCAATTAAATAATCAGATTGGGGCAATACGCAATAAGGGAAAGATCAACATCTTCGATTTGATGTCTTTGCAGAAATATAAGCAGGAAGCGGAAAAACTTCAAAAACGTGTTTCGGCATACGATGAAGGTGGTGCATACGGGTATCAACGTGCCTTGATGCAAGAACAACTTTCAGAATTGGAGAAACAACGGCAAGCCGAAATTGACAAGAAGAAGACGGATGATAGCAAAGTGGCTGATTATGAGAATCAGATTGCGGAGATGAAACAGCAAATAAAGGATTTTGCCGAAGAAACGGCTGAATCTCTTTATGGCATTAATTTGAAAGACTGGGCTTCACAGCTGGGAGATGCCTTGTATGAGGCATGGCAGAAAGGCGAGGATGGTGCCGAAGCTTTCAAAAATAAGGTTGCCGACATTATGGGTGATGTTATGAACTCCATTCTCAAAATAAGTATTTTGGAACCGGCCATGCAACAGCTTCAAAAGATGCTTTTCGGTGAGGATGGAATGAGTGGTTATTTCGGCAAGGATTTCTCTCTTGACGAAAAGGAGTTGGAAAGTATTGCGGACTATCTAATGGGGGTAAGTGAGAAAACCGATGATTACTATTCCATGCTTGACAAACTGAATAACTATATGGAAAAGAAATATGGTATCAGTATGAAGGAAGAGGAAGAAGACAGTGGAAGTGGTTTATCTAAAGGCATACAGAATGTTACTGAAAATACCGCTAACCTTTTGGCTTCTTATATAAATGCAATCCGGGCTGACGTGAGTGTTAAACGGGAGTATGTGCGCAGATTGGTTGAAGAATTGTTCCCGGCCTATAATGTAATAGCACAAGCACAATTACAACAACTGACAATGATACAGATAAATACAGCAAAGAATGTGGAATTTGTGGAAGAAATCAGGGATATACTACATAGGAATATAAACGGTGTAAACAAGTTTAATATATGATTATGAACAGATTGAATAGTGAATTGAGAGGCCATGCCGTATCGTATGGCCTCTGCACACAATGGCAAGGTGACTGGCAAAACAATAAAAGCCAGCAAGAATTGATCGGAATGTATATACGGGGCATTGATTTTTGTATTGAACACGATTATCCGACGGTGGAATATATAAAAGGCAATTTTGACCGGAGTCTGCTTCATCAAAACCATATTTTTGTTGATGAACCAGTAATCGGAGGCGACAATGGTGTATATGTACTGAACGGTAAATGTTCAGGCAAACTTTCTTTCGGTAAATTTACAGTTGTTACTCTCCATTTGCGGCATGATAGTGAATTGACTCTTGAAGTGGAGGATTGTGCCAAAGTTTTTGTAAGTGTATATGATCGGGCTAAACTACATGTAAGGCAAAGCGATGTGGCTAAAGTTTATGTATATGTTCATGGTGGAAACTGTAAAGTTGAAACCGATGGCAATGTCATGGTAAGATATAAAATGAATGGGGATTAACATGTGTTTTGCAACATCCTTATTTATAGCCTTTTATATTCCTATATTATTTGAACGGTATCATAAATGACAATCAACATCTCGCCACAATACGGTAGATACGCGCATTATTTATATTATGTCTAAATTTTAGAGTAAATATAACTGTTTTTATTTACCGATTCTTACCGTTTGTTACTGATGTTTACCGAATTTATTTTATTGATTTTTAGGTTGTTGTATGGTGAAAATATCGTCTTTATATTTGCGCTGGAAACAATGTTGTAAGGTTCATTACGTGGTTGTCATGAACTGGAGTAAAATATTATAGGGCATTCTCTTTGAGGCAGACAACCACATTAAGCTTCATCGGGATTTGCCCTTTCTCTTTACTATTATGTCAAGCGTGACTATTATATTAAGGAGGGTTCAGTAGGTACGAGTAATGGCGTATTGGGGTTCGATTCCCTGCCTACTACAAGATCGGACAAAATAATTCCCCAAAAGCGGAGATGTCCGAGCCGCTGATGGGGAAAACATTAACTTTATAGTGCAAAGATATGGAAAATTTTAATCAGTTAATACCTATTGATGAGGGAAAAGGTAAAAAAAGAACAATGACCTCCTTACAGATTGCAGAAATTACGGGCAAAACTCATTCAAATGTAATGCGAGATATTCGCAATATCCTTGAACAACTGGAAGATAGACGACAATTCAGTTTTGAATTATCATCAAGACCTCAACCTATGCCAAACGGTGGAAGCAAAGAAGTGTCTTGTTACATTCTCACCAAAAAGGATTGTCTTCTTCTCGCAAGTGGTTATGATGCAAACTTACGAGCCAAAATTATTAATCGTTGGGAAGAACTTGAAGAAAACAAGCGTGAACTTTCCCGTAAAAGGGAGAAATCTTTGTTAAGTAAAATCTAAATTTATAATATGAAAACAAATCAAGAAATGGTGCGATACATTGATAGTTTTTCTGTGGTTCAGCGCACGAGTGATGGTTATTTTGACGGAACTGAATTGCTTCGGCAGTGGAATAATGTAGAAGGGAATCCGAGAAGGCAAATGAGTAAATTCTTAGAATCTGATAATACATCAGAGTTTTTGAAAGCTCTTGCAGAGGATGAAAGCCATAGAGCAAAAATGCTCATTGGTGAAAATCAACTACTTATAAAAGTTAAGGGTAGAAATACGAAAGAAGGCAAAACACCCGATAAAGTTTGGATGAATCCGCTTCTGTTTATCAAATTTGCTATGTGGATAAATCCGGCTTTTGAAGTCAAAGTATTACGGTTTGTGTACGATGAAATGATTCGCTATCGAAACGATGCCGGGGATGCTTACAAAGAACTTGGCTCTGCCGTTCAGAAGATAGTTCCTAAAGAGTTTATGCCGAAAGCAATGCAAAAGGTTGGGGAAGCATTGAATTGGGTTGTGTTTAACTCACATGAGAAAATGCTTCGCAACAAGCAGGGTGATGAAAGCAAACAACGCGAACTGTGGCAGCTTGAAAAGAAGGTGGCTGATTTAATCAACGAGGGATTCATTACCAACTTCGATAATTTAATATCATACCTTAGAAAACAATATTCAAAAAGGAACTATCCTGCCGTGTTCCAATTACAGCAAGAAAATACAAATTTTATCCACTATAAATAATAAATCAATATGGAATTAGTAGAATTTATGAGCAACAAAGAATGCGTTGTAGAAACATTCAAAGTAAATGGTCTTATTGCAAAAGACAATACGGTAACAGAGAAAGGTTTAATGGCTATACAGTTCTATTTAGATATGATAGAGCAAAAGAAGCCAGAATTAGAAAATTGTCAAACGGCTTATATGTCATGTAGTGAGGTGGAGGAATGGGAAAAGAAAAACGCTGCGGCTTCGGTAAGTTTTGACAGCGGAGGGGTAGTCGAGTTTCTCCCGATAGAAATGTTCTCAAAAGATGCTAAAATAGAAAAGGGAGGTGGCATAAAAGGTATGCTTATTTCAATGTGCGATTGCGCATGTGAAGATGAAATATCCGAAATAGTATCTTCAAATGATGAAATTCGTAAATTGAGAGATGCGCTTAACAAATATCTCGAAAGCTGAATACTTTTGGCTAAGAGTGGCAAAATGCACAAAATAAAATTGGGCTGACTTTGGAGCCAGCCTAATTATAATTTATACGCGAAAACATTAGCCAGATTATGTTAGCTCAATATTTAATGGTAGTCAGCGTTAAAAGACGTACTAATATCTTTATATTTAGAATATAATTTGATTTTATAGATATTATATGTTCCACGACCATTAAGTATAGACTTATCTACGCTTTTATTTGCGGATTTAAATATAAAATAATAATTACCATAAGGGATTGTAGTTTTATATTTTCCCGTATTGTCAATCGTACAACTATATTTTACTTTATTTGATTTGAGAATATCAACCAAACATATAGCTAATTCACTTTCTCTCCTAATTTGTTCTTCAGCGGAAATGTAAAAGTCATATTCTTTTAATTTGGCTATTGCTTGTTCTTGCCCAACAAGTTCTTTCCATTTGATGTATTGTAACAAAGATTCAT
>NZ_QTNF01000012.1:0-91077 GCF_003603455.1 Bacteroides sp. AM37-9 | reverse complement strand
TTTAAATATAAAATAATAATTACCATAAGGGATTGTAGTTTTATATTTTCCCGTATTGTCAATCGTACAACTATATTTTACTTTATTTGATTTGAGAATATCAACCAAACATATAGCTAATTCACTTTCTCTCCTAATTTGTTCTTCAGCGGAAATGTAAAAGTCATATTCTTTTAATTTGGCTATTGCTTGTTCTTGCCCAACAAGTTCTTTCCATTTGATGTATTGTAACAAAGATTCATACCCCATTTGTATAGAGTCATTTTTTAATTCAATATCTTGTTTGAAATATTTACATGGTATAATATATAATTTTGCACCAATATCGGCTTTCGTACCTGAACCATTGTCGTAAGTTACAAGCCCATTTACAGATGAATAACTAATCTGTTTGTTCTGCGAATAGGAAGTAAAACACATAATAGTATAAAGCAAAAAGAATAATATATTTTTTTTCATTTCTTATGTAATTTATTTAATAAATATTTTATGTCATTCTTGAATCTTTTTATATTAAAACGATTTTCGGGAAAATCGACATAGAAGAAAAATAGCAATGTTGAAAATGGTAGTATGACTACATAAAATATAGTCCAATGCCACCCAGTAACACTAAAGCAGATCAGAAGAATCACTACTATCCAAACTAAAACTCCTAACATATAATAACCTCTTTTATAATTAAATACAAAAGTATTAATAAATAAAATTATGACAAATGATATTTTTTATGTTTTTCAACATACACGTGGAAGCAAGTTAGGGGTTGAGTATAATAATCTACTAAAAAATACTTTTATGGTATTATTTTCTATGATTATATAGAAAATACAATTATATTTGCGTTGAAATAAGATTAAAGTATAAGGCCATAGAGCTTGTTGTGGAGACTAAATATCTCTGCGGCAAGCTCTTTTTTTATATGTGTATATGAACGAACCGTATTCTATTTTGATGCAGAAAACTACCGAGAATGCTCCGGTCAAAGACAGCTTGGTGCATTTTGGAATTGTGTGCACTGAATTTCCGTTCAAGCCGGGTGGGGAAACGAAAGATTTACCCAAACGGGATTGGCCGGATGAAGACGGTGAAGATACTTACATACCCGATAAGCTGCTATTAAAGGCATACGACTTGGAAGCCGAGATGTGTTATAAGGGGGATTTGGGTACTGCATACGATAAAATTATGGCCTTTCAAAACTATCTCACGGGGGAGAATGGTGACGGTGCCACCTTGAAAATGTATAACTCGCACACGGGTATCGGGCGACAAGGACTTTACTTACTGGAGGTTGGAGATTTTGAATTTAACAAGTCCAATATGGATGAAGTCTTGACCTTCCCGGTAAAATTTAGAGTAACTGATCCTCGAACTCAAATAATCCCCTCGTATAGTGTTGCGGAACCGACAAAGATAGTTGCATTGGTTGAAAAAGTATAGCTGTATGGCATGGAAGGTTTATGATAAAACTGGCAATACGGTACGTTGTACGCTGAAAAGTTTGGAGTATAATGGTACATGGATGGGTGCATGTTTTGTGACAAGCACTCTGAAAAGTGCCGTGCCCATTCTTTTTGAGATAGGTGACTATGTTATGTACCGTGGCGAGAAGTTTGAGATAAACTATGATCCTACGGCATTAAAAAAGGCGGCAAGAAAAACTTCGGGAGAAGCGTTTGTTTATGATAACATAAAGTTTAACTGGCCGGGAGATGAATTGACGCGATGTGATTTTCTTGATTATGTGAAAAGTGATAATCAGATACACTTCACTTCTTTGCCAAAGTTCAGTTTCTTCGCTTCGTCTATACAAGATTTGGCAGACCGTGTTCAAGTAAATCTTGACCGTATATATACCGGAGCACAAAAATGGACGGTTGTCGTACACCCTGAATATGTGAGCACTACCAATGTAAACATTGATGTGAACAATATAAAGGTATGGGGTGCATTGGAGTTGCTCAATTCAAAATTTGGTGCGAACTTTGTTATTCGTGGCCGAACAATAACAATCGGTACTGCCGGTATTGCTGTGGGCAATATTTTCAAGTATGGACGTGGAAACGGTTTGTACGAAATTCAACGTACAGCCGATGCGGATCAACAGATTATTACGCGATTGCGTGCATACGGTAGTACAAGAAATATGCCTAACCGGTATTATAATAAGCTCTCAAACAGTTCTCTTACCAATTATTTGCCGAATAACATGGCCGTGGAAAATCTGATGTTACCTGATTTTCCTAAGACAACGCTTGATCCATATATTGACAGCAAGAATATTGCTGTGCTTGGCATTCGGGAAGGGAGTGTTTATTTTGACGGTACCGGTGATTTGGAAGAAATATGTCCTTCAATGGAAGGTATGACCGCCGAACAGTTGAAAGATGCAGGTATTTATGTATCGTTGGATGCCGGGGATAATGGCAATCTTGACGAAGTGGCTGATGCCGAACAACTGACAGATGATGGTACAATGGATAGCCTGAAAGAAGGTGAAGATGTCCCACCTTTTACAATAACGCTAAAAGATGTTGGTTTCAATATAAACGATTACCTAACTTCTGAAACAGCCACCATTAGCATGAAAAACGGCATGTGTGGTGGCCGGGATTTTGAAATAACCAAATGTGAGAAGAAGGGCAATAAATATGTGCTGACTTGTAACCGTGTATATGATGAAAGTCTGAAATTATATTTCCCATACAAGGATTACAATATAAAGTCCGGTGACAAGTTTGTCCTGCTTTATATTGATATGCCGGACGTTTATATTCAGGCCGCTTCACAACGGTTGCTTGCTACCGCGAAAAAATATCTTGCAAAGAATGACTATGTGCGCTATTCGTATGAACCGAAGGTGGATGATATTTTCATGGCACGCCAACATGATGAGGCTGTTGCAAGGGGGGAAGCAAGCATACATGATACTTTGAAAGAAGGGGACTTGATGCTATTCACTGATAGCGATCTTGGTATTGAAGGCAGCATCATTATTGATACCCTTATTATCAAAGAGGGAGAAAATATGATACCGAAGTACACTATGACACTTCGGGAGGAAAAGGCTGTTGGATCGCTTGAAAAAATCCAAAATCAGATAGACTCTATTGCAGGTGGTGGGCAGGGAACCGGTGGCTTGAATACCCAACAGATACAGTCTATCATCCGTTCACTGGGCAATCAGCTTTTTCTTTCGCGCACCCACAATGATACGGCAGCTGGGCTTATCGGCTTCTTAGCCGGTGCTATCTTTGGTGCAAGCGGTTTTGCAGAGGGTTTGACCGGCTTTGGGGCGAAAATAGACAGCATGGGACGTGGGTATATGGAAAGCCTCACGTTACGCAGGTTTTTAGAGGTGCCGGAATTGCGTTTTAACCGTGCTGAAATTGTGCTTGGTGACAAATGGCGTTCTCCCGGTGCTGGAATTATAGAGAGTGTTGAGCCTGATTATGATGCTGATGGTAACTTGCTACGTTCCGGGACAATAAGTTTGAAATTACAAGACGGTGAAATAGGTGCTGTGGCTGTGGATGATATTTGCATGGGGTATTTCCATGACTATGAAACGCCGGGGAATAATGCGGTATCTGATATAGATGATAGCCGTGGCAACCGTATGTTTGCCGGTTTCTGTACAATCTATTTTCGTATTACAGAAATATTGGATGCCGGAACAAACAAAAGGTTTCGCTATGTGCTTCGTGGTGTTTCTGATCGTTGGCAATATTCTTTCCATCCGTGTGAGGCTTTGCATTTTGTCGCTTATGGCAACTTTACAAACAAGGAACGCCAGACTTCCGCTTATGAGACGAGGACATACCGCCGTTTCTTGGTAGGGGTAAATGACTGGGAGTTTACAAAGAGTATGGTTGCAATGCAGGATGGGGATTTGAGCAATCTCAACATCTTCGGGTTGGATATGACCGGTTATTCCGCTTATCTGAATAACATTTATATGACCGGCACAATCGAACAGTTACAGATAGATGCACCAGTACGCATTGAGATTGATACGCAAGGTGACAATTTTCTTGCTTATGGTGAATCAATGGAAATTACTTGCAAGGTCTTTAAAGGTTGGGAGGATATTACAGACACAGTTAGACAATGGGCTATCCGAAGGGATAGTGGAGATACCGCCGATGATGAAGCTTGGAATATCAAGCATAAAGATTTCAACGGTTCAATAACGATACATAACACAAAGGAAATTAGTGATTTAGGAAATAATTCAGTAACAGTGGTAAGTACCTTGTTTACCATAACGGCAACAAATGATACTGCATCAGTAGAAGCAATTGTGACGATATGATAGAGAGTGAAAAGAAAAGAATCAGAAAAGAGTTTCAACCGCTTACGATTGCAGTAAGCTTGAAGATAATGACACCGAACAGTCCGGCCAATCAGGTCTATAATCCGGTGGCAAATGAATATGATCCTGACCGTGGGGTTACTCCGCTGGTGATTTTACCGGAAGTCATAGCGAATGCCGCTGACGGTAGCTGGGATATGCCTTATGTTAATTCTTTGTTGGCAGAAATGAACTGGTTTGCTAATGGAGAGAATATTTCTGCAATCAGTTCATGGAATGGGAAGTACAGTATAGATACGGTTGGAGATACACGCGGTGCCATTACCATAAGCAGAAATGTGGCTCCGGGTGAAAGTTTTGAGTTGTATTTTGAAGGTCTGATAGCTGATACCCGGCTTGGGGTGAATATTCCCGTTAAGACTGACTCTATCATGTTGACAACGGTAGATAAGAGTGAAGATACCTACGGTTTGTCTATTGGGGATAGTCAGATAATCCAGTACAATCCATTTCTTGACAAGCTTTTGTTGTATGATTACAAGGTAGCCAACAATTTGATTTCCGCATCTACGGCCAATAGGAATGCAGCTTTGGATGAAAATTCATACGAGCGCACCATTCCACTTATGGTAACAAAGGGAGTGAATAAAATAACTACCGGATATACAATTGAACTTTATCAGGTGAACAGCATATCAAGTCAAACAATGCTGACTACCGCAAACCATGAAATAGTGGCTTTGTCCTTAACCAGCCTGATAATGGACTTGCGTTTGGTCGAGAAGGGGGATTACTTGCTGTTGGTGAAGGTTGGTGGAAAGGAGGTTGCAAGACAGCAATTCTCCGTCAATCGTGTTTATCCAAAATTTACGTGCATACCGGCAAGTCAGGCTTCCATCAATCCTGATGAAATCCTGCATAGGAATATAGCTATGGTACAGTGGAATGGAGAAATTGTGCCGATACCGGCACCGATTATCCGCATGGTATGGTTTACGGACAGTGCAAATAAGACCGGGGTACAATGGCAGGAGGGGGAAAAAACTGTGATAATGTTGGATGGAACCGGTATTGGTGAAACTTATCTTGACGATTGGTTGGACGTGTACATTAAGGCCGAGCAAAAAAAGGCTTTCTCTGTATTGACTGATGGGACAAATGAATATACGGACAGTAACGGGAACATATATATAAATAATTGATATGAGGTATGTTGTAGCAAATAAGGAAAAGGCTTTGGATGCCGGGGTTCTGTTGTTGGGGCACTTGGTAAAGGGAGAATCCATCATCTTGAATGAAAAGGAGGTAATGTGCCTGCCTTCTCTTGATGGAGAACTGGAAGATAGAATACTGTTGTTGGACGGTATCGTTTATACTAATACAAGCATGAATCAAATTATATCAGAAGGAGGTTGGGAATATGGCAGAAAATTATAGTGCCCAAAATAGCATCACGATTAAACGTCTTCGTTCCAATGACAGCCTGATGCTGACTTTTGAAAATAATGGCATTCCATTGTTTCAGGCCGTAGATGAAGAAAGTGGGGCTGTCTCTCCTGATTGGAGTATAGCTGCGAATCAGCCGGTACGGACACCCAAAGTAACTTCGGCACGTGGGTTGGCGGTCAGTTTGTCTGGTCATAGTTGGGCTTACAATGGAGTGGCTTTAAATTTTAACGGTGCGGAAAGTGGAGGTTGGAAAAAAGACAGTACGGGCAAATTCTCTTTGAATACCAGTACCGGTGCCATTAAAATTGTCGGAAACTTGGCAAGCAAAACGAATATTGCAGGAGATACATTGACTTATTCATGTGTCGCTTCTACGGCAGGTGTTGAGTATAATTTGACCGGGGAACTGCCTATTGCCATTCAGAATATGGGAGCCAGCTCTTACTATCTTGCTATTCTTGCAAGTACCGAACAGTTAACAAGCAAAGTAACAAGTTGTACTCTGACTACCAAGCTGTATGCCGGTGCCAATGCCATTACCGATTACTATATAAAATGGTATAAGGACACGGCGGCTTGGACTGATAAGAACGGACAGAAAAGTGTAACTGTTACCCGTGGTGATGTGGACGGTACCCAGTTATTCATAGCAGAAGTTTATCAGTCTTCAAGTGCTTCACAACCGATAGCACGTGCCGGGGTACGTATCATTGATACGGCAGATGAATTTCAAATTGTATGTTATATAACTTCTTCCAACAAAGAGGTTGATACCGGACAACCCGTTACAGTAAGTGCCAAGATTGTAAATATGACTACGGGGTCAACTTATACTCCTACTTCCGCATCGTGGACTATGGATGTGATGGATAAGGAAAACTGGAAGAGTTTGAAACATTCTACAACAAATTCTATATCTGTAACAACAACGGAAACTGACAGAAACGGGACTCAATATGATGTTGATGTTTTGGCAGAATGTCATTTTAATTAACATAAAAACAAAATAATATTATGGCAACTAAAGGATTAGGAAATGAAACATTGGTGACCTCCATTCTGCGTTCCAATACAGTATTGGTGGAAGTTGGTGGTAGTGTCAGACGCATTACCGTGGAAAACTTCATGAATGCTATTAATAATGGTGACGAACAAATGTTGAGGCAGGTGGCTTGGGGGATTCCAATCAAACAATCAACCCAAAGTAGCACGAACTATGGTGTGATAGGTAATACAGCCGCATGGACAGAATACAAGTTGTATTGTGGCCGTTATCTCGTAACGAATGATGGAAGGGCTGCTAAAATGTCCCCTACCAATAGTGCGGTGTTTGCTGATGGTACTGCGGTGGATGAAACCAAAGGGCATGTGATGTGGATAGGGCCACGTTTGTATTATCGTGTACAGACTGACAGTGTAAGTGGTGTACCAGTCTTATGGCTCTCGATGCTACCTATTGGCGGTGAGTTTATTGGTGGGGCAAATGGTGGAATGTATAACTGTATCGGTGCATACAAAGGCTCCATGTCAGGTAGCGCACTTGTTTCACGTTCAGGAGTTGCACCGGCAGGCAGCAAGACAATCAACGCATTTTGGAATGCTGCACAAGTGAACGGTAAGGAATGGGGACTGACCGATTACGATCAGAGAAAGCTTATTATGATGTTGGGGCTGTCCCAGTACGGAGATACCAATATTCAAGCCAAACTTGGTTATGGTGTGGGTGGTAGCTCCAGTAAAGACTTGTGGGCTGCTGCGGCAGCATTGCAAACTGGCGCAACAAAGAGTCTCGGTGACAATTGGGGCAAAATAGCTATTTCTGTGGTGAATGGAAGTAATACTGGAGTGGATTGTTCACGGGTGAACATGATGGGTATAGAAGATCCTTATGGGTGGCAGTGGGAATTTCTGCAAGGAGTATTTTGCGGTAGTTCCAACAATAGTGCTCAAAGTGGAACGGAAATTTTCATTTACAAAGGAAACCGTTTACCGACTACTGCTGAATTAGCTGCGCATCCAAATGGTGAATACAGACAAGCTACCCGTCAGACAGCTTCCGGTCAAGTGCAGGAAATAATTCTTGGGGAGCATTTTGATATTTTCCCGAAAAAGATTGGTGGAAACAGCACTTCTTATTGGGCTGATTATTCATGGGCAAACACTACTGGGCAGCTGGTTCTTTGGGGCGGTGCTGCGCATGACGGTGCGTCGTGCGGCCTCGCTTCTGCGTCCTCGACTTACGATTGGTCGCACTCGGCTGCGGCTGTCGGCTCTCGCCTTGCGTATTTTGGGAATTTAACATTTGTTAGCGGTGCATCTTTGATGGCTGCATAATAGATTTTGAAATATTAGTTCTTTGAATTTCAATTAATTAAAACCCGTCCACCTTCTCGTTTTACGGCAACGGATAACGGGACGAAAGCCGAAAGGCGTGGACGGTTGGCAGAGGGGAACAAGAGCTGGTTCTTTGGGGCGGTAATGCGAATAACGGTGCGAATTGCGGCCTCGCTTATGCGAACTCGAATAACGATTGGTCGAACTCGAATGCGAATATCGGCTCTCGCCATACTTATTTATCGTAGAGTAATCTGCGAGTTCTCCGAGCCATGACCTTGCAGGATTTATATCGTTGCAACGTAGTAATCAATTGGTTACGATGTCAGAAAATCAAGAATGCGGAAAGGTTGCCCAATTTGCGAAAGGCAACAAGCGGTGTTAGTAGGTTGGTTCTCGAAAGCTCCGGGCGAATTATTCAAGCAAGTAAAAACAGCTTGCAGTTATCGGAATAATTAAAATAGTCTGAACAAGACAAAATTGGAAGTATGGTGTAAATTTTAAAACAAAGCAGCAGTGAATATTGGAAGAAGTGATATTGATTGGAAGAGTCTATCGCATAATGAAATTGATAGAATTATAGCGGAAAGGATAGAGGCTGACAATAAACGGATAGAAGCAAACGGTGGAAAGAAATCTAAAAGAGCCGGGTATATTCTTGAACGTATAGCAGAGATAAATAATTTACGTGAAGCGGACAAAGAAGCACAAGATGGGAAGGTTAAGAAAAACCGCTTTATCAGGCGGCATAATCTACACCCGGAAGAAGACCTCCGAGCTTTGCAGTTGATGATCCTGACATTGGATTTTCCGGCACCGGATTATAGCGTAATGAGAGTAAAAAGTGATGCAGGAAAGGTTCGAGATATTGTCAAACAGAAATATTTCCCGTGGCGTATATTGCACCATGCAATTATGAGGGTGATTGAAGAAGATGTTTATAGAAATTTGATTTATGATACAAGTGCGTGTATCAAGGGAAAGGGATTACATTTTGGAGTAAGGAGAATGAAACGTTTTCTTCACCGGTACCCGGAATACAAATGGTTCGTAAAGACTGATTTCAAAAAATTCTATCAAAGTATTCTTCATGAGCTTATTGTTGCTGCATTGAGAAGGAAATTCAAAGATGAACGATTTATTAAATTGATCGAGATAGCTGTTTTATCGTATGACAGCGGAACAGAGTTAGTTGACGTATTGGAGAATGAAGTTGAACGGAAGAAGAGGTGTTCCGATTGGAGCATTTACAAGCCAACCTATCGGGAATTTTGCGGCAAGCCGGATAGATCATACAATGAAGGAGAAATATCGTGTCAAATGCCTGCATAGATATTGCGATGATAATGTTATGCTGGCTCGTTCTAAGGCCGAAGCGTTGTTTCTTATTCGTGCGTATGAACGGGAAAGTGCAAAAGTTGGGTTGGTAGTTAAAGCAAACAGTTGTATTGCTCCGATAGGAACAGAAACAAAAAATGGGAACAAAAAGCATAGAAAGCGAAAACGTAGTAAGAGGAAGAAGGATTAACTTTTTGGGCTATTGCTTCACGAAAGATAATGTTCGGATGCGTAAAAATATGAAAAAGAACTTTGCCCGAAAGGTGAAACGAATAAAAAGCCGGAAACGTAACCGCGAGATACGAGCTTCATACTGGGGCTGGTGTAAGTGGGGAGATTGTAAGAATTTATGGAGAACAATAACAAATAATGATATGAGTTTTGCAGATAAAGGTATCAAACAGAGTGGTAGAACAAAGGACGGAAAGAAGTTCTTCGATGTAAAAGAGACAAGATTGATGGATATTCTCAATGTCCCTATAACAGTGGTGGACTTTGAAACGAATGTGAAGACAAAGCAAGGTGAAGGTAGATATTGTGTTCTTTTTGAACAGAACGGACAACGTAGCAAATTCATAACGAACTGTTACAATCTGAAAGATGTGTTGGATCAGGCTCGCGAAGCGGAGAATAACGGTCAGAAGATTTTTCCAGTGGAAAATGTGATTGTCAAGCGGCGTTCGTTAGGTGACGGGAAGAGTGCTTATTATTTTGAAGAATAATTATAAAAATGGAGGTAATTTATGAAAAGTTATGGAACTCTTGTAGGAGAACTGCCGACTGGTATTGAATTTGTAGTTGAAGGTGCGTTGCTACGCATTTACTTCGACTTTGAGAGAAGAGAAGCTGTTCAAAAGGCCGGTTCGGAAGATGTGGTGGTTGAAGACCAGTATGTCTGTGAAAACGTGGATGTTGAAGGGGAACATGATTATGACAGTATTGTAAGTGCCATTATCATGGAACGTTATGATGCGAATAAACGTGATGCCATTTTCGCCAACTTGGAAATGGCACGTGATATGGCTTCGGAACTTGACGAAGGTAAGCGTGCCGAATATCTGAAAGAATACACTGATTATCAGAGTTATCGTATCAAGGCTAAGGAGATCGCAAAAGAAGTATTAGCAAAATTGAAGTAATCCGGTATGGAGGCGCAAGGGCATATATTAATACGAAGAAAGGCCAAAAATGGAATTGACGGTACTAATGGGGAACCGGGGAAAAACGGGCTGCAAGGCTGTATTCTCCGGCAATCCGAATGGGCTAAAGGCATAGAGTATCGCAATGACGAGGCTTTGACTTCCGGTACCCGGTACTTGGATATTGCAATTGTGACTACCGGTGCTAATACGTTTAATGCGTATAAATGTCTGAAAACTCATACGTCCAGTGATTCCATTCCGGTGACAAATACAACTTATTGGCAGAAGTTTAATTCTTTGGTGCCAGTGTACACTCCGCTTATCATGGCTCAAAATGCTATTCTACGGTTCATGCAGGGTAATCAGCTTTTGATAATGAAGGGCGATAATAAAACGGTTGCAGCAGGTCTTGTTGGTGGTGACTATCCGTTATGGGTTGGAGCTACAACACCGACTGATGCGCCATATAAGGTGAGTATAGCAGGGAAACTCTATGCGGCTGGTGCGGTTATTTCAGGTGACAGCACTTTTGAAGGTACATTGAAAGGTGTATCAGGCTCTTTTACAAGGTTGAATTGCGTGAATGCTGCTGGTGATGCGGTTGGAGGAATCAGCTTTGGAAGTGATGGAAGAATGTGGTTTGATGGTGATATGTATCATCAAGGTACTAAGGATAACCGGTCATTACGTTTCTACACTTCTGACTTATGGTGTAGAGGCGTGTTTGGCGCAAGGGAAAGAAGCATTATGGTAGTTTACGGCTCCTATGCCTATGTGTACACAAAAGGTGCTGATAAAACCGGTACTTATATACCTTTGACTTCCGGGACTTCCTCTGCTAACGAAACTTATTATACAGTTCCTTGCTATTCGCCAAGATACGATTATAACGGTGAAACTTCGGGTTTTCCAGTTGATACGGTTATATTTAGAATAACATCGAATGTAACCTACCGTTATCTTTTGAGTCTTGCCGTCACCCAAAGGATATTCGTGGTTAATGCAAATGACAATTATAATAATGTTCAGATATATGCGAATGGAACAAAGCAAACATTGAATGGCGGTTTCATGCACCATTGTATGCAGTTGGTGGATTTTATGTATCCGTCACCGAACTCTGACTGGTTGGGAAGAGGACTGATGTTCGGTGCTTCAAATGATAATAATTGGAAGTGATTATGAAAAGGATAAATTTTGAAAGAATTGAGATATTTGTTGATATTGATAAGACGAGATGTTCCGTTGAGAACTACAAGAAGGATTTTGCCAATATCATTTATCAACTTGGCAGGGGAATAGAGGCTCATGCCCTCGCATTTAAAATATTCAACTCCAATGGAGAAATTGAGTATAACGATGAAGAGTGTAATATGATTAAGGAATACGCAAGTTTATGTTCCCCAGCCTTTATTGATGCTATCAACAAATTACTATTGGAATAAAAATAATAAACGCAAACACAAAAGGATATGAACGACATTATTGAAACATTCATTCACGACCATTTGTTTTTACATTTGGTTTTGATAGCGGTAAGTATGACAGCTATCATAATCGCAATGGGGATAGATTTTATTTCGGGGATTCAGAAGGCCAAACAGCGTGGGGAACTTCGTACCTCGAAGAAGTACAAAATGACAGCGACAAAAGCGAAGAAATATTTTAATCCGTTTCTGACACTGGTTATGATTGACCTTATATGTTGCATCGTCATTCCATTTCCAGTATTCGCTATGTTATGGGCGGTTTATTGCGTTTTCTGTGAGTTCAAATCGGTACGTGAGAAATCATGGGAAAAGGCCGAGCTTCGGAAAGCGGAAAAGACCATGAGTATAATCATTGAGAATAAGGACGATATAGCACGACTGGCCGCACAAATATTGTTTGAAACACAAAAAGAAAAGGAGGATAAAAATGACACGGGGACTACGGAATAATAATCCGTTAAATATACGGAGAAATAATACGAAATGGCAGGGGTTGTCTGCAACACAGACAGATAAAAGTTTCTTTCAGTTTAAAACTATGGCATACGGTTATCGTGCTGCTTTTAAAACTCTTCAAACTTATATTCTTAATAAGTATGATACTGACAAAGACGGCACGGCCAATGAACTTGAAGATGTTATTATGCGATGGGCACCGCCATGTGAGAACAATACTGAAGTGTATATTGCCACAGTCGAAAAGCGTTCAGGCATATCTCGTCATACAATTCTGAACAGAAACAACCGGGAACAACTTATTGCGGTGGTGGCTGCAATGAGTTATGTTGAGAATGGTGTTCCTGCAAACATGGATGAGGTAAGGAAAGGTTGGGAGTTGATATAGGAAACAAACATATAAACACATAGAAGATATGGCAAACTTGAATTTTACTCTTAAAGAAGAGGATTGGTACGAAAGCCAACCTATACAGTTATCTACTGGGAAATTTGCTATTAGCATCAATTTTGGAGATGCAGCAAACAACAGAGTTGTTGTGTACAAAAGTTCTAATGGAAAGGATTATGTACCTTACAAAACAGCACTTGGGGTTGGAGAGTTCTGTGATATGAATGTCGACGGGTTGATAGCCGGACAATATGTTATGGTAGGATGTAATGAACTTCCTATTTCATCTTCATTTTTGGAAAGTTCTGATGGTAGCAGCAGTGCGAGCAAATCGGATATTTTAGCAGAAAGCGGACGTGCTCAACTGGCAGAGTCCCAACTGGAACAGTCCATAAATGCGGTGAAGACCGCTTTGGATGAATTGGTTGGTACTGTTGATGCGACTACGGCCATTGACACCTTCAATGAAATTGAAACCTTCCTTGCAGGAGTAACCAATGAAAAAACTCTGACTGGAATGTTGGCTGTTACTGATGGAAAGGCCGTGACCGCACAAACAACGGCTGATGCTGCAAAAAGTACAGCTCAAACAGCTCTTAGCAAAGCCACTGCCAATGAAACAAAACTTAATACAATACCTGAAATGCCGGAGAATGACGGTAAGATATATGGTTTCTGTAATGGTGCATGGGTAGTTATTGCGGAAGTTGGTAAAAATGTATATACAGATTGATTATGAGATTGAAGATAGGTATAGGAGTAATCTTTGTGTTACTCCTTGCGGCAACCTTTTTGATGTACCGGTTGTGGCAGGAAGAGAAGAAGGAAAGTGCCCGACTTTCAGATAATATGAAAAGTCTCTGTACTGGGCTTGAAGAATATAAGATTAGGGATAGTCTAAATGTGGTTGAAAACCATGTTTTACGGCTTAACATAGAAGAATTGAAAGAGCTGCGGAGTGCGGATGCAAAACTAATAAAAGAATTGAATCTGCGTCCAAAAGAAGTCGAATATATCACAACCACAAAAGTTGTCACTAAAGACAGTATTGTATTTGTTCTGAAAGACAGCTGTTTCAATTATTCAGATAAATGGGTGGATTTTTATGCAAATATTCCTGACAGCACATTTACTTATGAAGTGAGAGACAGTCTTTCAAGTGCGATAAGCCGGATATATAAACACAGGTTCCTATGGTGGAGATGGGGGACAAAGGGGTATAAACAAACGATAGTCAATCATAACCCACGAAGCAAAATCGTTTATAATGAAATTGTAAAGGTGGAACATTAATTAATAAGAAGGGAGCCGAAATGCTCCCTTCTCCTTTTTCTTTAGAAAGGCAAATCGTCTTTTTGTTCCCCAAAATCCACTGGCGGTTGAGGTATGGCAGTTTGTACGGGTGCCGCGGTGGATGATGCCCCCTGATAATAAGTTTGGGGCTGTTGCGCTGCGGTAGGCTGTCCTGGATTACGGAGTGTTGCTTTCCAGCAAGTAATGGAGTTAAACCATTTTCCTTGCCATTCATTCGCATTAATATCTATTTCAATATCAACGTCTTGCCCGACTGCTAATCCAAAATTCTGAATATTGCTATTCATTACTGAAAAAGCGACTTTTTTAGGGTATTGGCCGGGAATTTCCAAAACGAAATCTTGTCTTTGCCAGTTGTTACCATTTTTTGAGACACCCGATTGTATCGGTTGTGCCACAATAATTTTTCCTTCTAATTTCATTGTTCGCTTATAAATAGTTAAACACTATATGCCCGGCCTTTTCAAGTTTACGGGCATAATCTAACATTCTTTCTTTAGTGCTGAAACTTTCATCATTCCACCAAATGCCAAATCTTTTAATCTGACACTGATAGCGTTTGTCTCCTAATAGATTCTCGGATATTCCTATACGATATTTTGCCATTTTTATTCATCATCCCCAGCCGGATTTAACTTGTCTGACTCATTGATTGCGCGGCTGATAATATCACAATCAGTAAGTTTTCGTTGTATGATAGCCATCCCCCTTTTGCAATTATCACTTTGATTGAGGTCACAATACCCTCCCTTATATAAAATATCAGAAAGTTCGTCCAATACTTTAAGTGTGTCAGTGAGCCGGAGATATGTTATTCCGGTTACTTCTTTGTTGTATGGACGGACTTCTTCTATCCGTTTGTCAAGGGATAGACAAGCAAGCTCTGCCATACATCTTGTAAGTTCTACTTTGGCAAGTAAGGCACTGTTTTCAATCCGGCATTTGTCAAATTCCAGTTTAATGGAGTATTCCATTTTAAGCAGATCAGGTTGTACTTCATCTGCAATATACTGGTTAGCATCAGCCATGAAAAAAGCCCGGTGTCCAGCTATTTTATTGATTTTCTTTTCATATTGAAGCATCAACTGTTCCAGTTTATTTCCTTGCTGCTTTACGCGGAAACGACAAAGCCTTGATTACGTAATTCACTTAACATTTCTACAATTAAGGAACAAACTATGTCATTGGTGAACAATATGTTATATATTGCTGCCAGTGTGATATTTTCAGCTTTTAACTTCTTGTCTTTTATATCACCTATTTTTCTTTCCATAAGTTCATGAAATCTTTATAGACACATGGTAGTGCAAAGATAAGGACAAACGTCTCAACAATCAACTTTATTAATTGTCCGGTTCCTATATCAATCCATTCTGTTTTTATTATAATTCATTTTGGCTTCAATGAGTGAATCAATGTCACATTTGAAATGATGTAGTGTACTTAGGGCAACAATGATTACATCTGCCAGTTCTTCTTCTACATCTAAATACTCTTTAATATGTGGAGATTTCTCACCCGTACACTCAAAGACTTCGGCAACTTCTTCAAGCAGATCGCGGTGAAGATTGTTGTTGCTATCATTGTCGGGATCAATCTTTCCACGTCTTACGGCACATTCATAAGCTTTCTGCGCGATCTCATTTAATTTTCCCATTATCAATATGTTTTATCCAGTTATTATCTTTCTCCAAAAACCATTGCCAGCCATTTTGGGGCTTGATTTTTCGTTTTATATACCGGCGAACTGTGGCATAATTCAGATTTAGCTTTTGGGCGGCTTGGGTTATTGAATCGAATCTATACCATTTGCCTTCGGGAGTGATTGCGATACACGCAAAGGCATGGGCGTTTCCATTAGACCAATATCTATGTCCTTTCAAAGCCTCGCTGTGTCTTTTTCTTATTTCAACAGCTCTCTCTTTGCCATAGTATTCTTCATAGGTTTTTCCTCTTAATCCGTGGTGATAGCCTTTATTGAAAACATTATGTCCGTTGACAACCCGTGTGACCGGTATTTCAGGGTCTAATCTTAATTCCATATTATTCCTTATTTTTGTAATTATCTCTTCTCATTTGGTGATAGCGATAGTACATGGATAAGTCGAGTTTACAAATGAAATTATCATCCGCTTTCATGTCAGAAACTTTTTGGGCAGGCTTGACTACCTCAAAGAAAATTCTCTTTACCGCATATCTTCCCTTTTCAAGAGTATAACATTGCACTGATCCTTCATAAGCATAAATAAGCCCGGCGAAATCAGGGACTTCATCGGGCTTTATCAAACCTTTCGGTACTATATAATAAAAATAATTGGTACGTTGACCGGAAGTGACAACATCAAACTTGTTCTTGCCATATTTATCACTTTTCTTTTTGTCCTTATGGAAATCACATCTGCTTACTTTTACTTCATATTCATAAGTCAGGCGTGACCGGGTAACTTCCAATAAGTCAGCTTCCCATTTCCCGACAAAAATATTGGGAAAGATGCGGTTTCCTTTTTTATCACGAAAAACATGATCGCAAAAGCCTTGTATAATATCAAGTGTTTTCATCTGATCTTTGCATGTTCCTTATCCAGTTCATACTCAAAAAATCCTTTTGCTTTATCGTAGAGTTCGTTTTTTATATCAGAAAAGTACATAGCAGTGTTGAATGCTTTTAATGCTGCCTCACGAGCTTTTTTCTTATAATATCCTGCCCGTTTGACTGCATTCTCTTCTTTTCTACGTTCTTGCTGTTCCAAATACCGGTCAACCGCTTCTCGTCCCCAACGGAACATGTCTTCTTTATCGGCAAAGGTGGCAGATTCTTCACGGATTAGCCTTTTCTCCGAGGAAATGACATAAGCTGATATTCCTTTGTATCTACGAATGGAAACGGCTATGTCGAAACCTTTATAATTTTGCTGTTCAACATAGCCGCCAAGAGTATAAGGGAAGTCTGTCTTTTCTATCATACAGCTTTGATATTGATTAGTGGCACAATTGTATCAATAATATCTACCGTAGGTTCTATAAGCTCTTTTATTTCCTGAACATTTTTGTATGCCATAGGACTTTCATCCAATGTCCCTTCACATACGGAAGTGGAATACACTTTGCTCATTTGGGTTTTGAATGCGTCCATTGATAATCTTTCTTTAGCTTCGGAACGGGAGTATAAGCGTCCTGCACCATGTGGTGCAGAATAGTTCCAGTCTTTGTTTCCCTTACCACGACAAAGAAGAATACCGTCTGCCATATTCATAGGAATCACAACGTAATCATTGGCGTATGCGGCAATAGCCCCTTTACGGATTATCATATCATCAAAGCTGATATAGTTATGGACTGTCTCAACGGATATTGCAGCGTTCCAGCCCAAAGCTCTGATTATACGTTGTATAATCAACTTGCGGTTGAATGCGGCATATCCTTGTGCGATCACCATGTCACATAAATAGTGGAGCATTGCTTCATTTGTGAGATACCCAGAATATTCGGTAAATTTTTCCTTCAAACGTAGTATTTCAGTTTGCATGAATTGTGGCTCAACAGTGGACTTCAAGCGTTGAATTTCATTAGAAAAAGCCTTTTTGTCAAATTTTGCTATTTCTGCATGGAATTTACAGACCTTCACACCAAAGTTGCGCGATCCGGTATGTATTGTAAGAAATATATTATTGGTTGACTCGGCACGCCCCAGTTCTATAAAGTGGTTTCCACCTCCCAATGTACCTAAAGAGTTGTAGAATGCGCCTTCATTTATCCCCACCTTCTTACAAAGTTGTGATACATATTCTTCATTAATAACTGGTTTGGTTAGTTGGTATTTAGAGCAGAACTGATCCATTCTGATAGATAAGAAGGTAAACAAATCTTCCTTTTCTTGTTTGGATAAGGGTTGTTGGTTAATCTCAAATCCCATAGGTATGATGGAACGGATTGCATGATTAATGTCCGGGAAAGAACCTTCTGTTATTGCGTTTTCAATTTCTACACACAACATTCCACAACCAATATCCACTCCGATATGATTGGGGTTGACACGATCTGTAACTGGCATGGTGAATCCAATCACTATATCTACTCCTTGATGGGTATCAGGCATAATACGAACCGGAACACCAGTCGTAACCGGATTGTTCAAAATGTTTTGTATCGTTCCAATAGCTTCATTTTCTATTGTATTTGCAAATATTTTACAATCTTTGCCGAATTTTCCTTGTAATTCAATCATAATCAAATCTTTTCGTTAAGTTTTTCAAGAAGTTCATTCGCACAGTTCTTTGCGTATTCTTCATCTTCATCATGAAAGGACTTGACTGTTATCCAAATCCCTGCAAATTTAACTTGCACTTTGTAATCAGGAAGAAGGTATTTCTCTCTGTTTCCGCTGCGATTATCTTCTACGAAGGTAGTCGTTTTATTAATTCTGTACTGTTTCATCATTATTTATTTCTTTAGAGTGGCAATTTCTATCAAGTATCTCAATGCACTGTTTAATCCCAGTATCAAATCCTTCTTTATAGTCTTTGGTATGCTCACCTAAAACATATATAGTCATTGACAGCCAAAATAGAAGTATGCCAACGGATTTATACCAGCATGGTAAAGATATAGAAAAGGGTTTTAAGGTGATAGAGAAATCACCGATCCACAGAAGACCGGCAATGAGCATGAGTAAATATAAGACTTTCATCATTTATCATTGTTAAGTTCAACATATTTGCCTTGTAAAGAGCAGTTCCTTAAAATTTCGGCATTTTCCCGGCCAAATGCAATAAGAACACTACCGCAACCGGGGCTGTCCCCACGTGTTCCATCGGGACGGAAGAATTTTATTCGATTTCTCAAAAACATCATACCAGTTGCTTTCGTGAAGATGATGTCTTGAAACTTATTGCTGTCACACCGGTTAAAAAGTAGTGCTATACCGTTACCGTGTTCTGCCAATTTCTCTACAAACTGCCATATAAGCGGTTTGGAGTACGGAGGGTTAAGCCAAATTCGCCCCCCCCCAATTTTGTACAAGACCATTGTCCTGCTTGTTGTACATGATTTTTGCAGTAGGCCAAAGAGGGTGCATGGGAGCACATGGATCAAGGTCAAATTCACCTAATGCTTCAATGATTTCTCGTGGTGTGTACCATTCATCGGAAGCATTTGCAGATCGTTCAAAAGATGTATTCATGTATTACTTACATTTAGGATTTTACGAATTTCTATATGATCGCAATTTTCATCAGCCTTTTTCAGAATATAAGCAATCTCTTCTTCCTTACTCATGTTCTGTGGACGTTTCGTTGCTTCTGCTCTCAATTCAGAAATAATTTTATCTACTTCGGGATTAGGAGTTTCATATAATTTTTTAAGTTCAGCGGCTCTACGTTTAATAAGTCGCTCTGTCTTTTTGTTTAATTTCATCTTACAACATTTTAAAGTATTCCTTGCATAAAAATCCTTTTCTTGGTGAAAAGTCTTTGAAGTCGCAACTCATGTATATTTCCTTCCTATCAGCCCAATGTGCCATATCTTTCTGCCACTGTGGAATAATTTGGTGTGGATTGTTCAGATCACGAAAGGGTTGACAATGTGGAAGAAAACGGCGGCTTTTAGATTTCCAGTAGTTGACGCGCGCAAACGATTCTTTAAAGTCCATAAGGATGCAATACAAGAAATATTCCCCTTTATATCCATACTTGTCTATTAAAGCGGAAGCACGTTCAACTTCTGCAATCTGTCCCGGTGTATCGCAACCAAAGCGAATACGTTTAATCCATTTTACTCTTGCAAGTAACCGGGCTATTTCATCCGTGATTAAACGGGCATCCAGTCCTTGATTAAAATCCACTTTGACACCCAGTTTGATGATCTTCTCTATTTGCTGCAAGCCATAGTTTGAGGCCAGTATATTATTATCCATAAGGATAGCTTTTTCCGTCCGGCTGTTATTTCCTCAATATCCATATAAGGTGAGATTTTTCCTTCTTTTTTAGGAACAACACACCATTTACACCGATTGGGACACCCACGTGTCAGAAATCCATAGGACAAATTGGAGTCAATATTGTAGATCGAGTAATCAGGCTGAATACGATCAACCTCAACTGGAAGAACTTTTTCAATATCATATCCGGTACCACCTTTTTCTATTTGGTTAGTATTGATATAATAGTTATAGTCGGGTGTGAAAGTGAAAACTTTAGCTGTATATACTTTATCATATTCACATAGTGGATTATACCATTCCACTTGATCGCCTCTTGCTTTGTGGTAAGCACTGATCTTCATAAGTGCTAAATTGGGGAAATTGCTATCAACGGCTAAAATTCCAATATTCATTATTCTTCAAATTTAGGTTTTGGCATCCATGCTATCGGTTCCCATGACGGAGGTATGCTGCTCATTGAAGAGTAAATTGGGTTACCTTTGTACGTGTCATAGATATAACCATCCATGCAGAACCATACATTGTTGCTATATGTACCGTTAAAAATCGCACCATGTTTACATAGAATGATGATGTCTTCATTTTCATCCGGTAACCGTTCTTTCACTGATACCCACGGAGGTTGTTTTGTCTGCCATCTGGCTCCTTCTTTGAATCCTATTCTAAAACAAGTTATTTTATCCCAGTCAGGATGTACGCCTCCAATTTCATTTACGGCTTCTTCTAATGTCTGTTTCATATCTATTTATCAAATAAATTAGTTTGAACCAACCTTCCTCTCTCTGTTTTTATCTCCCCAAAACATTCCCGGTGAAAACGTTCTTCTTGTGCTTCAAAGTATTCTTCATCTATTTCAGTTGCATAGAAATCGAATCCAAGTCCATAAGCAGCTATTCTGCTGCTTCCTGAACCTAAATGACTATCAAAAATTTTGTCTCCCTCTTTGGCGTTTTTTCTTAATATTTCAGCATATAATTTCACTGGCTTCTGACAACGATGGATATTTCCACCTCGTTCTCCAATTGTACACCGGTTTAGAGTTATGATCCGAAGAGCCTTGTCAAAACTACTCCATGCCAATTCACCGTCAGACATAGTTAATCCATGTTGTCCTTTATCCCAAACAATCCAACCCATTTTGGGAGGAAGATAGGTAGTAAAGTAGTTACCACCAAAAATTATTTGATTCTTCGATACCCTGAATAGTTCCTCAAAATATTTCTTTCCGGGGGGGGGGACTTATCCCAATCCTTTCTTTTATATTGTTTAAAGCCTAAATGCTTCGGCATCCCACCTTTGTGCATTATGTCTATGCCATACTGGGGATCGACTATCGCTAAATCAAAGAACTTATCAGGAATCCCCTTCATGTATTCCATACAGTCCATGTTATATACTTCGCTTATCGGCATTATTTATATCCTTTCTATTCTGTTATTATTAATTTCATGTGCATTCTTGAAATCATTTTCTCTTCTTCTTTCAACTTATGATAATAATCTATAGCTTCATCTTTAGTATTGAATGTACCAACACACGAATAATGCCAAGATCCGAAAGGATCTTTGAGGATATACAAGTTGTATGAACCTAAGACCGTTTTCGCCAAATAGTAAGGATCTCGTATCATAATGTTCATTCCATTTTTATTTACTCGCATAGTCCATGAAACAGACTCATGCAGGCATATCCACCTTCCGGCTCGAACATATCAGGGGTATGTTCTTTAACGTACTCCAAAACTTCCTCTACATAAGGATATTGTTTGTTTTTACAGAATCTTTGAGGTATGTATAATGGAGGAAAGAAGGAATGTCCTACGCTTTTCTCTGCTTGAATTAGGCGTTGGCACATTTTAGGATCATTTTTGGCTATGAGTTCGATTTCTTTGTGCCGACACATGATACACGGGAAACATCCAACACGTGAGAATCCACGATAATACAATGGATTCGGTTTCTGCCCTGCATCCAGTATGCAATCTATAACTTGCTGTGCACTCCATTTGAAGATCGGTCTTAGAACAGAAGCGTCATATTGGGAACACCATTCTTTGACATCCTTACTTCGGTAGTTTTCAGTTCTTCCTTTCTTATTAGGTTGAAAATACGATTTGAAGTACATACATTCCTCTTCCATTGCCGCACGTGCTGTACTTTCTCCGGCTCTGATACCTTGTATGATAATGCAGCTTTCTTTCAAAGAAAGTACATAATCAATCATTGGCTTCATTTTTAGTTCACTGGTACAAAATCGTGCATTCGTGGAAGGAAATCTTTTCTTATGAGCTGCCAAAGACACAAAATCATATTTTGATTTGAGAGTTATAAGTCTTACACCCATTTGCAGACAAACATCATTCACATGTTTATATGTGTCAGGGTGTTCCCAACCGGTGTCACAAAACACAGCGGTTAAATTCCCCCCCCCCATATTGTTTGAAGGCTTGGATTAAACATGCTTGTGAATCCTTACCACCTGAAAAACTTACTAATATTTTCATTTTTATGCCATTTCAATTTTTACATATTCATTTTTATTAATCCCGGCACTACCTTTGGGAGAATACACTAATCGGCCTCCATTATCCAATATCTTTTGTACATCTTTCATAGCTTGGTATGCTTGGGTATAGTCTTTGTATTCTTGGTGGCCTATTGGATATTTGCAATATCTTCTACCACCGTCAGGCATGATGCTGATACCGAATACTGTTTCATAAGTTTTTCGGTTGAAATTCTGTTGAGTCCTTACTTTCATTTTTTTTGATACATTTTCCCAGTTTAAGTATAAATACACATTCGTTATCCGGTGCTCCCCAATTGGTGTTACCAACTCCGATGGTTATAGATTCAAGTTCAAAAAGCATTGTCCGTTTGGTGTAGCCAAAACGGAAGCGAACATGAGTGTATTCTTTGGGGTGAAAGCCGTTTCCACGTGTAATACAAGAAAAACAAATAGCTTTCTTACAATAGAAACCAGTCTTTTCATAGGAATTGCGACCTCCACATTTTGCTAATCTTCCGATCCAGTATTTCTTGATCTCTCTGTATTCTTCTTTCTTATTTCCGGATTCGATCATTTCATACCATTTTGCTTTTAATGGCAGGTCAAAGATTTTCATATTAACCATAGTCTAAAAGAGTTGCGGATTCTGTTTGTCGTGAAGGATTTTTTGAACACGTTCAATTTCTTCATCTACTTCACGCTCAATTTGTTTACTTATTCGTAAATCTATCTGTCTCTTATTTTTTAAATATTCTTTTTGGCAACGGCGCATTTCCACCACTTTGTCGAAAAAATCTTTTGGAGTCATAGATTTAAAAGGTATGGAAAAGGCCGCTTTGATGCGGCCTCCCCAGTGTGATTACTTTTTTCCAATCAGAAAGTCTTTCCACAATTCTTTGAATTGTTCTCCAAAGTAAATTGCGATTTCACTTGATTTTACAGCAAGGCGAGAGCCGATATACGCATCCGAGTTCGACCAACCGATATTCGAGGTCGCATAAGCGAGGCCGCAAGTCGCACCGGAAGCCGCATCACCGCCCCAAAGAACCAGCCGATTACGATCCTCTTCGTCCATTTCATCAATTTCTTTTTGATTATAAAGATAAAACCACGGCGTATAACGGTATTCATCTTTAGTAAATCGTGGAAAATCAGGATCGTTGTTTAACGCACGGGCAATAGTGCATAGTTTGATGTAGGCGAGGTGTGCAATATCAGCCACTTCTTCTTTGTGTCCGTCTTCATCTTCAACAAGTAGGCGAACAATGGGTTTTACACCTATTGCTTCACAAGCATCTTCGTAGGTTTTAATATTGTGATAATCTGTATAATCCGGCTTTTGCTTTCCGAATAGGGCTGTTAGAATACTAATTGCTTTAGGACAGTCGTTTGCTTCACTAAAAGCGGCTGTTACCTTTTCTTGTGTGATTTTAAGTTCTGACATAATGTAAATTATTTATTGTTAATACTATATCCGAATAATGCAAAATCTCCCCGGCACGGATCATCCGGGAAAATTGTTTTCATGTAATTGGTTACTTGTTGAACCATTTTCCAGTCCTCTGTTTTGCGTGTTGTTATCCCAAGCTGATGTGCCATTTTTGCAACATGCGCATCCAATGGTATGTATAATTCTGTTGGATGAATAATAGTCCAAATACCTAAATCCACCGGCGATTTTCGTACTACCCACCGTAGAAACAGACAAATACGCTTGCATGGAGAATCACGCTCCAATTTTGGAATACCTTTTACGCCACCAAAATCTGTTTGTATTTCACGGATAACATTGTTGTAACCCTCATAAAATACTTCCAAATCATCCCATTCCTGATATATGTTGTACAACCGCTGGCAAATGCAGAAGAAGTCATGGTAGGTGAACATACGGTAGAAGGTATTTGTATTTTCTTTGTATTGTTCCCATACTTTGTTCATAATGAAGTCATAAGGAGAATTACCCATTAGATTATCCAAAATTTCTGCTTGCTGCATTATCAGTTTGCGATTCCCGAAAGCTATCCATGAAGTAAGAAAGGCACTGATTTCTATGTCCTTTTTATCACTGTACTTATGTGGGAAGAATATAGGATCATCTTTTATAAAATCAGGTGTTTCAAATTGTTTTGCCCAGTCAAGTAGTTTGTTTCTTAGTTCTTCCATAATATTCTTCTTTCCATTTTTTGAAAGCGGCTTCTTTATCATTTGATTTCATCCTTTGTATGAATGATTGATGGGATTCCAATAATTCTTTGGCCTCTTCATCTCCATTTTCCGATCTTTCAGTTAGATGTTTGATATATTCTCCGTAGAACATTCCAGTGCTGTTATTATTTTGTTCATGGGCTTCATTAATTGAAAGAGAAGAAACAATTTCATCACGCTGTACATCGTATTCATTTAACCAGCCGAGAATGATATTACCGTCCAGTCTATCGTAAATCTTACCGGAAGCCATAGCATTACGGAAACACAATTTGATTTCCTCCAATTTGAGATAATAGAATCTGTCTATTATTAGATCAGCGGTAAGTGCCACTTGAACATCATTCATCGTTTTTCCAACATTGAAAAAAGACACAAGCTCGTTAATCGCAATTACCAGTATGGCTCTTGCGCCAGCCAATGTGATTTCTTTTCTTATAACGGAGAGTGGTAGGTTAGGAGTGTTGAGAACAGCTTCTTTAATCGAACTTACGTGCAATCCCTTGTAATACTCCGCTTGCAAGGTCAGCAAGTCTTTCAACGCTTTCTTTTCGGTTGCCGGGAGATTGCTGTTGACTTGAATTAAGTTGTTTCCCATACTTGTTAAAATCATTATTAGACCATCTGACTAAACGTTTGGAAACTTCAAATGTACGTTCCTTCTCAAAGCGCATTTTCCGGCCTCCACATTCAGTCCAATACTCAAAAAAGTCCTTCAACATATCATCAGGATATTTTCCTCTATACATGAGGACTTCACTTCTGAATTTGTCTTTCCTTGCAGAAAGAGAATCCTTATTCATATTCATCTTATGGCCTAATCCGGCCATGAATGCTTGTTCCAATGTTGCATCGGGATGATCCCGACACCATTGGGCTGCTAATTCTTCTGATTTCATTTGATTTATAATTTAGATAACCAATATTTCCATACTCGTGAGGCTACTTGTGCCATCATAACGGGTGGTACACTCATTCCACAGATATAATGTGGGGATTGGTTGAGGAAATGATAATCTTGTGGAAATGTGGATATATTACATACTTCTGACCGTGATAAATATATAGGCTGCTTAAAAGGAATAATTGAGTCTGCATGAGTTGTTAGGGTGTAGCTTACTTTGTTCTCATATAGATATTGTTGATTAAAAAAGCCTCGTTTTCCAGTTTGTTTCTTATAGGCCTCTGCCAAAGCAATATCTCCTGCCACTCTCTGCTCAAATAACTTTCTCATTTTTACGCCAATAGGCTTTCCCTTGTAATCCGCATATTCCCCATAATATATTTCCGATTCATTAAATTCCATGTCGATGTATGGCTCAACATTGAAGAGGTCTGAAACTTTTAGGAAATGGGCTCCCAAATCATGTCTGATACATATAAAGAATACACGTTCTCTTTTTTGAGGTACTCCCATTTTAGAAGCATCAAGAAGAAAATGCTGACAGTAATAACCAGCTTCCTCAAAGCCTTTGTATATACGTCTGACATAATCAATCGCATTCCCTAAAAGAAGTCCTTTTACATTTTCAGCAATAACGACTTTAGGTTTTAAGCGTTTGGCAAGTGCAATAAAATCAAAAAAGAGCGTGTCTAAAACTTGTGTCTTTTGACCTTCCTTGAATTTCTTTTCTTTACCCCACGCATCTTCACGTAATCCCGACATGCTAAATGTACTGCAAGGTGGTGATCCGTCCAATATATCTAAATTGTACAGTTCTTCGGGAAGATTATTCCTTTTCACTAAATCACGAATATCTTCCAAATAACTATACTGGGGATGATGGTTTGTTTCATAGCATTTCATCATTCGTGGATCAATCTCATTACAGCCAATAACATCGTAACCTGCTATTTTGTAACCCATAGTAGAGCCACCGCCACATGCAAAACAAGAAAATACCTTTCCCTTATCTTTAGTAAAAACAGCATCTTCTAAAGACCAGCGATAAGGATAGAGATGTTGTGTATGGGGGGGTAATTACATCTTTCATCATTCCACCTCCCATAATTCAGCTACTCTTTTGAACTCTTCATCAGCTGGAACCGGGCAATCTTTGATCCATTGCATATCTTTTACTTTCCATAACGAAAGGTCTGTGTTGTCAGGAATATGCTTTTTAATATCAGAAAAAAGATTGAGCCGAAGAGATTTACTTTCCATAAGTTCATCTTTGTAATCCAACAAAAAATTATTGGCCTCCAATAAACTATGAACATCATTAACAGAATGTGGAGTGTAAACAACTCCATCGAAGTATCTGATATAATTGGGGAGCATATCAGCCAGTGCCGTATATAGAAATAATTTTCCTTTATTGCCATAGGCCAATTTTTGAACGGTTTTGATACTTTCAGCCAAATTTGCCAGTTTTTCAGGAAACAAAAGTGGTTCTCCACCAGTTATCATGATCTCTTTGTAATTAAAGTGCTCAACAACTGGTAATTTTGAAAAATCCCATGAGTTGTTACAACACATAGGACATTTGTTCGGACATTTGGTTGTAACCAATAGACGTAACTTTTCCATTTATAATGATATTGTTTGGGTGTATTTCAATTCTCCGGTATATCCACGTGCTTTCAATTCTGCGATAAGTTCCCGTGGAGAAAATCTTGCCAATTCAGGATTGGAATATATTTTCTTCAAATTCCCCCCCCGGAGTTTTCTTACGGTTTTTGGCATAAACATTACCGCACTCTTTACAATATGTCTGCAATCCATCTTCGGTTGAAGCATTTTTCCAGAACTCACTGACCGGAAGTTCCCGGCCACATTTGCTACATTTTTTTAATTTTTCCATTATTCCTTTTCTTTAATTCTACCATATTCACATATTAGTAAGGCATCCGAAGTTGCCAATGTAACTTTTGCATACGGGAACAGCTGTTGGGCTTTCTTCTTTAAGATGTTTTTCCATTCTGTCTTACCCAATTTGTCTGTATTTCGTAATCCTATAGTTTTTTGCCAAGTTTGTGGAGATACTGTTACTGTCGGAATCCCACAAGCTATCAATCCCATAGTCAGCTGTCCGTAACCTTCTCCAAAAACAAAAGAGGCAGAAGCACTTTGTCCGGTCATGCCATTCACTCGTTCCAAATAACAAACGCTATTTTCTTTGTATATGGAGAGAAAATCTAATAAGTCTTTGGGAGTTGGTGGCATTTTGATACACTCCAATAATTTGTTATTCTCGGTGTCGTACACTACAATACCACCGTTTTTGCCAACATCTATACCTATGATCCTTCGTTTCATAAATTATACTTTTTTGTTTATAAATCTTTTGAGCTTAATTACATCTTTCTTTCCAAGCCTTAGTGCTTCACTGGTCTTGATGTCAGAAGGTGAAGCTTTACAATTCTCGGTTATCCTTTCAAAATGTCGGATAAAGGATTTTAGGAAATAGTCGGGAATTTCAACTTTCATAATGATTGATTTATGAGAATAAGCCCGGACTCGAACCGGGAACTGTTGCAATCAGGATTTTCGTTTCTGCTTCCGTTTGTACGTATGTCAAGTGTTAATAGCATGATTACCTGACTCGTGATGCTATTCGTGCATTTTTACCACAGAAACTAAGCGTCTTCCAATTCCGCCACTTATTCGTTTGCCTCCACAATAGAGGCATTCTTATATGAACAAAAAGACTCTTTGTAGTATCTACCGCCGTGGAGCGTATGCAGCGTACTCGGCTCGACTTGCAAAGAGAAGAAAAAAGGTGAGGCATGATAGTTCCCGGATAGGCGGTCAAGCCACACCGGGAGAAGCTGATTATTAATCGGGTTAATAATTATTATTTTGTTATTTTTAGAAATTCAGGAGCAATACCATACAAAGGGCTTGTTCCATCCCATTTGTCAATGAACTGTTTATATAATATTTCTTTCGTCAGACCTCTTGACTGAATTAGAGCCTGCTCGGTTTTTAACTGTTCCAGTTCATTGCGCTTCTTCTGTTCCTCAATTTGTTGATCCAATACGGAGATATTGGTATTCACTTCATTTCTACTATCAATTTTTTCGCGAACTTTATCGGAGAACTCCAACTGGGCAGAGAATGTGAGTAATTGCAGACCTCTTTTTTCAAACTCTTTGTCAACTATCTGTTCCAATCGTTTCTCAAACACTAATGAGCCTCCATCAGCCATTAAACTGTCAGTCTTATGTTTCCGACTTTCCTCTTTTATCAAATCATATATACGTGGCTCCAAAATGTTATCTTCTAACGAAGACATGAAATCACTTCCACGGCCAATATGCTTGTTGTCAAAGACAACATCAATGGCACGGTTCTTGATAACTTTATAGCTATATGTGGGACGTGCCTTGAACTCTGTATTATCGGCTGCTTTCAGTGTGACAGCTTCGGCAAATTCTCCACGCTGATCGAATAGCGGAACTTGAAAAAGTTCTGTGCCTAATTCCCATGTAGATACCTTACCGGAAACAATTTTAAAATCCTCTTTCCCTTGTTTGCCGTAGTTTTCCATAAGGACACCGGCATAATTGGGGGCAACTCTTTCGCATGAAGTGAACAAAACAATGGCAAATAATGCCACAATCAAAAAGTCAGTCTTTCTTTTCATTTTCTACTTTTTTAATGATATTATAAACTATAAATGCTACTGTCAGCATAATTATTGAAATTCCCAACCACGCATTTATGTGATTGAATACGCGGTTGCCAATGAAGAAAGCCGATACGACAAGTACCGGCTTCCAGTATTTCTTTACAGTCTTCATTGTTATTGTTCGATAATGGCAATATCCGGTGCCAATTTACGGATCAACAATAATTGCTCGTCAATGGCCTTGTTGCGTTCTTCTTCCACTATCACTTCTGCACCAGGGGAGCAAAGGGATAATCGAATGTTACGCCCATCCACATCTGCAATGATTTCCACTTCAATTTCTTCTGCCGGGCGACCTTTGAAAATCGGAACAATAAGATTGAATGAGGCCGGAAGATTGGAGTTGACAACTTGGCTGTAATTGTCAGTGCGACTACCGTTGTCTTGTCGGGAGTTTTCCACTTTTGAGTCAATGCTGGCTTTGAAGTTCTTCAAGACTGTTACCAGTTCCATGTTGTATTGTGCATCCTTGAAGAAGGCACGATTCATTTTGAAGAACTTTGAAAGCTGCACCGGTTCCCATGTCTTGCTTGTGTTAATACCAAATTCAAGAAACTTGGGATAGTATTTCAACTCACCTCTTACAGTAGCTTTATTCCTACTGTCAGTTTCATTGGTGACAAGTTTAAGTGTCATTTTCTCCCGATCAACAAGAATATAGCAACGTTTCTGATTGATCTGCTCTTTTTCAGAGATTCTTTTCAAGAGAAATTCATGAACACTTCCAATTGTTCCGGCTAATTCTACCTTATCAGGCTCCAGTACCGGTAACTCATTTTCTTCGTGAAGTTCAATAACTCTAAGGGTTGCTTCGGTCATACCCGGAGCAAAGTTCACTTGCATCTTTTCGTTTCCCATGCTGTTCTACAAATTTTTAGTTCTGTTTTTAAATGATTTGGCTGGTTTGAAGTGTGGAGTATAATGCTCCGCTATGACAATAGTCTCGTTTTTGTGTATGTTACGAGCAACTTTTCGTTTATAGTGTTTGGGTGACAGTGTACCAAAACCTCTGATATAAAGAGTTCTTCCATTAGCTACTGCATCCACGGTTTCCTTCAATGCTGCTTCTATAACTGTTCGGACTTCGCAAATAGCAATACCGGTTGATTCGGCTACTTGCTTGATAAGTTCTTCTTTTCTCATGGCTTATCCCTCCGTACCAGTAGATTCAATGTCCTCGAAGACCGTTTTTTGCATCTCTTGTGCCTCCATCGGACGTTCTTTAACCAAATCGCCATTACCATTGTAATATCCGGTGGTACGGGTGCTACGATCCATAAACTTAAAGCATTCATCCGTAATTTCCTCATAACCACGTTTTATATCGGTAAGCAACGTTTTTTTACGTTCCTTTTTAGGTTTCAGTTTGTCCTTGTATGCTTGCATGAAAGCTTTCTTTTCTTCTTCCAGTGCGGCCATGTCAAGGTCAATATTTGCCAACTCCGTTTTCCGTTCACCCATTTCTTCCTCGCTGAAAGGAGAAGTATAGGTAATTCTTTCAACTGCTGCGCAATTGTCTTCCAACATTTGTCTGCGAAGCAATGGATTCTTATCTTTAAATAGTTCTTTATCCATATCATAAAGGTTTTAAGCCATATCGGGCAGAACCGACAAATGGCTGTGGGTTAGTCCTTATGTTTGCTTTGTGTATATCATCTGTACGATGATTGAATAATCGGGGTAATCCCGTTATTTTGTCATATACAACCAGTTCAGACGATACATAACAAATAAAGCCTTTCAGTCGCTCTTTCAACCATGCGTTCTGATAGGCTCTGCGTTCACGATATTCTTGGTAGCTCATTCCCTTTGGGCGAGCTGTGAGAAGGGGAGTGTAATTTCTCGCCCCCCCCGATTTAGATTTACTCTTTCCCATCAATCAAATTTTTATATTGTTCTTCTGAAACGAACTTGTCGCAGTTCCCATACCAAGTACCATCATTTATCTTGTATGGCCTGACTGTTTTATCCATTTCATTCATAACACCGACTACCGCATTTTCTTTGCTATTATCATCCCATACAATAACAACATCGCCGACAGTCGGGATATATTCAGGCTGTAACTTCTCAAAATTGAAGGAGTAATGTTTTTCTTCCTTCATGGCGGCAAGCATCTTTGCCTTTTCCTCTTCCGTAGCTTTACGGAATCCCTTCATGCCTCCGATACCAGCTTCGGGTGTGAGTCTTACAAAAACTCTGTCACCTTCATCATTGGAAGGAACATAGGCGACAAGGCCGAAAGGTACTTTAATTGCCGGTAAAAAAGAGAGTGGCCTTTCTTCTCTAATTTCAGAGAGAATCATCATGCTGCCCCCTCCGCGATTCGGATTGATAATTACGTCACCGGGGATGAATGTCTCACCCTCAAATTCAAATTTACCCCCCCCCGTAACTTTTTGAGTAGGTTGCATACTTTCTTCTTTCACGATTTTTACCATGTGTCCTTCGGGCACTTCAACTGTTACTGTTCTCATTTTAATTTGATTTTAAACTGGTTATTGTATTCTATGTATTTTTCCGGGCAGGTTGTTTCTATAATTCCGTTCATTGTAGGAATACGAAACAACTTGCCGGATTTATGAAGCTCTTTTTCAAGCTGTTTTGCTTTATGTAAAGCAGCCAAAGAACGTGTTTCATTTTCGATCAGTTCTTTAGCCGCTGTGATACTGTTACTAATTTTTTCACATGAATCCATTACTTGACTTCTTCTGCGTATGGAGTATCGTCTTCCTCAAAATCGTCCGGTTTCTGACCTTGTGCCTTTTTCCAGTCTTCAAACATTTCATCATCCAACTGGCTCTCTGTTTCAAGAACTTTAATCATGGAATCTGAAATGCCGGTTTTGGGCAGGAATTTGAAAGCCCAGTTCACGATTGTTTTTCGAGCCATTTCTTCAAAGTCTGTGTCCCACGGGGATTGCTTGCCTTTCTTGACAGCCTCACTACGACTTTTTATTTCTTCAATACGTGCTTTGGGCATTGCATCGAATTTTACAACACCGGAAGTCAAGACTGCAAAATAGTAGCCTCCAAGAAGATCACCACGTTCTCCGAATACATTGGGTTTGTGGATGATAGTGCCACCGGTACCTTTTGTCATGCTGAACTCGTCATTAGCATAAACCAAATCAGAATAAATATCTTTTACAACACCGGTGCGGATCAAAATATCAACTTTACCCATGTATGAAGCTTGGAACTTCACTTTGCCTTTGTACGGTACAAGATACCCCAACCTTAGTTCAGGATTGAGCGTCAGACCGGTAAGAGAAACGTTTTTGATTGCTTCGACAAGATGATCGGGATATTGCCGGGCACAGTCAATCAAATAAGGATTATTCAACATTGCCTGCATAGCGAAATTGACTTCACGGGCAAATTGCTGTTCTGTGCCACCAGCTGCTATAAATGCCTTTTTAGGGGAGATAAAACAGCTTTCCAATCCTTTCAGTTGTACTGGAAAGGCTGGTGGGGCAGAAGGAACGGGCGGTTGTGGTGTGGAAGGTGTTGGGGAGACCGGTTCTGTTTTTGTTGGTGAAGGAGCATTGTGTTGTTCCATTCCCAAGTTCCCTTGTTGGGGGGATTGATTCTCTGTTTTACTCATTGTTCTTGATTATTATAAAAGTTAAACATCTTGTTCTTTTCAAATGCAGGTGTGTCCGGCACCATTATTCTTCGTCCTTTGAATCCTGGCTGAATAAATATCTGTGCACCGTCAAAATCATTGTTTTGTGTACAGTAAACATGCTGGTCTAACAATTTCTTGAATGCCAATGCGCTTGCCCCCATTTTCACAATTCCGTCTTCCAAATGGAAAGCCCAGTTAGCTGCACTGACAAATACTGCGTCATAGGGAGCTGTCTTTTGTTGCATAACCCAGTAGAACTCCTTCCATACTCCAGTACGTTCATGTTCAAAAAACTGGTAGAAGGCTGCCGAAATACCGTAATGAAATTTGGCGATAGTCCGGTTAACTGTTTCTTCATGAAGATCATCAACCGCCAATGTTTTCCAGTCAACAATTTTTTTGGCCGTTTCCACATCAGGGCGATATTTGAACTTGCATCCTTCGTATTCAACGAAATGGCTAACTTCGGCTTTTCCCCATTTTAATATCTGCCTAATCTGTTTGGAGGTGTCCCGGCAATTATTAAGAAGCTCATAAACCATTGTTTCAACCAATTGTATATCGGTTGTGCTTGTCAATGTTTTACCGGGATTTGATTCTTTGGCCTCTATTAGTGCAATCTGATATTTTTGGGTGTCTCGTCCATACGGACAGCCGGTTTTAGGATTTATAGGTGGCTCAAATACAAGAAGATTGTTTCTCCATTTGTCAAGTGTTCCAGTATTAACAAGACTTTCCATTGCATCATGGTACAGCGAGCCTTTTTCAGAAGCTTCAATACTGATCTCGAACATTTCAGGGTGCAATGCCTTGTATCGGGCAAACTTTGGGGACACCATATAATCTTTAATCTGCGTACTACTTAGGAAATCTTTGAATCTTTCTCCACGGTGGTATTCTTCATTTGGCAGATTGTAAATTGTATCTTCTATATTACTCATATAATGAATTTGGAGTTTTACAAAAAACTCCCTACTTTCGCAAGCAAGGAGCCAATAACTAACTAAAAAACTTATTCATCACTTGTGGATAGTAATTCTTTGTAATTCTGTAATATGTATTCTTTTTCTTTATCTGTAAAAGAATAGGCTTTAGCCATAAACTTCATTGCCATATCCTCATTGTGATCGGAAAGGGGATAATAGTCAGTAGCGAATTTGTAAGTAAGCCTATTCAATCGCTCATACTTAACTTTGACCTCTTTAACCCGTCCGCTTATTTCCGAGATAATACCGGACGCTTCTTGCATCTTTTCGTCATATTCTTTTTGGTCTTTCGCTGCTTGTTCTTTCATAACCTTGTTCTGTGCGGCAAAGTTTGAAATCTTTTCGTATAGTTCACTTGAATACACAAAGCCACAGTTAACCTCAAAGTCTGGCTTGATAGAGTAATTGTATTTATCTTTCTTGACGAGATATTTGTAGTCGCTTCCGAGTTTGTTCCAATCGTATTCAACTTTGCGAAGGGTTTTCGCATTACGTAATGCTTCTGCTACCGCATTCGCTTCTTCCATGTCTGTAAAAGCGTAACCTTCAAAGAATGGGATCGTGAACACTTTCAAATCAGCAGGTTCAATCTCAAACAATTCGGGAACCTCCGGCTTATCCATAATTTTGATACCTTCCTCCATCATGCGGAGTTTAATCAATTTCTGTACATCTTCCTCCGTTAACGCAAGAATCTCTTGCTCGGTCATTTCTGTAATTCCTTTCATACTTTTAGCATTTAAAATGTGTTCCCGTCCGCGTTCCGATGGATTGTTGGCCGTAGCTTTTTAGCGGTGACCGCTTCTTGCGAAGCACGGGTATATATATCATTTAAAGTATCTATTCAGTTAAGAATGTATTTATAAACGCCCTACGTTTACTTTGTCATAATATAAGTTGTTTTTGATAACTTAGTGATTCGTGTGCTGCATCTTCTTATTGGCAGTCTGTATTCACACTCTTTTCACTAATCCGCTTTGGCTACTTTGTCGGTCTATTTCGCCCTTTAGATAAGCAGTAAACCTTGTTTTAAGTCTTTATTTGTTCAGACTATACAATATGTCAAAGAACGTTTTGTTAGTTCCCGGAAAGACGGCCAAATCCGTCCGGGATTATTTTCTTTCCATGAATTTTCTCAAAGCTGATTTGGTAAAAATGAGACTCTTGCCATTTTTGGTGTGAGGAATATCATGTATTCGATTGTATAAGGTTTGCAACTTCCATCCGAGAAATACAGCAGCTTGTTTGGCATTCAAATACTCTTCGGTTTCAGCAGTCGCCATTTCTGTTACAGCCTTTCTCACATCATTGCGAATAAACTTGTGCAGTTCTTCTGCAATCATTCTGGCATCTGAACGGTTCATTTCTTTATCGCTTCGATGGTTATCTGATTTTTATCTTTGTCGATGGATATTGAATATCTTTCAACGTCTTCACGGGGATCAGTAAAAGCTAATTGATAGGCGTAGCTTCTTGCATTGACGCAATCCTTGTAAGAATCCAGCTGCATCACTTTGGAAGAACCAGCTTTAATGCTTAGAATATCTTTCTTTGTTACTTTCATATTATTTTCTATTTTATACTTAAATTTTCCACAAAAAATTTGCATAAAAGAAAGCTAACAACTACATTTGCCAATGAGATATGTAGTAAGTGGCTTTTGAAGTCGCCAGCTTTCTTGTTGTTCAAACTTACACTCTTTGTTTGTTTGACGTTGCAAATATACTTCATATTTTCAGAAGTACAATAAAATACTTCATAAAATTTGTAGTATTTCGTATGTTATAAAACATATTTTAATGTAAGTTGCTGGTTTATAAAATGTTATACAAGTGAGGCTTGCGTAAAAAGAAAGCTTTCTGAAAAAAAAGTAATGTCGTTCTATTAGTATTGTAATAATTGAAGAAGTAAAAGACGATCTCATTCGGTAAGGTGCTGGATTGCTGCATAGTTAGCCCTTAGACGGTTTCCCGTTTTTGCTATATGCAGCATAAGAAATGTCTCGTTCGTATAAGTACGCCGTTCTTAGCTGGCCGGGCATTAACAAGTTACCCGACTTCCCGGATTTTTCGCTTACTTGTAGCTGTGCAGGCATCCCGGTTTCGTTTGCCTCTCAATATCGCACGCCCTTCGCAGTATTGAGTTGTAAGAGTGTAACCCTCTGTCTCTCCGCTATGCGGCCTACCGCCGATTACACAATGTGGAGAAAAAGAAAATCCGCAAATAGGTAGCAGCTATTTACGGATTTCTATATATAAACTCCAAATAGGATGTTTAATCAATTTATGTGGTAATACTGCTACTATTACGGATGCAAATATACTACTTAATTTACGAAGTATGCAAGAAGTTGACGATAAAAAATTGAGTGATCTCTCAAAAAGGTTTTTGCAAGCAATTTCATATTGTGGTTTGAGTGGGTATAAATTGAAGAAAGACAATATTATATCCAGTGAATCAACTCTTACCAGTATAAAAAAAGGGATTCAGTTACCAAGTAAAAAAACAATTGATGCTTTTTGTGAGAAGTATGATGTGAGCAGAGCATGGCTATATACTGGAGAAGGTTTGTTTGCAAAGACTCCATCAGGACAGATAGAACCTTCGGAGAAGGATATTAGGGATGCTCTGAAAAATGCGAGAATGCAATCAGACTCTACGATTAGTAAAGTAGCTCCTTATCTTCAAGATATTCTTGTAAAAGTAAAATATGTTCCGATAGATGCTGCGGCTTCATTTGTCGAAAGCTTATATAACACAGCTTATGAAATTGATTCTTATGGTGTCATGCCGGAAGAAGGTGAAGTGCTTGATGATTCTTATATGGTCTTTCAGGTACGTGGTGACAGCATGGAGCCAACTATACCGGACGGAGCTAAAATTCTTGCTCGCAAAATAGAAGAAGGTTTGTGGGAAAGCGCGTCAGGAGTTGTGAGTATTGTGTATGGGAAAACACTTTCAGTCAAGCGGATATTGAAAAACAGTCTTTTCTTGGATAATGTGCTGACTTTAAAGGCTGATAACCCCAAGCATGGCCAGTTAGATGTCGAGAGAAGAGAAATAAGGGGGATGTGGCAAGCATTACGCATAATAAGTCAAAAGATTATTTGATATGGAAGAAAGGGCTATTGACAGATTACGAAAATTTGCAAGGTATGCACGTGATAAGGGAGTTGTCAAAGGTGAGAACTCGTTTGAGGCTTATTGTGAATTATCAAATAGATACATTTATAATTCCATAAGGAACGGGAAGGGGGCTATTGGAACTGATATAATAGCTCGTATTGTGGATAAGTTCCCGGAATTGAATGTGAAGTGGCTTTGTACTGGCAAAGGGAATATGATTGAGACGGATATTGATGCGAATGTCAATTATAAAGCGGCTTATGAGGGTGCAATGATGCAAATAGAAGCTTTGCATAAAATTATAGAAGAAAATAAGCGGAGATGATATAAATATGATACCATTAATATATTTTTAACAAGTATTTTGCTGATTATCAGTATAATAGTAAAATGTGTTAGTCCCGTACGCACCGCTTCTTAAGAAAGCGAAACAAAGAAAAAGCTCTGTAATTCAATGATTACAGAGCTTTTTTATTTCACTTTTCTACTTTGTACACAGTTGGCTATCTAGCCGGAAGTCATATTCTCGAAGCTAACTTCAAGGTTTTCAAATCATAGATTAAGATTTCATCCTTATCTGTTTTGTCATACTTGTTATTATTGTTTGTATCATAATAACCTGCGACGACAAGTTTACCTGTTTGTGTATTGACAACAAAAAATTTATCTTCCGTTAATTGAGTCATTTCTTTTCCGAGCGTATCGCACTCCCCCATAAGGTATTGTACCTTCCAATTCATTTTTCCTGAATGAAAAAGTTATAGTTTTTACTTCACGCCCTTCATCATTGCTCTTTGAATGATAAAAAGTTTCCTATTGTAAATTGAATAATCATATTTTAAATGTATTATTCGAGATTTTACCACAATTACTACTACAAAAGTCAATTAAATATCACACCTTTGTACTCACTAAAAATTAGAACGATATATGAAAGAAGTAATATTTGTAATTTTAGAAGGGTTCGCCGACTGGGAAGGCGCATATATAGCTACCTGTTTGAATCAGGGAGTCAAGCCCGGAAATCCTATTAGTTATAAAGTGAAAACCCTATCAATAACCCAAGAACCTGTAAGTTCAATAGGCGGATTCAGAGTGCTGCCTGATTATGGGCTAAAAGATATGGCGGAAGATTATGCGGGGCTGGTGTTAATTGGCGGTATGAACTGGTTCTCACCTGAAGCTGAATTAATAGTCCCACTTGTAGAAAAAGCTATTAAAGAAAAGAAATTAGTTGCCGGAATATGTAATGCTTCTGTTTTTCTGGGTATGCACGGTTTCCTTAATGAGGTAAAGCATACCAGCAATACGCTCAATTATCTAAAACAGTATGCTGGGGATAAATATACAGGCGATTCGAACTATATCAATGAACAAGCTGTAAGAGACGAGAATATTGTAACTGCCAACGGAACCGGGCAATTGGAATTTTGCAAAGAAATATTATATGCATTAGAAGCTGATACTGCCGATGCGATAGAGGAAAGTTATCTGTTTTATAAAAACGGATTCTGTCCGGGAGCATAAAATGAATGAAAGAATGACCATTCTTAAAAAAGGAATATTTAAGCAATCAGAAAGAGAGACAATAGCATAACGATTTAAGAAAAATAGAAAAAAGCCCGGCATCTGTCGGGAGAAAGTTCTTTATTATTATCATTTGGGACATATATCATCCAAATAGCAGCTATTTTCCATTATTCATTCACCATTCAACATAAAATATTAAGATAACCGTTCTTTTTATTATTCCTATCCTTTCTAACAGTTATGCCAAACTAGAGAAAAACCACCCTCAAAAAGACCAGTTTCAGCTTCCTCACCGATGACAAACAAGTTCCTCGGTGAGGAAGCTAGCGACGCACACCGAGGAACACCCCGCTCCTCACCGAGGAACGAACGCTTTGCCAACAAGAAAAGATGCATTCCGTATGTAGTTTTATGCGAAATAGACCTGTATTTCCGCATATTATTGCACTATTTTATGCCGTTTATTCACTGGTTCATTGTTTTTAAAGTTGCTATTCTTTTATACAATCTTAAAAATAGCACATTGAGACTATAAAAGCGCTGTCTCTTAGTATCTCTTATATACTATGAGTTTTATTCTACGATAAAGCTCTCCGATTTGAAATTACTATAAAACCTACCGGAAGTTGCCGTAAATTTCAATACACAATAGTCGGGTTCTGTCACTCCTTCCGGGTAATACATGGTATCACCCTCCTGCCAAATCATTTCTTTGCTGGCACTGTCTGTCAATACTTCCATTGTACCCCGCAGCATCGCACCTCTAAAAAATCTTGTATCACAAAAGTAAATACACGCATGATTGTTTTCCCGGTATTGCGCCACACGCATGGATGAAGTATTCGTTGTCAGATAAATCGTTTTTATCCCTTCCCTTTTTCTTGGCTGCAACATTGCCTTGATATTAGGAAATCCCTCCCTGTCTATAGAACCGATAAAAGCTGTTTTCAACTTATCAATCATGTTCCCTACTGTTTTTTCTGCGTCTCTCATCATTTCATTTTTTATTGTTAGTTATTATCTGATGCGAAAGTAGAGAAATAGAAGAGGAACGGCGTAATAAAAAGAAAGGGGAAAATAGTACTTTTTACGGTTTATGTGTTTTCCGATAAAGTAATGGAGTTTCTCCCGTATGTTGCCGGAAGCTGCGAATAAAATAGGAGACCGTTGAAAAGCAGAGTTCAAAAGCAATATCCGATATAGGGACGTTTGTATAAACGAGCAGTCTTTTAGCCTCATCCATCACTTTATTCTGAATATATTGTTTGGCGCTGAACCCCATTGTCGAGGTTACCATCTCATTCAAATAGTTTGAAGTAATGCAGAGTTTATCCGCATAATACTGAACCGAGTGTTGCTCTTTCGAATGGATATTTACCAAATTCATGAATTTACTTACATGATTATTAGACGCTTCTCTGCTCCTGCCCTCCTCTATCGAAGTCATTTTAAGATAAGCCCGGTCCAATAACATCAGGACTTCATAAAGCAACGCTCTCAATACATGCACATCGTTTTGCTGATACGAGTCGATCTCCATCTTTATATGATGCAAAATTTGGAGTATACGGGCATAAAGCTCATCTGGCAAATGCAGTCTTGATGAAAAGCTTTCCAGCTGAAAAAACGAAAGATGCTGTACAAACAAAGAATCTTTAAAGAGGGAAGACAAGAACTCTTCCTCGAAAATCAGCGCATAACCATTGATGATATGACGCGTATCCCAGTTCCGGATTTCTCCCGGTTTAGAGAATAGAACGTCACATGGGGTTACTTCATAGGTTTGGTTATCGACAGAAAACGTCCCTTTACCTTCTGTTATAAAAGTAACATCATAATAATTCAACGTGTGAATAGCACTTTCAGCCAAGAACTTCTTCACATATTTCAGTTCTACCACATCGACCAAAAGTTCGCTTCCATACTTATTCTTATAAAAAGTATATCGAGGTATTGAGTTTTTCATTTGGAATACAAAAATAATATTCCTTACCAAATAATCCAAAGACTTTTCAAACTCAATTTTGAATAGTCAATGAACCATCTGATAAGGAATACATAGAAAAATAGATGTCCAGGTTATATTTCCTATTTAGAACTTCCAGCCATATATCCCAAACTGGTTACATCGGCACCCAGATAATGAGTAATATACTTCAAAGGTACCCTGTACAGAATATCTGGGATTTCTGCCAATAAAGAAAGATACCTCTCTCTTACCGTCAGTTTACGAACGTTCATATTCTCTTCTTCTTTAAAATAGAACTGATATTCCATCAGTTGACGAACCAAGTTGGCAAACGAAATAGATGTTGCGCACAACTCTTCAATCTCCTCTTCGCTGATGTAATAAGCAGCACATTTCGTCAGCGCCTTTACAGCATACTGACTGGAGTTATAGCACAATACAGCATCCCCTTCAGATAAAAACCGGATGGTTCTGTCCTCTCCTTCATGGGTCGTGTATGTATGCAGAATGCCGGAAACAATAATATACAAGCTCTGCTCGGGCATTGTGGCAGATGCAATCGTTTCTCCTTTATCCAGATACACCATTTCCATACGAGCCAACAGCTCTTTCACTTCTTTTTCATCAACCTGATACTCAAAACAGAGTTTCTTCAAATAAGCTTCCATACAAAATAGATTTTAGTTAATATATGTCACTTAAAAACACCTAATTCGACATAGCAGGCATCAATGTGCCTCTCAAGTATAATTTCCTTTGCGTATATCGCAAATACCAGATACAAATCAATAATGAAACCACCGTTGAAATGGGTGGAGCAAATCCCATGATAAACAGCGACGAGCTATCCATCTGACTGAACCAGTATGACAATGGTATACGGAACAGGAAAGTAGCTATCAGACTGTGAATCATCGGGAATAACGAGTTCCCTTGTCCGCTGAAATAAGAATTGATGCAGAACACAAAACTGACTACGATACAGTCGATGCTATATCCCCGCAGGTACTCTGCTGCCATTGCCACCACAGCGGCATCTTTCGTAAAGAAAGCGGTAAGCGTCTCCGGCAGGAATTGCGAATACACGCAAACCGACACACCGAAAACAAGAGCAATCCCTATTCCGGAAGCAAGACATTTATTCATTCTCTTGATAAGTCCCGCCCCGTAATTTTGTGCAGTCATGGTTGCCACAGCCGATGATATAGCCATCGGAGGCAGCATGGCAAACACTATGATTTTCTCAACAACACCTAAAGAAGCAGACGCAATGACTCCCATCTGATTCACAATGACAGTGATTATCAGAAATGAAACATTGATTAAAGCATCTTGCAAAGCAATAGGCGCTCCCAATACCATGATCTTTTTAGACAGATTCCGGTTCAAACGGATATCCTTCCGTGAGAAATCAAAGTGGAATCCATGCCGGTATAAGAACCAAAGCGCTATTCCAAAGCTAACGCCTTGCGCGGTTACAGTAGCAATAGCCGCTCCTGTAGCTCCCCAATGGAAATAGCCGACCAGTATAAAATCGAGCACTATATTGATTATACATGCCAAGCCTACAAAATAAAGCGGTGTCTTTGAATCACCCAATCCACGCAGGATACCACATACAACGTTATATCCTATTATGAACAGAATACCAGCCGAACATACCAGAATATAGTTTTTAGTATCAGCCATCGCTTCCGCAGGCGTGTGCATCAGTTCGGTTATCTGCCCATGAAATGCCACCATGACCAAGGTCAGCAAGACTCCTACGATTGAAAATAGCCACACGGAAGAACCGATTGTAAAAGCTACTTTCCGATCATCTTTTGCTCCGATGGCGATAGCAATCAATACGGTTGTGCCTGTCGTAATGCCAAGAATAATACCCGTAATCGTCTGCATCACCTGACTGCCGATAGCCACAGCCGCCACACTTGCCGAATCATCATATTGCCCCACAACAAACAAGTCGGCTCCACCATAAAGTGCCTGAAGCACATTGGCAATAAGAAAAGGCACTGCAAATTGCAGCAATACCTTCGGAACACTTCCTTGTGTCAAATTTAACTCTTTCATAGTTTCTCCGCTACTTTACCTCTTATCTTAAATTATTACAATAAAAAATAGTGCCGGACAAGCGAATGATTTACACCATTCATCTTATCCAGCACTATAATTATCTATTATAGCACCCTCCGATGAGGATTTTTATGCCTGTCCCTATTTTCGGGCTGCAAATATGGGCTTTGTTTTTATAACTACCAAATTATAACTGATTTTTATTTTTGAATGGTACAATCAGGTATCAATGTGAAGCTTTTATTGCAGCCGCTTTTCTACTCCCGGAAGCGGAAGAAAGCAGCCAATCGGTCCGGATTCAGCGTATAGCGGGCACGTTCTTTTAAAAGTGGTTCGGCGTTCATCACTGCACAAGAATGAGATACTACTGACATCATCTCCCAATCCTTCAGTGAATTTCCGACAACCAATACTTGGTCAAGGGGAAAAGCTAAAGCCTTGCATATATGAAGCACTCCTTTCCGTTTGTCAACGTCCTTATGGATAACCGTAATAAGAGGTGGTTTATAAAACACCTGATAAGGTTTCTCTTTTAAGCGAGAAAGAATATTTATTCTCTCTTCCTTATCATAAACCAGCATGCTGTATTTATAGACTTGACCTTCATAGCTATGCGCCGTTATCTTTGCGGATTCTTCGTTTATGTCCAGTAGTAATTCAACTGGCATACACCGGTTCTGCCCGGCATATACCAGTAATCCACCATCAGCAAACACCCCTCCTTCAAACAGGCTGAAAAGAGCCTTGCCTAACTTTCTCCGCGCCTGTTGCATAGATAAAGAAGTAGCAAGATATAAGGGAACAAATTGCGCTATGTACCGCAAAGCATGGGCATAACTTTCCGAAACCCTTCCCTGGGCATCGGTAAGTGTTCCATCCACATCAAAAAACACGGAAGTAATGAAAGGCTTATCCGGGATCCGCCAAAATGCACCTGCTCTCATTATTCGATGCAAAGGATGATTAGTCAAATTACTGAAAGCAATGTAACAGTCACAGACCTTCCGCCGACAAGGAAGCAAGGGGTCCAAGATCTGATTCTGATAAAGATTTCCTATCTTCACCTGACTTCTGGGACAGCCAAAGATATCTCCTTTCCAATCAATAAAACAACTACTTCTCCCTCCCGAACAGATATCCCATTGAGCTGAAGCGTTTTTTAAATCATACTCAAAAAGGTTATCCAGTTGCGTAAAGAAACGAATATCTTCTACGCTCAACGGAGACTTCAAACCTTGCATAGCATTAATAAACAAGTAAATATCCGGCAAAAGAGCATTTCGCAAATCGCTAAGTACACTTTTTGCCATCGGATTGCCTACGGCTCCGGCACAGACCTGTATTCCTGCATTATAAAGGGTATGAAGTCGCCGGACAAAGCTTTCTACTGAAGTCATTTCCGGATGAAAGCTGGCCCAAATCTTTATCTTACTTATCAATGTCGGTGTAGCCGAAAATTCGTCCAGCCATTCATCGGCAGAGAAAGAAAGATTAGTCTGACAGGAAATTCCGGCCACTTGTGGCAACGCCGCTAAATGAATGATCCCTTTCCGATAATAACGATGTATCAATGCTTCACCGTAAGGAATAATAAATAACTGCAACGGTCCTCCCTGCCATTGTTCAATAGCCGTAATAAAACGGTTCCACGCCTGTTCATCCTGCGTAGTAGCTGTCAGATGTGACTTTTTGCCGAAAGGACAATAAGAGCAGGTATAATTGCAGCTATTCAATTTACCGCGATAATAGATACGCTTGATGGAAAGTAAATCCCCCTCGTTTTTCATTTCCATTTCGTTCAATAAGAATAAGTTTCCATCAGCCCTCTTATTTCAGGAGTAATGAACAACTGACCAATATAATCAGAATATCCTATTCCTTCGGAAGTAAGACAAATGCGGTCATCTGTACTTTCTATCCATTGCCGTTCTGCCAGTTGCCGGAATAATGGAATATCATCCGGTGATTCGCCAAAACGACGCTCATATTCGGCTTTATCAAGCCCCATATAATACATCAGATTTTTAATGATGAAACGTTGCCTCCGTTCTTCTTGAGAGAGAATAAATCCATTGCGAGCTACTGTAAAATCAGCAGTGCCCATATAGTCATCTATCTCTCCGGCAATGCAGTGTTGAGAAACAGTATACCGGGTGGCATAATGCAAATGACCCAAGTAACTACGTCCACCGGAACCACACGAAAGCATCACTTCATCTCCACAGGAAATTTCCGCATCAGTAGACGGATGATGAATAAAACGCCGCATCGAAGTTTGTAGAAGGCCTCTGTCTTTCAACAGATCACGGGCGGCACAATACATCCGGAAACAGACATCATCAGGTTCCCGCTCCGTGATAGCTGTTCCCTGTCGCACATATAACGGATAAATAAAGAGTTCGTTAGGCTGAAACAGAAGAGCTTGCTCCAACGAATAGAGAAAACTATCCACCGTTTGTCCTTTGATTCCGTAAATCAAGTCGATATTAAAAAAAGGAAATTCCATCTTCCGGATAGTTTCCAACGCCTGATTGATCGTGTCTTGCCGGGGACGTCTTTTCAAAGCGGTTAACTCTTCGTTGAGAAAACTTTGTATACCGATACTTATACGAGCCACTCCGGCTTGTTTCAACCATGTCAAACGGGCAGGATCAGCATACTCCGGTGATGTTTCTATGGAAGTAAAAGCATGTGAGGGATGCACTCCGAACAGGGCAGCCGTCTCCAATAAGTATTCCAGTTGGGAAACGGTGAGAAGCAACGGTGTACCTCCTCCAATGGCGAAACTGTCAAAGATCAGTCCGGTGGTGAGAGGTGACAATTGTTGTGCCTGCTTATGAAGGGTTTCCAAATAAGTTGCGATATAATCCGCACGATTGGTTTGTAGAGAAAACAGGTTACAATATCCACATTTATGACTACAAAAAGGAATATGAAAATAGAGTGATGCCTTCTGCCCTTCCACCTGTTCCAGGTAAGGAAGCAGCGAAACCGGAGATGGAAAAGGACGATAGGCAGTTTTATGTGGATAGCTATACATATAGTCTACATATCGTGGTAGCGGTTGATTCATTGTTTCGTTAAAATAAAGTGTTTGTAAGGGACTGTATAAACCGTTTCGTGAGATATGCAATGGTATTCATACCCATCTTCACCATAACAAGTGCCATGATCGGAAAAGGCAATCACCAGCGTATTGCTCCGTTTCTGAAAAGCCTGAAACAAACAAGGTAACTGACTGTCAATATATTGCAGGGCAGCCGCATGTGATTCTTTATCATCTTTCATTTTACCCTCCACATAATGACAGTTCGGATAATGGATAGCAGAAAAATTGATATACATAAAGATCCGTTTGTCGTCCGGATAATTTTCTAGTTTTTTCAATGCAAAATCAATCTGTTTTTCAGTACTATCGGGCGCTGTGCATCCAAAGGTAGGCAGCCAATAACTTTTAGTAAAGTAACCGGGGAATACACGCCCCAGCTCATTACGCTTGCTAAAGAAGTTTACACCACCTATACAAATCGTTTCATAGCCTGTATGGGCAAGACTCTGCACAAAAGTCGCTTCTGTAAATGGATAACTTCCTTTGGGCGGAATACGTCCTGTACCCGCTTGCACGGGGAAAAACAACCAGTTACGACTACGCAGTGAATGAGGTTCTGCCGGAGAAGGCAGAAATCCGGCAAAGATGGCAAAATGAGACGGGTAAGTGAAATTTCCCGGAGCATGTCTTTTCTCCCATTCTCCTCCATGGCTGTTCAGTACAGGCGTTCTTCCGGCCGCTTCTTCCTCTTTGCTGACATCATACCGCAAGGTGTCAAAGCAAAGCATCAATATATCATGAGTACCCACCACCTGATTCATATCCAGATCCGGATGACGGGTCTGTTCGCCAGCCGGCAGTTCATCTATTTGCATGGTTATATTTCTTTTTTATGTTTTTTATTTGTTGAGTATAAATAGAATTATGAGCAAACATATCCTGATAAACATGGTCTCCTTGTCCGTTGACTTCTATTATATAAGGAATATCCGTCCCTCGTTCTATCAATACATCTACTCCTGCATACTGCAAATCCAAGGATTGCACAGCTTCCTGACATTGAAAATAGATTTGTTGCCGCACCTCTTCGGATAGAGACAATTCATTCCACCAATGCGCCTTGTTGTTCAGGTGTAGATTCGTTATGCTTCCTTTGCTGCATCTCACAACGATATAATCTATTTCAGACTCCCGGCACACTACCCGAAGGTCGTAATTTTCTCCTTGCAATTGTGCTTTAGGAATCCATTCTTCGAGGATCGCTTCTGTTTGTATCACAGCTTCTGCCAACGGGATGATCTCTTTTTCCACGCTCAAACGATTGATTCGTTTGGTATTATGAATCACTCCGTCCACTTGCCGCAGCGTAGTATAGACTACCCACTTATTCCGGTTGGGCTGATAACGAATCGCCATAATGCCTCCCGCACCCGAACCATAACGGGGTTTCAAAAAGCATCCTCTACCGCAATCGGCAAGAAGCTGCCGTAACTCATCGAAGGATTGTGGAGACGGTAACATCGGAGTCACTTTCAGACCTTTGTCCATCAGGACTTCTTTTGTTTCCTTTTTATCAAGAGCACGCAACAAAGCATCAGGAGTATTTAAAAAGCACACATCATCAGGCAGGCTCATCTCGCTCAAACGTTGCAATGTCTCCTTATATGCCTGATTCAACAGCGCATATTTCAGGAAATCAGTTTCATCACTTACACAAGGTTCCAGTTTGATAACTGCCTGCCGCAATAGCGGCAAGCAGCTAAAAAGTTCCTCATAAGTCATAAAACAAACTTCTGTCTGCAAGTGCTTACCTGCTTCAACAAAATATTCTATACGTTTGGATAAAGAGTTGCTGACAACGATTATCTGCATCTCCTATTCTGTAATCATCGGGTAATACCACAATTCACCATCATATTCATCCGCCTCTTCGGTTTCGGCAATGTCTATTTTCATAGGAAGGTTCTGCAACTGTTTCTTCATGTCCTTGCTCAAATAATTATAGCGCATATTGATAAACTTCAAGTGAGCGATTTTATCCATATTATCCAGTAACAACTGTGCACCTTCATCTTTCAGAGTACCAGCCGAAATATCCATGGTTTCAAGTTGAGGAAGAATATCCGATTCCAGGAACATTTCTACAATGCTGTCCTGTTCTTCAGAGTTAACAAGCCCCAGATAGGTCAGCTTCGGGAAACGCTCTTTGGAGAAAAGCGGACGGAAGATCTCAATATCACCTTCAAATCCGTAATCTTCCACACCAACATATAGAATCAGTTTTTCCAGATTGGGAAAGTCAGAAGCAAGAATGTCCTCTACCACTTCAGTAGGCATACCACCACTGATTATTTCCAGCGACCGCAACTCCGGACGTGAAGTTCTTCCCAAGCGCAGATTGTTTGTTCCTTTTATTTTCAGATCCTTCAATTTAGGCATACTATCGAGCAGCGGACTAAGGTCGGCTTGTTCAATCCATGAAATCTCCTGTTCTTCCTGTTCAATATCACCCCAGAACAGGCCTTCTATCTGCGCAAACTTGTCCTTATTTTCAATGAGGCCCTGTAATAAAGCCGAACAGTCATCACCTTCATAATCCCAACAGCCAATCGTTATTTGCTTATATTCAGAGAGATGCTTGTCTTTCAATATCTTATCCAAAAGCTTCACATCGTTTTCATACTCATCATAGCTCAATGTATATTTCTTAGCTTCCACTTTCATTTCACGTGCCGTTTCTTCGGCAGTTTCCACATAACCTTTCTTTGTCTTCTCTGCAATCAGTTTGTTGGCAGCCTTTTCAGCTTCTTCAGTAGTTGCGTAGTTTTTCACTTGTGTTTGTCCGGCAGTCCCCAGCTTACCATAATTTACAGTAACATCTGTTCCGACTACCTCTATACTCCAGAATTTCTGCGATTTAAAATCTTGAAAAACGAATACTCTCTTCATAATACAGTTTTTAATGGTTGATATTTGCACACTCAACACAGAACGCGCATGAACAATACTTGCAAAAATAGCTATTTTATGTAATGTACAAAGAAATCTGTTTACTAATCTTTCAGGCTTATTCAAAAATAAGCCGCTTATCTATAAAACCAGTACATACAACAAAGGCTGCCTTTTGGGCAGCCTTCATTATTCTATTTATGTAATCTATTTGTTTAATCTTCAATCGTACATATACTTACACGGTTCCAATCCGGTTCGGTAAACATGTCGCCTACGCCCTGACCTTCAGCAGTGATGCGGGATGCACTAATCTTGTATTTATTAACGAGGATAGTTTTTACAGCCTCTGCACGTGCAGCAGCGATTCTTGCGTTGACCTCCACACTACCTTCCGGAGAAGCGTATCCTTTAATAACTACTTTTGAGTCAGCATATTTCTTCATGTATGAAGCTACACGTTCCACGTTAGGAAGTTGGGAAGCGTCAACCGATGATTTACCTTGTCTGAAAGTAATGATAGATTCAGGTACACGGGCGGTTTTCACTACTGTCTCTACCGGAACAACCTTTGTACGGCAGGCTTCAAGTTCTTCTTGCAGTCCGTTGATGCGCTGGTTGGCGTTGCTGATCTGACCGTCTTTGTTGTTCACTTCCGAACGAAGCGCATTGATGGAAGAGTTCAATCCGTCAATTTCAGCTTGGTTGTACACTCTCACTTTTGCAAAATGATGTGTTCCGTTACTTGTCTTAAAGTGATATGTCAATCCGGCTGTCAATTCGAAACCTGCGTTATTGGCATTGAAACGACTCTTTGTTTCGGGGTAAGTGCCTTGCATATCATATACAATGACAGGTTTGATACCCAATGTCCATGCTTTGCTTTCGCCCAAGTTGAAGTTGAAATTCAATCCCAAACGGGTAGACCAAGTGTTCTGATCTCCATCACCATTCACATAATAATGTAACCAGCCCATTCCTGCAACGGCTTCCACTTCAAACAAACGGGGTTCGCCTTTGTAACCTGCAAACAGGTTCATCAGGTTGACTTTACCCAATACGCTGACATCGGAAGCATCGAAAGATGTTTTACTCGGAGTAGTATTAATGTATCCCATTCCTTGGAATCCCAAACCGAAGATAGGAGTTAATTGCTTGGAAACTCCCACTCCAAAAGCAGGACGCATACTTTTAAAGAAAGCACTGTGAGTAAGGGGAGTGATTGCACCCGCATTGACTTCCACAGACCAATTGTCTGTTACTTTTGTACCTTCTACAACTGATTGGGCATTTGCTGTAACGCCACCCAATATCAAGGCTAATAAAATAATCGATTTTCTCATAATCATAAGTTTTAAAATGTAATGTTTTATCTGCTAAATCATTAGAAATGTTTTATTTGTCCATGTCTAACTTTCTAGTTCATTTTTTAATTCGTTATTCACTTTAAACAACATATCATATCAAAAATTAGTTCGCAAGCCTGGTATCCAATTAACATCTATTGTGTTTTCGAGCAATCTAAAATATGAAAAATAGAACATCGACCGGGAGTTGTCAAAGGAAACATTAAAATCAACGTCTATATCGCATAGGGAACGGAGTAATGGAAGATATAAGCTATCGTTTCCTTCCTCATCCTTCCAAAAAGATTTCTAAAAAAAAACGCTCAAACGGATGCTGTTTTACCGTTTGGGCGTTACTTTTTGGGGTTGAAATTATATACTATACTTTTATTATCAATTCCCTACTATCCTTCTTCCTCTACTAACCATCGACTCAAATTGCGTTCTTCCTTACTGAACTCTGCACCTATTTTCACTATACGGCAACCATTAGTAGTATAAGGTATGAGATAGCCGCGATTATTAATCTGTGCCAATGCTTCTTCTGCGGTACCGTTTAGCTTAAATTCGAAGACATAAACAGCATTTGCTGTTTTCACCACAGCGTCAGCACGTCCCAGGGCACTTTGCACTTCGGCGTTAATAAACTGCCCCAGTAGTTTAAAAACAAGATAGAATACCACTTGATAGTGACGCTCTGTCTTATCATTCAGTTCGTAGGGAAAATCGGCAAAGAACGCACGAAGGCGGGTGAGGAAAGCCTCAACATCTCCTGCCCTTAGTTCTTTTACAAACTGTCCGATATAGAAGGGGGCTTTCGATTCATCCAACGAGGTATAAAACGGAGTGATAAAATTAAGAAAGCCATACTTCACTTCATCATTGGGGTAACCCAGCTTGTAGAGACGCAGTTCTGTATCATATCCTTTAATGGTCAGATAGCCGCTTTGATAAATCATTGGCACAGGGTTGTTTACGTCAGCACGGTCGTCGGTAAGAGAGGCGGCAGTTACTTCCAATCCGTCCAGTTCACGCAAATCATAATGGGTCTTCTTCAGCATTTCGGCAAGGAAAGTGGGTGTTCCGCTGGCAAACCAGTAATTCTCAAACATCCCGCTCCTAAGCACATTCAGTATGCTGAACGGGTTGTACATACCTTCCTTACGGACATAGTTGAAATGATATCCGTCATACATACGAGTAAGGTATGCCATACAGTCTTCTTTTGTCAAACCGTTCCTTTCTGCCAACCGTTCCAGTTCCGGGACGAAATTGGCTTCAATTTCCGGGCGGGTCATACCACAAAGAGCATTGTATTGCGGGTCGAAGCTGATATCGATCAGTTGGTTGAGAGTGCTGAATATACCCATTTGAGCAAATTTGGTCACTCCGGTGATAAAGACGAAGCGCAACCAGGGGTCTGCATCCTTCAATACAGTGTAGAAAGCTGTGAGCATTTCGCGGAACTTACTTTGTAATTCCGGGTTATGCATAGAGCGGAGCAGCGGTTTATCGTACTCGTCAATAAGAACAACTACACCACGACCAGTCTGTCGGTATGCCTCTTTGATAACTTGCATGAAACGACCGGAATAACTCAAGCCTTCCTCGCTGATTCCATAGTTTTTTTCCCAACTACGAAGTTGCAATTCGAGTCCGTTTCTCAATCCTTCTATTTCAGAGTAGTCTTCGGCATTCAGGCTAAGATGCAGTACAGCGTGTTCGTTCCATTCTGTTTCAAACTGTTCAATGGCAAGTCCTTCAAAAAGTTCTTTCTTTCCACAGAAATACGCTTCCAGCGTAGAAAGCAGCAGACTTTTGCCAAAACGACGCGGACGGCTAAGGAAATATGGATTGCCCGTTGAGGCAAGTTCGTAGACAAATGCTGTTTTGTCAACATACAAATAGCCGTCGCGACGAAGTCTCTCAAAACTTTGTATTCCGATAGGCAGATTGCGCCGGGGGCCTTTCAAACGGTCCATGATATCCATAACTTCTTCTCTTTATAAATGAAACCTTTGCAAAGATAACAAATCTTACAGTGAATCGATCATCAAATATGAGGTTTTATTATCTCGTCCTGCAAAGTTTCCGACAGATAAAAACAGGTATTCAAGGTGCATTTCAAAACAAAGCTGATAGATAACATAGAGTAACAATAACAAGAATAGTGGAGGAACTATATTTTATAAAATTAAATTACCCAGTCAACATATCAATTATTATTACCACAACCACACAAGTTTCTACCCTTTAGAGAAAGGTTATACAAAAAAGATAACAACCTACCACATAAACATAAAGAGCGTTATTAATAAATACTGTGACCGTTTATTATAAACGTCCCCCCTGTTTATTATAAACTTTAAAATCTGAATTTGCAAAAATATATTCAATAATAGGTTACAAAAAAGGCTGCGAACTCTATAAAGTTCGCAGCCTTTGGGCTATATCTGTTGCCTTATCCCCTAGTATAAGCTAAGGGAATGAGCTAAGTTCGTTGTAATATTATACTATTTTCCATCCATTTCATATCCATATTCCGTCTCGTTTTTCATTTAGTAATCATTCGTTTCATACTTTCCCGGACTACAAATATATAACATTAAAAAGCGTTTGTCAAGTCCCGGATAGATTTTAATCGTTATCTTTCGGGATGCATCAATGTCTTTATTATTTTTCCGGAATCACTTCGTTCAGACAGGCTATGGCATTGAGTGTGCGCGGATAACCAATAAATGGCAAGAGTTGCGTTACGACTGCCAGCAACGTATCTTTATTATTCCCTACGTTGGCATTTCCCTGTATGTGACTTTTTACCTGCGATTCACAGCCGCCTAAAGAAACAAGTATCGAGAATGTAATCAGTTCGCGGGTCTTTACATTCAGTCCGCTACGTGTCTGATAGTCGCCGAAACAGTTGGCGGAGAGGTAACGTTGGATGTGCTTCTGATTGTCGGGAGCGTTCTTATGCATCTGTTCTATCCGTTCACCAAATATGGATTTCTGCAATTCTAGTCCCTTATTGAAACGTGTTTCGGATGATACAACCGATTGTTCTTCCAAAGGAAGACGCACGCCACGGGCGAGCAATATATCATTGGTGATACCGATAAAATTTCTGACCTTAGCCATGCCCGCATAGGCTACTGACTGGTAAAGGATTTCTTTTATTTCTATCGGAGCAATGCCTTCATTAAGTGCGCTTTCGAGTGTGATGCGGTATTCGGCCTGCGCTTGTGAAGCAATATTGGATGCCAATGTTACCATAAGACGGGTTTTAATGTCCAGTGCACCGTATTCTTGCACTTCTTTTGTAAAATTACTAAATATATCGTCCAATTCAGGATCGGTAGCTTGCAGTCCGATTGCTACGTTACCTTTCGTTGCTTCGGCATACTGTTGGTCATCCACTCGTTCCAACCATGTATTCTGGTTGGTCTGCGGATTGCATCCGATAGCCAGATGTGAGAACCAACTATCGGGAGCGGCGCCATGCCAGTGTTCTATGTCCGGAGCAATTTCAACCACATCACCGGGAAGTAAACGGCGCGCCGCTTTACCACGTTCCTGATAATATCCCACACCGCCGACGGCAATCAGGAGTTGTCCACCCGTATGGCTGTGCCAATTATTCCGGCAGCCAGGCTCAAAAGTAACGTTGGACATGGGTACATTCAAGTCTTTGTTACCAGTCAGCGGTGCCAGCCAAGATCTACCCGTGAAATATTGTTCGAATCCTGTATTCGCTTTTCCTACCGGAAATGCGCTGATGTTTTGAGGTACTTCTTCTTTTTTCATATTCTGTGCATTTATAGATTGCATCGGGATTTGCATCATTCCGATAGCTGTTACAATAATAAAAAACAATTTTCTCATATAACTACGTATGGTTTATTATTTATGAACTCTCTGATAATGCAAAGTTAGCTATTCTGTTCCAACTCTTTATGATACAAATTACGGATATAGAAACCCAAATTACAGATTTTGAAGTATGTGCATTTTCTACACATTACGAACAAGAAGTTTTTACCACAATACAGGTAAATTATTTAATATATAGATGGAAAAAAGAAGCGTCAATCCTCTATCTGTTTAAGGATTCTACACGGATTGCCAACCGCCAGCACATTGACCGGAATAGACTTTGTGACAACGCTCCCTGCCCCAATAGTTGTATTATCGCCAATAGTTACTCCCGGAAGAATGATGCATCCTCCACCAATCCACACATTATTGCCAATAATCACCGGAGCTGTCTGCGACTTCCAAAAAGTACTGTTTTCAGAGGTTCTTTCCGATGCCTTTGTAGAATGAAAAACAGTATAAATATGTACTCCCGGCCCAATCCCCGAATTATCACCGATAACAATCTTGTTACAATCAAGAAAAACGCAATTCATGTTGATCTCTACATTCTTCCCGATATAAATATTCTCACCATAGTCCACAAAGAAAGGAGCACTAATCCAAACATTATCCCCCCTTGAACCGATTAATTCATCTAATAAATCAGAAATTTTACCTGCATCAGTAGTGAGAGTATTATTATACTCCTGTTGAAGCTGCTTTGCTTTATGCCATCTGGTCAATAACTCATTATCAGCACAATCATAAACTTCTCCCGCTAACATTTTTTCTTTTTCCGTTCTCATTTTTCAAATTATTGATTTATTCATCCTGATACAAATATAAGGAATTATATCATTAAAATGAGAACGTTTGACCAAGCTTTTTCTTTATAACTTTATAATTTGTTCTCCCCGCAAATGACAAATTCCAAGAAATATAATCCCGGTAGCCATAAACTAGAGTGCTCCGAGAAGGAAAGGCAAAAAGTCTTTCAAGGCCACTACTTTTTTTCATTCGTATTTACGGGGAGTGAGAAGGGGGATCTCTCAATAAACTGACAATTATTTTATTATTTCAAAGCCCGCTTCAATCTGTTTAATCCATCTATCAACCGCTGTCGCGGACAGGCAATATTGATACGGATAAATCCTTCACCAGCCTCTCCATACAGGCTACCTTCGTTTACCCAAAGTTTTTCTTTCTTCAACAAGTCTTTGACTATTTCCGCTGACGCCAGATGCAGAACCGAACAATCTACCCAAACTAAATACGTACCTTCCAACATCATTACAGGAAACTCCGGAAGATAGGTCTCGAAATAACCTTTTAAATAGATGTAATTCGCAAACAAATAGATTTTAAGTTCTTCCAGCCATTCTTCACCCTCATTATAAGCAGCTATCAACGCCTCCACTCCCAAAGGATTCACATCACAGACTTCATTTATATTAATCGCTTTATCTATCTGCCTCCGTACATCTGCATCTGCGGAAATGATATTGGCAATCTGAAGTCCTGCCAAATTAAAGGCTTTGCTAGGCGAAACAAAAGTGACCGAGTTCAGTAGGAATTCTTCTGATATAGAAGCAAAAGGAGTATATTCATGCCCCAGAAATACCAATTCACAATGAATTTCATCCGCAACCACAAAGACATTATTTCGAATACAAATCTCACCTATCCGCCTTAACTCTTGCTTACTCCACACTCTTCCGGCGGGATTGTGCGGATTACATAACAACAGAAGTTTGACCTTCGGGTCTGAAGTTTTCCGCTCCAAATCATCAAAGTCAATCTGATAGCCCCTGTTTCTATATACCAAAGGATTGGCAATCATCTCGCATCCGTTATTACGGATGGAGGAGAAAAAACAGTTATATACAGGTGTCTGCACCATTACTTTATCTCCGGGCAGTGTCAACGCTTTAATCACAGCAGATATTGCTGGCACAACACCGGTGGTGTAAATAATCCATTCTTTCTCTATCTGCCAGGCATGCCGTCGAGCAAACCAATTTAGAACTGCCTCGTAGTATGCATCAGGTACACGTACATAACCGAAAATCCCATGTTCCACCCGTTTCTTCAATGCCTCCACGACAGGGGGAGCCGTACGGAAATCCATATCAGCTACCCACATCGGCAATACATCCGCATCTTCAGCCGAATCCCATTTATAAGAATTCGTTCCTCTGCGTGGAATAATTTCATCGAAATTATACTTCATATTTCAATTAAAACAGGTTAGATCGTCCCAAAGTTTCAATTCGCAATTTGCTGGTGATTTAATATTTTCGTCCAAAATGATTGCTCCGAAACTTTCGGCAACAATACTTCCCGTACGAGGATTTTTTACGCTATGAACGGGACTTTTAGTCGTTGCCTTCACACTACTGTGTTCAAAAGCAAGGTCAGCATCTTCCGCCATCGTACAATTTTCCATCACCAGATCATGTGCGTAGCAAAGCGGTTGAGTCCCCGAAATCCTGCAATTTACCAGACGTAAGTTTTTAGAATGCCAGCCCAGATATTCTCCGTTCAGCTCGGAATCATAGACTGTTACATTTTCCGTATTCCAGAAAGCATCTTTGGAGTTGATAACTGCATTACGGATTTTTACATTCTTGCAATATTGGAACGAATAGTTCCCGTTTTGGGCATAGTTTTGTATCTTAATATTCTCACTGTGTATAAAAAGGTAATCCGCTTTATCAATCTGTACGTTCTTCAGCTCTATATTACGACAATACCAAAACGTTTCCAAAGCATTAGGCAACTGCACGTTTTCGAGTTTTATTCCGTCCATTTCACGGAACATCTTCGGTGCTTCTACCAAGGTATCTGCCATTTGCAGACTTTGAGAGTACCATAGAGCAGCACGGGCTTCCTCTGTAAAGAGACAGTTTTTCACAATGAATCCGTTGGTATGCCAAAAAGGATATTTTCCTTCAAAGCGACAGTTGATTGCTATAATATTACTACATTCTTTCAATGCAGATTCACCGGCGTGAATTGTTACATCTTCCAGTTGAAGGTCGTGGGTCGCGAACAGAGGACGTTCGCCTCCATATTCTTTATTTCTTATTTGTTCCATTAGTTTATTCTTTAATCTGTTATTTCAAAAGTTACATTTACACTTCCTGTTATCACTATTTCTTCAGATACTCCTTGAAGAAAGATTCCAGCTTGTCAAATGGTATAAGGCTTACACGGTCGTAAAGGTCTACGTGTCCGGCGCCGGGTACTATATACAGTTCTTTAGGTTCGGCGGCCAATCGGTAAGCGTCTTCACTAAATTCACGTGAGTGGGCATTTTCACCGGTGATGAAAAACATAGGGCGGGGTGAAATAGTCTCAATATCTTCGAAAGGATAGAAATTCATAAATTTCACATTACTTGAAAGTGTAGGATGAGTGGTGGTCATAGGAGTTGCTCCGTCGGGGGTAAATTCTCCTCTTTGTGTACGGTAGAACTCATAGAACTCCCGTTCAATCGGACTGGACTTTTCTGTCAGTTGATGTACAGTGCCACCGGTATATTTAGTTTCTCCACCTAAAAATTCAGCATAACGCTGTTCTGCTGCTTCAGCCATTATTTGCTTTCTCTGTTCCAATGTCAATGAGTGTTTTAGCCCGTTACGGCTAGCCGTACCCATATTGTACATACTGATTGTCGCAATGGCTTTAAGGCGAGGGTCTATTTTCGCTGCACTGATAGCAAAACTTCCACTGCCGCAAATTCCGATTACTCCAATCAGATTCCGGTCGACAAACGGACGGGTACCTAAAAAATCAACTGCGGCACTAAAGTCTTCCGCATAAACTTCCGGCAGAACAGCATTGCGCGGCTCGCCTTCACTCCCACCCCAAAAAGACAGGTCTATGGAGAGTGTTACAAAACCCCGTTCGGCCATTTTCGTTGCGTAAAGGTTCGCGCTCTGTTCCTTGACAGCTCCCATTGGATGTCCGACAATGATTGCAGGGTATTTGTCCCCTTCTTTCATATTCTTAGGCAGAAACAAATTTCCGGCTACCTTCATTTTATACTGGTTGGAAAAAGAAACTTTCTCCACACTTACCAAATCACTTTTATAAAAGTTATCTGCATCTGTCTGTGCAGAAGAAAAACTAGTTCCAAGCATCATCATAAATACAGTTGTTAATAATAAAATCCGTTTCATATCTCTTATTTTTAATTATTAAAGAATTGATTGTCTACTTTCTACATTGTAAAAATACGATGAAAGAAAGAGACTGTATGTAGATGAATTACTGACATTATTACCCGAATTACAGATTCTATTTTTTATCAATCTGCTATAATATCTATTCTAACCTATTTAAGGAAATGAAGTAAGTATCAAAACCAAGGAAGCCAAAGTCAGACTTCCTACTTTAGCGAACGCCAAATTTATTACGAGAAGTAACAAAAGAATCATTAAACAAAATGAGAAAAGTCAAAACTGAAAAAGAATTCTGATGAGTACTTCCAGTTCAAAAGGATGAAAACAGCCCCAAAAGGCCTTTAGGCAACCACGCTACCATACTGATTGCCGACAAATTACATTTTCACTTATTTATTAATAAAATCTCAATACACTAAGTCACATTGACAAATAAATATCTGTTTTGCCGAATTATCGTCAAATGCCTCTTCTTCAAATCCGCCATACTTATGAATAATATGAAAACCATTCCATTCCAAATATGAATCTAACTCTTGAGGGAAGAACATTCTCATATCCAGATTTTGAATAGAGTTGAACTTGCCATTGATAAAATAATGCCATTCGATACGGTTAATCTGAGTTTTATTTTCATATCGCATTGTCTGCTTTATCAATACTTCTCTACCGTCATCGGTTGTATATGCAGCAATTTCTTTCTGCTCTTTTTCACCTTCAACTATATATTGGATATTCGGATTAAAACAATCAAACAGAAATAAGCCACCGTCTTTGAGGTGATTCTTAACGACATTAAATACCTTAAATAAATCTTCATTCTTATATAAATGATGAATTGAATTAAACGGAATAAAGATAAAGTCGTATTTTTCCGGCAAATTCAAAGTTCTGATATCTGCCTCGATAAAACTTATTTCTAATCCTGCTTCGGAAGCTTTAATTTTTGCCTGGGCAAGCATTGAAGGGGTATAATCAATCCCAGTAATATCATATCCTTCCTTTGCAATGGGCAGAGTGAGCCTGCCCGTACCACAACAAAGTTCAAGTATCCGGGCATCCTTGTTTTCCGGCAGCCATCGCTTATAAAAGTACCAATCATCTAGATTAGTATTCATCGCATCATAAATATTTGCATCATAAATTAAATCGCCCACTTTATAATCACTATTCATATATGTTGTCCTCCAATATATATTATCTACTATTTTTATGTTTATCGTCAGTCCTATTTTCCAAGGTCGGTAATATAGGTAAAATAATCCGTAATCTATATACAAACCGAATCTAAAATCAGCAGTATCTTTGCAGTGTGATAAAGATAATAGGTATAAACGTAAAAAACAAATTGATATGTATTTAGAAAATATTTACTCTCCCGCAGACGTAAAGAAGTTATCGTTTAAAGAACTCAATGATTTAAGTAATGAAATCCGTGCATCACTCCTGCAAAAGTTGAGTGAACACGGCGGGCATTTCGGCCCTAATTTCGGAATGGTGGAAGCGACTATCGCTTTACATTATGTATTCAACTCACCAGAAGACAAGATTGTTTTTGATGTATCGCATCAGAGTTATGTACATAAGATGCTGACCGGACGGAAAGATGCTTTTCTCTATCCGGCAGAGTATGACAACGTATCCGGTTATTCCGAACCACAAGAAAGTAAGCATGATTTTTTTGTTATCGGTCATACTTCCACTTCCGTCAGCCTGGCTAGCGGATTGGCAAAAGGACGCGACCTGATCGGTGGCAATGAGAATATCATAGCTGTGATAGGCGACGGTTCCTTAAGTGGCGGCGAAGCATTTGAAGGATTGGACTATATGGCGGAGCTTGGTACAAACATGATTATTATTGTCAATGACAATCAGATGTCTATTGCCGAAAATCACGGTGGACTATATAAGAACCTGAAAGAATTGCGTGACAGTAACGGTCAGTGCGAATGTAACTTCTTCAAGGCGATGGGACTGGACTATATATATGTAAATGACGGTAACGATGTACAGGCGTTGATTGAAGCATTCTCCAAAGTGAAAGATATTCAGCATCCGATAGTAGTGCATATTAATACCTTAAAAGGTAAAGGTTATGCACATGCCGAACAAGATAAAGAGACTTATCACTGGCGCACTCCATTCAATCCGGAAACCGGAGAAGCAAAAGTCAGTTATGAGGAAGAAGATTACAGCGAAGTAACCGCTCAATATCTGCTAAAAAAGATGAAAGAAGATTCTCGTGTGGTGACAATCACTTCGGGTACTCCTGCCGTTCTCGGATTCACTCCGGACCGCCGCCAGGAAGCTGGCAAACAGTTTGTAGATGTCGGTATTGCAGAAGAACACGCAGTAGCTCTTGCTTCGGGTATCGCAACCAATGGCGGAAAACCTGTTTACGGAGTGTATAGTACATTTATCCAACGTTCATACGATCAACTTTCGCAAGATCTCTGTATCAATAATAACCCGGCTGTTTTGTTGGTATTCTGGGGTACACTGTCCGGAATGAATGATGTAACTCACCTCTGCTTCTTCGATATTCCGCTTATCAGTAATATTCCGAATATGGTTTATCTGGCACCGACTTGCAAAGAGGAATATCTTGCTATGCTAGAATGGAGCATCCGCCAAAATGAACACCCGGTTGCAATCCGTGTGCCGGCAACAGATGTTATTACTTGTGGGGAACCGGTGGAGACTGATTATAGTGTTCTCAATCGCTATAAAGTGACGCATCGTGGAGCGAAAGTAGCCATTCTTGCTTTAGGTTCGTTCTATGGATTGGGACAGTCGGTTGCATCACTTCTGAAAGAAAAAGCCAATATTGACGCAACACTCATCAATCCACGTTATATCACCGGTGTAGACAACGAACTGATGGATGAACTGAAAGCAGATCACGAATTAGTGATTACGTTGGAAGACGGTGTATTGGATGGCGGTTTCGGTGAAAAGATTACCCGTTATTATGGTGCTACAAACATGAAAGTTCTGAACTTTGGAGCTAAAAAAGAATTTGTTGACCGATATGATATACAGGAGTTTCTCCGTGCCAATCATCTGACGGATGAACAGATTGTAGAAGATATCACAGCAGTGATCGGTTAAAATCAAACCCATGCACTATATATTCAGGTAGGTTGATGTATACGGTCTTTAAGGACAGTTGCATCAACCTACTTCCATTTTCATTCAAATCAGTCAACTTATTATTTAAATTCATTATATTCTCTATTCAGTTCAGTAATTCCCCATTCAGTTCAGCAATCCTTTCCGTTCAAATCAATAATCCTTTCCGATAATTCAACGGAGTCTGTCCCGCATTTCTTTTAAAGAACTTACAAAAACCGGCTGCATCACTAAACCCCAGTTTAGCAGCAATCTCGCCAACCGTAAATTTGGTAGAACTCAATAAAGTACGCGCTTCCATTACTAACAATTCATTAATAAGGCTATTGATAGTCTTACCTGTTCCAAGACGTACAATGCGTGCCAGGTACTGTTCACTAATAGCCAGTTTATCCGCATAAAAGCTCACGAAATGTTCTTCCCTGAAATTACGGGTAACGAGTGCATGAAATTCTTGCAGAACATGGTCTTTACGACTGATCTCTTTTTTGATAACGGTCTTTCGAGAAAGAAAATCTGCTATATCCAAAAACAGAGAATTGCAGGCTGCCTGTATACGCCGGAAAAGGAAATGATGTTCAATATTCATCAGATGCATCAATACTTCCAGCTCCTTATGGATGATTTGAGCTTCATACTCTGTCAACTGAATCGTATATTGCTTATTCCGCCTCATGGTTGCCAACAGGATTGCCGTGATTTGTGTCAGATATGAATCGTCCGTCCGCATAGATTCGGAAAGGGCGAGAGTGATAAATTTAATATCCCGGCTTGAATAAAGATGTTCCGTGAGATAATTTGCTCCGTGAATAAGTAACATATTCGGTTCTATCGCAATAAACTCTCCATTCAGTAGAATTTCCGAACGGCCTTCAAGAACGAATATCATATAAAGCTCCCGATTGAAATAACATTCATTTGCCGGATAACTTCTATCTTTATATTCACTCCGGAAACAGACTACCTCCTCTTTATAATGAGGAAGTTCAGGATGCTCCTTCAACAACTGTGTATTATCAAATATACGAGATTTTACCATTTACACCTTTATTTTATGACGTAAAAATACGATTTGTTTCGGATATGACAAAAACTGTATGGAATTAGATAATCTATTTCAGAGTAAAAAACAAGACCTTTGCATATCCTTTTCAATACATGAAAAAGGAATCAATAGAAAGAGGTTAAAAAGACATGGAAATGAAAGAGATTTTTAAGAGGTATTTAGTGTTTGTTATCGGACTCTATTTTTTAGCGGCAGGTATCGTGTTGATTATACGCTCGGCATTGGGAACTACTCCCATATCGAGCATCAATTATGTATTAAGCCTGAATAGTCCTTTATCGTTGGGTACTTGCACATTTATCATCAACATGGTACTTATCCTGGGACAGTTCTGGTTAATCCGAAAGAATAGAACCCGACAGGATATTATTGAAATTCTTCTTCAACTACCGTTCTCTTTTATCTTTTCGGCATTCATTGATTTCAATATGATGCTGACAAGCGAACTGCATCCCGCTAATTATGGTATGTCGATTGCTTTATTACTTACAGGATGCATGGTGCAGTCTATCGGAGTAGTGCTTGAACTGAAACCAAAAGTAGCCATGATGAGCGCAGAAGCATTTGTGAAATATGCATCCCGCCATTATAACAAGGAATTTGGAAAGTTCAAAGTTTATTTTGATATTACTTTGGTTACATTAGCCGTGATTCTCTCGCTCCTGCTGACTCAAGGTATTCAGGGAGTACGCGAAGGATCACTCATTGCCGCTTGTATAACGGGGTATATCGTCAGCTTCCTGAATCAGAAGATAATGACTAGAAAAACCCTCCATAGATTACTGCCGGTCTGGAAGTAAGCCCTATATCTATTTAAAATAAACGCCTTATAAAAGAAGTCATATAAAAAGGTCAATATAAGAAAATCACTATAAAAGAAAGTCGCTTCTCTGTTAGAATCTGATTGATTCTTTCAAAGAAGCGACTCTTTATTTTAGATATAATTATACTCGTATTTACTTCTTCTGACTATCTATCTCTTTCAGAAGTTCATCCACAGCCATCTTTAGTTGGGTATCCTCTCCTTTGACTACTGTTTCCGGATTATTGGCAACCTTTACATCCGGTTCCAATTGGGTATTTTCCAAATAACTGCCGTCAGGCAAACGATAACCGACGATAGGAATACCAAAAACCAGTGAAGGATCTTGTAAAGTTTCCCAAGACACACTTGTCATAGTACCTGGAACAGGCATACCGACAAGTTTGCCAATCTTTTGATGTTTATATACCCACGGAGTTCCGTGTGCATTCGAGTAGTTAGCTTCACATTGCAGCATAATGGAAGGTTTGTTCCAACGACGACTCGGCATATCACAGGCTTCACGTCCGCGTACCACTTGTGTAAAATACTTCTGACCACTGAACAGTATTTCAATATCTTCATGCAGACGGCCACCACCGTTGAAACGGGTATCAATCACAATGCCTTCGCAGTTGTTATATTTTCCAAGAATGTCCGAGTATACAGTACGGAAGCTGTCATCTCCCATCGACTGAATATGAACATATCCCAAACGTCCTTTCGACCATTTTTCAACATCTGCCGCACGTTGTTTTACCCAACGTTTGTATAACAATCCATTCAGTTGCCCGTTGGTGACCGGCATCACCACTTCTTCCCAACGCTCTTTACTTTGTGGATTGTAGATTGAAATCAATGTTTTCTTCCCTGCTTTATTATTCAGCAAGCAGGTTATGTCATTATCGAGAGTTATCTCTTCTCCATTAATCTTTTCAATGATGCAACCAGCCTTTACTTTGGTACGTGAATGATCGAACGGACCTTTTTCTATTATTTCAGCAATCTGCATTCCTTTTCCCTGATAATTCCAGTCGAACAAGAGTCCGAGATTAGAAGTGACATCTCCTTTTCCTTTGGGAGAATAACGTCCTCCGGTATGTGAAACATTCAGCTCACCCAACCACTCACTCAATAATTCTGCAAAGTCATAATTGTTATCAATATGAGGCAGGAACTTACGATAAGCATTAGTCATAGCATCCCAGTCAACCCCGTGCATATTGACATTGTAGAAGCGTTTTTGATGCTGTTTGTACACATGGTCAAACATCGTTTCACGTTCGGCAGCCAAATCCATTTTCATTTCAGCCTGATAGCTGATGGACTTCAACGCATCCGACTTGGCATCCATCTTTTGCATAATCCGGCTTCCCAACAAAAAGATATCTCCTTTTTTGTCCAACATCAACGATGCCCAACCGGTATTGAGTTTGTGCAGACGCTTCGTATCTTTTTCACGGAGATTCATTTTCCAAAGGTCATATCCATCTTCGAACGCAGAGAAATAGTAAAGATCTTCCCCGTCTTTTGAAAGTATGGCACTACCCAAGTCGGATGAATTGGGAGTCAGACGTACGATACGGTCTTCAATGCCGTTCAGCTCGACAAGTATCTCTTTTTGGTCTGCCTTATCCTCGGCGGACTCTTCCTGATCGCTATCTTTGCTGCTATCTACTTTACTCTTTCCCTTGTCAGCATTTCCTTTGTCTGCTTTTTCCGCCTTAGACTTCTTTCCGTCTTTCGTCTTATCATCGTCTTTCTCCTTTGCCTTCTTCTGTTCCTTTTCAAATTCTTTGAGTAATTCGAAATCTTCCTTACTCAAACGGTAACGATCATAAGCATCCTGATTGAGAAACACCAACATCACATCTTGCTGCGATCCCCAGGAAGCATGCGCACGCATACCATAGCGTTCGGTTTGGAAAAGAATAGCATTCCCATCGAGTACCCAACGCGGAGCACCACTGATATATCCACTATTTGTCAGATTAGTAGTTGCCCCTCCCTGTGCGCTGACAATGCCTACATCCGAATAAGGATCGTGGCGGTTGCCTATAAATTCGAGAGTGAACCATTTACCATCAGGCGACCATTCGTAATCGAATCCACCTCCGGTGTTATACCATGTAGAACCATCCGTTACCTGACGTACCTTTTTTGTTTTCAAATTGAGTACCATCAAACGATTACGGTCTTCGATAAAAGCCAATTCTTTACCGTCCGGTGAATATTGCGGATAAGCACGTTCTACCGTTTTGGACGGTAATAATACTTCCTCTTCAATAAGAGTAGCATTAGGGAAATTCGGGTCTTCCTTACGACTTATTTTAGCGGTATAAAGTTGCCAGTTACCGGTTCGTTCACTGGCATAAACCAGTGTCCGATTGTCCGGAGCAAAAGAAACGGCAGCTTCTTTTGCCGGAGTATTTGTGATTTGCTTGGTGGTAGCATAATCAGTTGAGGTCACAAACACATCACCACGTACAATAAAAGCAACTTGTTTACCGTCCGGAGATACAGAAGCGGAAGTTGCTCCCTGTGAGAATTTAAGTGTAGCAAGCTGCTGCTCATCATCACGGACAAGTTCTACTTTTACTTTTTCCGGACGTGCACCAGACTTCTGTGTGTATAACTCACCATCATAGGTATAGCATAAGGTACCTTTATCGCTGACAGACAAAAAACGTACCGGGTGAGTTTTGGAAGTAGTCACAGCTTTCACTTCCTGTGGAGTATTCAAAGAGAAAGTATACACATTGAAGGAACCTCCATCACGCTCACTTAAAAAATAGACAGCATTACCATCAGGTGCATACACAGGATTACGGTCCTCTCCTCCCCGGTTTGTCAGGTTCGTATGTTTTCCCGTTTGGATATTATATAACCAGATATCTCTCGTAATGGAAGAAGTATGATGCTTTCTCCATTCATCCTCAAAACCTTTACGATCCTGATAAAGAAAGTTCTTCCCTGTTTTATCAAAACAGACCAGTTCTGCAGGAGTGCCCAGCACTTGCTCGGTACGTCCGCCAGCAACAGGAACTTTATATAATTCCGTCATTGCTCCTGTAGGAAACAGGGCACTGCTTGCCGGATCCTGTATAGAGGCAGAGAAAAAGATATACTTTCCATCCGGAGTAAAAGCCGACGGTATTTCAGATGCAGAATGATAGGTCAGTCGCCGAGCGGCACCTCCGTCAGCAGGCATAATGAACAAATCAAAATTTCCATTCCGGTCACTGGCAAACGCAATTTGCTTGCCATCGGGCGACCAAACCGGATTGGCTTCATAAGAGGTTTGTGTGGTGAGTTGAACAGCTGTTCCTCCTTGTGCAGGGACTTTATAAATGTCACCCTTGTAACAAAAAACAATTTCTGATCCATCCGGTGAAATACGTGCATCACGCATCCACAAAGGAGTAATTGCATAGCTGGATAATGCTGATAATACCAGCGCTAAAGAAGTTATTAGTTTCTTCATATCAAATTATTATAAATTTATTCCGATAAATCAATCGGTTTGAATTAGTTTTCCCGTGTAATTATAAAATGTGCTGTCACCAAAATCTTTATAAAAGAAGGCATATTTATCCACTCCCGTACAATGACAAACGCCAATCTGTCGGGGAAGATATTCCTGTAAATAATCTGCAATGACCTGATATTTTTGTTTTTCCGCATTATGGATATGAAAACCTCCTAGAAGTAACTTACAAGGAGATTCGGGAAAGGCAGCCTGAACCATACGCAAAATATTGGTTATTCCCCGATGAGAACAGGCACTTAATACGGAAAATCCTTCCGGTTCCACCAATACCATCGCCAATTCATCCTGAAAAGTATCCGGCATTTTGCATCCATCTTCTTGCTGAACCCAAAAACGTTCAAAATGGGTATCTTCCTGATTTATAATATCAATAGACGGAAAAAGGAAAACTCCGGGAAGCAGTTCGGTCCGCTCTGTAATAAAGCGGAAACGGGAACGATCGAGGTTTTGTGTATGCATCATCCCGTTCTCACGTTCATCCTTGAATTTAGGAGAAAAGATCTCACTCTTACAGACAACGGTTGCCTGCGTATTCAATTTCAAAAAATAACGTAGTCCGCCCGTATGATCGCTGTGACCATGAGATAATATCAAATAATCTACTTTTTGCAAGTCAATATGCAACAAGCGGGCGTTACGGATAAACAAGTCGGATGCTCCCGTATCGAAAAGTAATCTATGTTCTTGAGTCTCGATATATAGAGAAAGACCATGTTCTGCCTGCAATTTACGTCCATAGACACAATTCTCCACAAGAGTCGTTATTTTATAGCCCATGATACTTAGTTAGTTATCAAACGAATTATACAAAATAAAAAGTTCTGCCACAAAATTATAATAATTCTGTGGCAGAACAAGCAATCCAGTCAATTAAGTAATCGTAAAAAGGGGAAAATCTGGAAAACATAACCGTCTTTTCCAGATTTCCCGTCAGGTTTTAAAAGTTAAGTTCGAAACGATATCTCAAATATTCGAACAAATCCATTTATCATATTCTTTATGAATATCTTTAATATGGAAAACAAACAGTTACACCATCTTTCCCATATTATATGCTTCCTGCATGTAGGGAGTATCTTTAATCTCTCCTACTTTCCATGCACCGATTCCATAGACCGTCCCTTTTTCCTGTGGTCCTTCCAAGCAATCGAGGAAGCCACGGAAGCCGTCGATAGTACGCTCCATCATTGCTTTATCGTTTTCTGCTGCCGCAATAATGAAATAAAATTCCTTATTAGTTATTTCCGTATAACGTGCGCAACAACGGTCAATCATAATCTTCATCTGCCCGGACATGGTATAGAAATAAACAGGAGTTGCCATTACAATTACATCGGCAGCAATCATCTTCTCCACGATTTCCGCTGCATCATCCTTCTGTGGACAGGGTTTACCGTACATACTGCAAACACTACATCCCGTACAAGGATGAACCGTTTTGTCTTTCAGAAAAATCTTCTCTACTTCATTGCCCGCCTCGATAGCACCTTTCATAAATTCATCACAAAGCAAATCCGAATTACCACCTTTACGTGGACTGGACGAAATTATCAAAACTTTTTTAGCCATAACTTTCTTTTATTACTTTTTATTTTCAGAATTCTTTTTATCAATGATTCATGTTGCAAAAATAGACAAATAAAGGTATCCTGCATGTAGATAAATTACAGAGAAAGATACCATAATTACAGATTCTATATTTTACATTCGTTTTAACAACTTTCTTGTATATAGTTATTCTACAAATAGTTCTGAAAGTTTCTTTCACTAATATATAATTTATATCTTTGCCCGTGATACAGACAACATGATACAATGAAAAAAATACAACTGACCGACTCACATAAAGAAAAGCTGTTTCAAATCCCCTTATTCAGGGCTTTACCTTTAAACATCAAAGAATCCTTATTGGAAAAGCTGGATTTTGTAATCTATGCGGCTAATAAAAAAGAGATAGTCGTTACACAAGGAACACCCTGCAACAAGTTATTTGTACTTTTGGAAGGAAAACTACGTACAGATATTATTGACGGATTAGGTAATGAGGTGATGATTGAATACATTATCGCTCCACGTACCTTCGCCACTCCTCATCTTTTTAATTCGAACAATACTTTGCCGGCTACTTTCACTGCTCTTGAGGACAGTGTGATACTTATGGCAACCAAAGATTCAACCTTCAAAGTAATTAGTCAGGACCCACAAGTTCTTCATAATTTTCTTTGCATCGCAGGTAATTGTAACATCTGTACTGTATCCCGCCTGAAACCTCTTTCACGCAAAACCGTACGGGAAAGGTTCATTGTTTATCTATACGAACATAAGAAAAAAGACTCGTTAGTAGTAGATATCATGCACACCCAATCCCAGCTCGCCGAATATTTAAATGTGTCACGCCCTGCTCTATCTAAAGAAATCAATAAGATGATGAAAGAAGGACTCGTCATCATGGAAGGAAAACGAATCGAGATTTTAGATAAAACAACTTTGGAGAAGTATCTGTAACGACGTATTTAGAAAAATATCCGTAACAATAAGAGTGTAGCTATCAAGAAGTGGTTAAAACAAAAAATCATCCTCACTTCAGATATACTGTAGTAAGGATGATTTTATAAATTCAAAACCTTTCAAAAACTCTCTCTTTATTTAAATTCTATCTGTTCCCTTGAATTTACCACTTCACAAACAATATCTTCGGATTGATATTCAACGATAGCCACCCCCAGTCCTGCCAGCTTTTATGATTGCCGGTTTTCACAGCGTCCATCGTCTTCGTACCACGCATAAAAGAATATCCGGCAGAGAGTTTCACATCTTTCATGATCGACCAGTTTATCTGATAATCGACTTCCGATCCTAAATATTTCTTCAAGTCCTGAACCTTTACGGCTGTACTAAAGTAGTGATAATTAAGTTCCATATCCACTTTGGAAGAAGCACGGAAACGACCTCCGATACGGGCATCCATCAATCCCGGCGCATAACCGTTCGCAAAGGTAGAAGCATAAAAATAATCCATTGCTCCATAGAATTTATGATGAGTTCCATAAAGAGGATCGAAAGCTTTGTACTTACCACCATTTCCTTTATCACCACTCAGATAATCAAAGCTAGCCACAGCTCCCCATGTCTGATTGAACGTATAGGCAGCCTGTATGCTTCCCATCAAAGCTGAAACTTTCTCTGCTGCTTTATTCTTACCCATCTGATAGTAGAAAGCACCATCCAGATTCCAGTTACTGTTCTTATAAGTGAGGTAGGTTCCCATTGTTTGTAAGTAACGGGTGTGAGAATCATCCGTAGCTTTATCGCCCGTTTCCAATCCCAAGTTCATAAACAATAAAGAAGCCCCGAACGGAACATTGTCCGCCTTATAGTGATACCAAACGGTTTGCATATTCTTATAAGGCTGTCCCGTAGAAGAATCATAGTAAGTGCCTCCGCTTGTTCTATTGTCATTATTCTGATTAAAAGCAAGAATCAAATGCACTTCATTATTTTTGTTGGCATACCCCAGCTTCAACGCATCGTGGTAACGACCCGCTACATTCCAGTCCAATCCTCCCAAAATACGTTCATCATCATAAATCAACGACTGACGTCCCAGTTGGGCAAAGAATCCTTCGCCAAAGTTCATCTTTGCCCAAGCCTCATTCAGCATAAAACGCCCGTTCTTTTCAATCTGCGGGTCCTGTCCCCAGACACCTACATGCTGTGCCGACATCTTCAGTTCCAGATCCGAACGTTTATAATCCATCGACAAACGCGCGCGGTTATTGATGAAGGACGTAGGAGCCACCCCTTCATCCCGTGGAGTCAAGGCACCGTTCCGATACTCTGCACGAGGTCTGATTTGCATAGACATCGTAAATTCATTCTCTTTCTCAGTGTTTTGTGTGTATGCCATGCTTGGCAATAGCATAAGCAAGAATGACCAATAAAATGTTTTCATTGATAGTGCAGTTTAAATGATTCGATATTTCAATTCAAATTATACGTATGTACACTGACTCCTTGTGCGGACGGAAGATAATTGATTCCATACCAACACATTTGTAATAAGACAAAAGAGACCAATAAAATAACCAATGCCGGACGTGCCTTCAATGGCTTTCCCAATCTGAAATGGATATATGCCAGATAAGCAAACCAAGTCGCCGCTGCCCAGGTTTCTTTCGGGTCCCAAGCCCAGTAGTGTCCCCAGGCTTCTTTCGCCCAGATAGCTCCTGTAAGCATACCTAATGTCATAAATGCCAGACCTACATAAGTGAGGTTATCACACAAATCCATTTCTTTCCGTTCAATCTTTTTCTTCTTGAACCAAAGCAGATAGACAGCCATCACCGTCGCCGCTCCCAACATAGCGTAAGCAAACATATACACAATGACATGAGGAGCAAACCACGGACTTTGCAAAGCAGGCATCAACGTTTTATTGTGAATCTCCGGTTTGAAGATATTGATACAGATAAAGACGAACGAAAGGATGCAACTGAAACTAAGAATCCATTTGTACTTCCAACGTATGTATGTTATCAATCCCGCCAACGGAAGGAAGAAAGAATACCACAGCCGGGTCTCCCCCATGGTCCGCATCGGAGGGCGTTCCAATGAAATCCACATTCCGATAATGAAGCTGAAAAAAATAGCCAACCCTAAGAAAGTAAATCCGTAAGCCCATCCCGGTTTTGTTCCTTTCCAGGCAGCAAAAGCTCCTAAAGCCCAACAAACCAGTGCAGCTATTGCAAATAATATAAAGTACTCCCAATTCATGCTTTGTCCTCCTCTTTTCTCTTTTGTGCACTGACGAACAAGCAGACAGCTCCTGCCATCATCATTATAATTCCTGCGTAAACGAACGGTAGCCACGGATCGCGAACCAGTTCGAAGACACTGACATCGCTCCATCGTCCTTTTGTCTCGTCGTAGCTAAGTTGATAGATTTTCCATCCTTCTATCTCCATCGGACGGTTCACTTCAATGGTACCTTCCGTTATCGTTCCTTCTTGTGTGTAAATTTTCACTTCCGATGCAAATCGCTGCGGTTCCCGTTCCGGCATCACAAGACTGGTTAAAGAATCCAGTCGGATTGCCTTATAAGGAAAAAGAAAACTGCCACAGCTTACCCAGCCTTCTTTTATTGTTTGATTCTTCTGATTGACTGCTTTCAGATAAACAGCATAAGTTGCTCCCATCGAATGAAATTCTGTAAACTTCAAGGTATCTTCAGTAGCCACAGAAGCTGCCATCGGGATAGATTGTTCGATTGTCAATTGCCAGTCCTGCAATGTTCCCTTTATCACTCCCTCTTCCAGCAATACATGTTCAGGAGATTTTTCGGGAAGCGTACGCCCGGTTTCGTTGTCAATCAGCATCAGTTTTGGAGGATATTCGTCGATAGTAAAATCCTTGAGTTCGATAGCCAATGGAAGTTCAATCAGTTGACTTTTATCGTCAGTAGCCCGCCATTCGGCATTGCCCATGCGGGTTGTCATTTTCAACCGTTGCATATCGGCGTTTCCTAAAGTGGCCGCTATCAACGCGACGAATAATCCGATATGATTGAGAAGGAACGAAAGTCGTCTCCACTTAAAAGGAAAGCTGGCACGAAGTATCGTCAGTCCCAATGCAGTGACCATCCAAAAGTAAAGCAGAACGAAAGGCCAGGATGCAATCATCTGTGAGAATCCCAGCAAATCCGTTGAAGCATTTGGAGCATGACCGGAAGGAGCTTGCCGGATAAGTCCCATAACTACCGTCATGCCGACCACCCACAACAAAGCGGAGACGGCAGCGGAATAATGGCTTAACCAGCTGAATAAATACACACGTTTACGAAGAAGGTGCATGACTATCAAGGCAATGATATAAACCACCAGCACAATCACGTTGACCGGACAGGCAAACAAATCCCAGTTGATAGCACCCACTGTCATTTGCAGCAATATGCCTATTATCAGTAATCCTGTGCCAATCGTCAGCCCTTCTTTATAACTCCACGGTTTGCTCCACATATATATCTATGCTTATATTTGTTTTATATCTGCGCCAAACGTCCATTTTCTTTCGCTTTCTCCAACCAGGCGGGAACGGTTATTTTCAGGAATTTCTCTTTCGCTGCTCTTTCAGCGTCCATATCCAAGCCGATGTATTCCTGTGCTTTTGCTTTCGTCGAGATGTCCGGCATCGGAACATCACCAGTGTATCCGTTCTTCGCCAATACTTTGGATACGGCAAGACGGGCTTGCATAGCACGGTCGAGTCCGTGAGAAAGGATCCTCTGAATTTCCTGCGGTGCATGGAAAGAGCCGCCGTGTGAAGCCACTCCGAAATCCCAACGCCATTGTGCCTGACGAATCAATGCGAGAACATCTTTCATTTGAGCTTCTGTCGCTCCATTATCCCAAGCAAATTTAGCTTCGATATGCGCTTTCGCCAATTCCTGTTCCAAGCGGTTACGAATTTCGTTCGCTTTGCGTTGGCGTTCGTAAACGTTATTGCGCAAAGTCTCTTCGCTCTCGCGATGGCAAACCTGACAGGTACGATCAATCATAGCCAATGGGCTCTGAATATGGTGATCGCTGAATTTCACACCACCTTCACTCTTATACGGCATGTGACAATCGGCACAAGAAACACCTCTTTGCCCATGAATACCCATTTGAGCAATCTCATAATCAGGATGCTGTGCTTTCAGAATCGGAGTACGACTCAATTTATGGATATAATCATAGAACCCGGCCTCATCATAATAAGCCTCCATATCTTCTACCGTGAAACCTTTATCCCAAGGGAAAGTCAGGTATTTGCCATCACCTTTGAAGAAATATTCAACGTGACATTGCGCACAGACCAATGAACGCATTTCTTGCGGAGTAGCTTTGGTGATGTCTTTACCTTGGCGTTGGAAAGCTTCAATCAAAGCCGGACGGCTGATATGAAGATTCATTGTTTCCGGGTCGTGGCAATCAGAGCAGCCAATCGGATTTACGATTTCGGCCCCCATAGCTCCCCATTTATTATTATAGAAAGAATCGACACCCAATGCTTCCATCATACGGGGAACATCCGGACTTTTACAAGTCCAGCAAGTAGACGGTTGCGGACCATCCGTCGGGTTCACAGGTGCACCGGTACGTAACGATGCCGTAATATCCTCAATAGCATGCATGTGCCCCCGTGGAGTAGAATAATCTTTAGAGAAAGCGTATCCCGCCCATAGAATCACCATTTCAGGACGTTTTTCCAAGGCATCCACAGCTATATTCCCATTAAATTCGCTTTCAAAGTCAGTCTTTGCAGTTTCCGTCCAAGTTTGATATTCACGGGGGAAATCATCCTTGAATAGTTCATTTCGCGCTTCAATCCCCTTGATGACGTTTTTACGGTTGTTGAAAATGCTGGCAACTTCCGCCCTCCGTTCCATCAACGCAGAAACGCATAATCCCAAAACAAATACAACGACCATTGAACCTCCGAACAACAGCCATCCTTGCCATGATTTTAATTTCTTTTCCATTGTATATCGGTTTTATTATTTTATTACGTATTTCATTTCCTATTTATCTTTCTGATTCACCATCTTCCGGAGCCATTCGGGAACGGGCGATTCCGGAAGAGGAACAATAGCTCCCGGAGTGCCGGACAGAGAGTTTTTTCCACCATGAGGAACATCACGATGGCAATCCCAGCAAGCCTTCCCCTCTCCTACTTGTGACATCATATAATCAATCTTCCCCGTCTTCACAAATTCCGTATTGAGTTGTGTATGACAGCGAATACAATTATTCATTATCACTTCGGAACTGGCTTCATGAGCCTGAATCACCTGCGGCTCGCTTTTGGTAAGAAATGCAGCCACGTGTTTCATACCGTCCCCCCCTTTAAAGGTCCATTTTTTCACAGCATTTTCATGCGGTACATGACAATCATTGCAGGTAGCATTCCGGGCATGTGAGCTATGAAACCAAGTTGCATAGTAAGGAGTCATAATATGACAGTTCACACAGGCAGCCGGGTCATCTCCAAGATAGGTATGCGCCCGGAGCATGTACATAAACAATGCCCCTCCCCCCACAATAACACCGCCAATGATGACAGCCGCTACCTTCCATTTAAAAGAAGGAAAGAGTCGATTTATTATTGGAAACTTCATCATACGAAATAGAATTTTTCACAAAAGTAAAGGATTGGAAACAAAAAAGGTGTAATATCTATTACACCTTTCGAAAGAAAAAATACTCTTTATACAAAAAACAGCCTATCTATCGTCCTGTAGCCAACAGATATTCCAGTTCCTTTATATAGTTGTCTATTCATTATGATGGTGGTCTTCATCTTCCACCTCATTGCTCAATTTAATATTGCGCGCGATATAAGATTCGTTGCCTGCGGCATCTGTGCAATAAACCATCAAATGATAATCCCCTGCAGTCGCATTGGCTGGTATTACAATATCGTGATGATGAATATGTGCTGTTTTCTGTCCTGACACATCATACGATCTGTTAAAACTAAAATCTACTGTTTCCTGCACAGCCCTACTATTACCGCCGTGTGAATGATGGTCGAAATTGCTATGAATTTCGATCTTATAGGATTTCAGCATGACATCATCCGACAAATCCATTTCAAAATGAACTCCATGTTCGTTTCCGATCTCCAATGCCTGACCTTCTTCCGGTTCATGAAGTTCAATCAAAGGTTTGATCGTATCGCTGGAGTCATCATTATCACAAGAGGAAAACATGAAAGTAACTGTTGCCAAAAGGCTAACCATTGGGAGATAAAATTTATTTTTCATTTCAGTAATTTTTTAAATGGAACTTTGATTAATATCTGGAAGTTACGTCCCGGTTCGGGAATCTCAACTTTCCTGTAAAAACTAAGATGATTGTAATATCGGGTATTGAATATATTCCGGGCGGTCAGGGTAATTTCAATTTCATTATTTCCACCTATCGGAATGTTTAAAGATCCGCCCAAATGGAAGAGATTTGCTCCGGCTGTACGGTCTTCGTTACGGTCCACTCTATTTTGCCGAGCAATGCTCTGCCATTCTGCATACAACATATACCGGTTCTTTTGCCAGGTTAATGTATTGCGCATAACAGGTGGCGGCGAGAAACTCAATGGAATATGTTCATCACAATTATAGGTGTAAACGTATTCAGCGGAAATCCGATAATTGAAGTTACGCAGAAAATCAACATCTACGGTAGCTTCAGTTCCTGCGAACAGTGCTTCCGCTCCGGTATAGCGATAGATTTGTCCGGCATGAGGCAATACAGACCACTCTCCGGTAGGACGCAGAAAGATGTAATTGCTGAACCAACTGACAAATGGAGAGACGGAGAAAGAAATTCTCCGGTACTTCAGATGATAAGAAGCGTCCAGTTGCCAGCCCTGTTCCGATTTTAAATTGGCATCTCCCTGTTCATGGCGGAAAGTGCCGTGATGTACTCCGTTGGCAGCCAACTCATTCGCACCGGGCAGGCGGAAACTACGCCCGATATTCACCTTTACCAGATGCTTGTCGGAGGGAGTCCATACCAATCCCAGAGAAAGAGAATAATCACCATAGTGTTTTTTCACCTGGTGACTGTTCCACTTATAAAGGTCTATCTGTTCCTGGGTATATCCCTGTTTTTGAAGATAATCGGCAAGGTAAACATCTTCATGCGAAGAAATATTTATGTATCCGTAGTCATACCGAGCTCCTCCGCTGACGGAGAGCACATTGTTAGGTCTGTACGTTGTAAGCCAGAGCATTCCGGTGGTGGAACGGTGATATTCGGGCAATAAAAACGAATAGCCGGCAATGTCATTCCGTTGATGCTGTCCATCCCACCCCAATGTATGTTCCCATGAAGAAGATCCGATAAAACGAGCTTTCACTGAAGCACTGAAGGTGTTCAGATTAAATGCGAGTTCTTTGTCGGGGTCTTTCTCTGGTGCGGGTTGCGAGCCATAGTGAGTATGGAAAGCACTCCATTCTTCACGGTGATTGTTCTGGAAACCCAAATCACCTGACAAGATCAGTTTCTCCCACGCATATTGCTGATGGATGGTCACCTTCAGGTGATTCACTTTGCTATAAGGCAATTCGATATTACGGCTATCTCCATCATCTTCCACACGGGACGCATCGGGTATGCCATGCGCTCCGGGGAAGAAACCTGTCTTTTGATAGACATTACTCACGGAGAAATTCGCTCTATATGCCCTTCGCTGATATTGGGTAAAGAGTCCGATATTGCGTTCAATGCCTGCTGTATTCTTCAGTTTACGCCCATAGATGGGGATTCTCTGTGTCAGGTAGACAATAGAATCCGTAGGAATATGATAGTCGCCGAAGTGCTGTTCCGAATAACGAATGTGAGAGTACCAGGCATTTTTTTTGATTCCCAGCATCAGTGATCCTCCGACGGTTCCATTGACTGATTTACCAAGCAGTGTGACATCTCCAAACACCCGATTATCCATAGGCACGGCCGGTGGAACGACATCTATCACTCCTCCCATCGCATCACTACCATAAAGCAATGAGGAAGGGCCTTTCAAAACATTGACCGCTCCTATATTGAAGGCATCCAATTCCAAACCGTGATCGGCTCCCCATTGTTGTCCTTCCTGCTTGATTCCGTTTTCCAATACGGCAATCCGGTTGAATCCCATTCCGCGAATCATCGGTTTGGAGAATCCCGAACCGATATCCATTGCTTGCACTCCGGGAATATTCTCCATCGCTTGCATGAAGTTTCCTGTAAAATGTTTGCGCAGAAAATCCTGATCTGCTACATCAACCGTAAGGGCAGACTTTTTAGCTTGACGTTGCTGGTACGTTTCGGTCACCACAACATCAGGTAAAAGCATACTCTTGATTGAATCGGATTTCTGTGCGTGGACGGGTAAGGCTACAATCAGCCCCAGTACGCCCGAAATAATTCCGATACGCATCAATTACAATCTTTATTTAATATGTAAAATGAATGTGAGGACAGGTTACAGTGAATCTGTCTTCTTCGTAAATTTGAGTATGTAATTATGCGACAGGGGGTGCACGCAGTTGATGCGAATAAGTCCGTTTACAAACGACCTTATCCTGGTAAATGATTGGCTCGTAAGGCACGAGCGTTAATGTACAATGAAATTCTACCGGTGGGGGTTCAGTAAAGAAAGAAAGGGAGTATTGACATATCGCACAATCATCGGATGACTTGTGAGAGTGCCCGGCATGAGAACATGACTTTTCATCCTCACTTCCATGATAGTGAAAGGTCTTCACTACAAAGAAAGGAATGAATGTCATAAACAACACCCACGCTATGTATGCTCTTATTTTTCTCTCGTGATACATTCTCCCTCTATTGGTTATATAGAATAGTGGGAACAAATATAGGCGTATGAAAGTGAACGGACAAATTATCAGGCTTAATATGTGTTATTTAAAGAATCTGTAACAAACGAAATCTAAATTTAATTCACTACTTTTGCAGTATTGAACATTTTAAATTTAAAACAATGAATGAAAACGACAAGTTAAATATCCTGTGGACAACGGACAATAAAGATACGATCTTTAATATGTTGTCAATGTACGTAATAAACTCTAAAAACAGAGGTTGGTGGAAACATATAAATGTAATCCTTTGGGGAGCATCGGTAAGATTAGTGGCAAACGATACACAAGTTCAGACAGAAGTATTGGAAATGCTACAATCAGGAATTACAATTGAAGCATGCCAGGATTGTTGCAACAATTTTGGAGTAACTTCAATTATTATCAATTTAGGTATTACCGTTAGATACATGGGAGCTCCACTAACAGAATGTCTGAAAAATGGAGAAAAAATACTATCTATTTAGGAACCTGTTTTTAAACTAGATACTACATCTCTTTCAATGTCCAAGTAAGGATTACAAAACTATAACAATAGAACATTACGCATTGTTTTATTAGGAAAAGTCATGTAATATTTATCTTTTAAAGTTATTACACCCCAATAAAACAAAATGATAGAATAAAATCTTATATCAAAAACGTTCTGTTTATCAAGTTTCTTTGAAAGGTCGGCTACATTATAAGGCAACTCATCATCAATAATCAGTGCATCCAACATCGCTTTCGCGTTATCCAGTGAAAGGGTAAGCCGACGAATCCAATTAATATCGGTACGTAGATTTTCATCTACCAGTTCGTCGGGAATACTACCAGCATTGGCCGCAAACTTCTTGAAGAAATAAGTCAGGATAGTAGCATTGAACAACCGATCACCATTGGGACGGAAACGATAACCATCGTAGTTGCTCACAATTAGCTGCCAGATTTCATCGAAACGTTCCTGTCCTGTGGAGTATTTGTCAAGTACATAACGCAAGTATGTCTCTGTCTCTTCGTATGTAAACCCGAGCATATTCAGAAAATTAGGTTCAAGAGTCAATATCTCTGCTATATTATATCCACTGGTCAAATCATCCATCGTAACAGGTAATACACCTGTACAGAAACAGGTACGGATACTCCCCTCACCTATTCCGGCTTTTATCACTTTAAAGAAAGTACGCAAAAAACTGTCATTCGTCGTCACTTCCTCATAAAGCGGATCGTTGTATGCTGTAAGCAACTGATTAGTGAAGTTATCATATTCATCAATCAATAGATAAACTTTTGGAAATTCATGAGAACGGGCATAATTAAGAACTTCTTCCAACATTTTGGAAGCGTCTCCCCGAGTAGTAAACTGAAAATCACCGAACAAATCTCTGTTATGCTCTACCATCACATCTACCGGGCCACAGTTCAAATCATTAAAGTTTTGAGCCAATCCTTCAATAGTATCCGCCATTACCATTTTCGAAAAATCGTAGCGAATAATCATATAACTGTTATGCTCTTTTGTCGGATGGTTACCTATCCAGGTTCCCCCAAACAGTTCTTCAAACCGATGCGCTTTTGTACGGTCATAATAGCAAGCTAATGTAGAAACCAACAAACTTTTTCCAAAACGACGGGGACGGAGAAATACAGGAGCATTATAATCCTCTAATTTAGGAATATAATCAGTCTTATCAACATAATAAAAACCACGTTCACGCAAATTTATGAAATCCGCTACTGCATAAGGAATAGTTATTCTTGCCATAATCTTACTATTTTCTCTATATACAAACAAAGGTACAAAATTGTTAGCAAAAAGAAGGACAATTACTTATTATAATATTATTCTTCCTGTTTCCATACATAAAACACATTCCTTCCCGCCCCTCTCTTACGCAGTTTTCCCTCCTGAATAAAAGTATTCAAATCATCAACAGCTTTCAGCCGGGCTACTCCTGTCAGTCTGCTGTATTCTATGCGGGTGATTCCTCCATTCTTCTTCAGAAACTCCTGTAACATTTGAAGACGTTGCTCGATAGGTATCTCCGTTTTACTGACAGTACGTCCCGATTTGGGAACACGTTCAAGTCTCATTTCCCGTCTTACCTTCAATTTAAAATTTTTGGAAGTACGCAGGTGTACATTGTCAAAACAGATAGATTCGGAACGGATTTCTTTTTTAGTCATTACCTTTTGGGTGCATTTCAAAGAGACACTAAGATGTCCCAGCTCTCCAAGCTCCACAATATAGCCACGCGCCAAGAGACTACCAAGTTCATCTATTACAGCCCCCAACACCCCGTCAACCATATTCTGGGGAAAATGTTGATAACGTGACACACGTTCTATAAACTCTTTTTGGGAATAAGTCCCGCTCGGAACTATCCGCGCATGAAGGGGTTGCTTCTCGCCGGTATTCTGAACGTCCGGTGTCTCATACAAATCATAATACGCACTCATAAGCAGCTATATTTTATTGATTATCATTTATCATTTTCTTGCCTGATATTTAATCTCTCTTATACCAATCATTAGTTCTTGACTAGCATATATTTATTCGTCTGACTATAGTATAATTTGCATCTAACTATAGTTATTCTTTCGTCTGACTATAGTTAGACGAAAAAGCAACTATAGTCAGACGATTAGTTTATTGCATACAAAGATATACTTTATCGCAATACAACTTATAAATATTAGGAAGAAAAGATTCAGTTAACCGCTAGAAATTAATCACCCAACAGCAACTTAGTCACAGCAGCCGTATTCAATGCCCATTCACGGGTATATACTTCATCGGCTTCCGGTGTATCAGCCAACTTCAAACCCTGTGCTTGTGCTTTAATTGCCAACAGTTCGCCCACAGTGGTTTTGGCTTCCAGTTTATCCAGATACTTTTCAATAGTCTGTGTATCCAAAGAAAGAACCGTCTGTCCGCCGAAAGGAATTTCCAACCATACAACTTCCCGTTCCTTCACTTTCAGGACTCCGAAAACAAGTCCTTTCTGCAAACTTTGAGAAACTCGCACCTGATGCTGAACACAAGAAGGGTCATAAGCCACTCCGTTTCTCTCCGATATTTTCATCGGGTAAGCGGAGTTCATCCAACCTACCACCAGATTAGGAGAGATAGCCCCATTGCTATACGCATTGCAGGTGAAAGCAACATATTGCGCACCTACACGGCTCAACTCATTCAAATCCAATTCGATATACTCGGCAGTACCTTTCTTGTCGGGGATGCTTCGGATATCTCCGCTATGTTTAGCACCAATAGCTTTCAGATTGAAGTAGGAACACACTTCTGTCGTTGAAGGCAAAGCGATATGACAGCTCAAGTCCATATCCAAATGCTGTGCCGGAAGCCCTTTTCCCCATTGCATAAACAATCGAACCAGATCTCCTTCCACCGGGAAACGTGTACCCTGCAAGGCACAGGAAGTATCCTGAACCGTTTCGCTACGGTCGCCGATAGACAATGGAATATGAAACAACATAGGATCAATATACATACTTGCGCTTCCACTTCCGGCACCCGCATTAGCAAAGCGGGCAGCAACAACCTCTTTACACAAATCCTGTACCTCTTTCACCATCTCTTTAAGCTGGTCTTCCATATAAAGACTCACCAAATAGTGAGGCTCTATCAAAAGCGCATTACCACCTAAGGGTTTCACCATTCTCTTATGTCCTTGCTCAAAGTAACTCTCCGCATACATACCCAAAGTGACCACCAAACGAGCCGGCAACAAATGAACGACTTCTTTAAATGCCGCCAACGTTTCTTCCGGACCGAACCAAAGCATATTGGCAAACAAGGAACGTGCAAACATACCCGGACGTTGCTTCAACAAAGCGAATGTCTGTGTAGCATCTGCTTTCAAACGGCTACGCTCCACTTCTCCCTGCCAAACTGTATATGCCTGACAGTAGAATACGTCCATCAACTCTTTCAAATTTTCGAATCCCGGTTTACGAGCATATTCCGCCAAACGCAATGCACGTATCATACGTACCCACATTTCTCTTTTCGGATGCATCATTTCACAAGACTTCTCCGGTGTCATCGCCAAATTGTTCAACCAAAGAGCCACCATTTTACACTCGCGACGGGTATATTTCAGTTTTAATTCTTCCCGCTTTGCCTGGGCAGCCGAACGGCTTTTATCCAAAGCATTGCACAGATGTGCATTGTTTCTACCCGCTTTACGAATGAGGGTCTTAGGCTCTATGATTTGCAAGAATCCGGTTTTCTTATACCACAAATAACGCAATATATCATTCGGAGCAGAGAAATAAATCTGCGCTTCCTGTGCCCTATCCTGCTCTACCAGTGTGTCGATCACCAGCATCAGAGTTTCTTTCATCTTGATTCCGACTGCCGGCAACGGAAGTTCAGCCAGCAAGATTTTCAAGCTGTCCGCTTGTGTTGCATCAAGGGCCGTACGTGATTCCAGCAAGTCACCAAAGAAAACATTCAGCTCTTTTTCCTGCCAAAGTTCCAACATTTTCAGTTTACTGGCTTGTCCGAAATATTCTGTAGATGCCGTTTCAAACGGAGTTCCGCAGAACGGACAACCGTTGTATCGTTCCAAGGGGAATGTATTATCAGGAATCACGTGTCCGCAAGATAGTTTCACACCTTTCTTACTATTGAACATATTAGCAAGCCATGTAATCCAATGATCCAAACGTGTTTCTCCGGTAGGTGTATCCCAGCCTTTCACCAATGGAGCCCAGTTGAGTGACACACCCAATACTTCTTTCATCACCTGGAGAATCTCCACCTGTTGTGCCGGATACAACTGATTGACAGCATGCAGCAACTCTTCGGATAAGCTATACCCCACTTTTCGAAGTTGAGCAACCAATGTTACAGTAGTCGAAGTCAATGCTTCGCGCTTTTCAGTTCCTTCTATCGCTGGCAAATAAATTGCATGTTGCCTGATAGATACTTTCAACAAATCTTTTTTCATACGTTGTATTTTTTAAGTAAGGTAATCGGAAGACTGTGAATCAATGGTGCATTCCTGCGGTTTTGAAGTAAGTCTTCCTTGACCTTAGTTTATAAAAAAGAGGTAGAACAGGCCGGAATCGAACCGACGACCGTAACTACCCACTGAGCTACTGCCCCTTTGCGAAACTGGAAAAACGGATAATCGTACTGGTATGTTCTACCTAAAAAAGTGTGTTGAAGTAACCTGTACTTGACCTGTTTTCTTGTTTCTTCGACAAAGATAGATGCAGTGATGCGCAGTCTTTTTGCGTAACTCAAACTTTTTTTTCGGAAAAGGGAACACTCTCTATATGATTTAAAATATAAAGTATCTTGTTTTATATTTCTTGTTTAATAAACGCTGGCCGATTGAATAACAATCTTTTCCAGCAACTTCTGCATCTTTCCAATCACCGGTTCTTTATCAAGCCCATATTCTGTCGCCATCACATCTTGAGCATTCTTGCCGTGGTCGAATTTCGCAAATACTGGGATTCCCATATTTTTCAATGTTTGTTCGATACATGCCATTGTCTCTACTACACCGAACTGGCTTTCATAAGTGTAAAGCAAGTTATTGGCTGCCAAAGGATGAAATTGTATAGGATAGAGGAAAAAACTAACAGATTCCTTTGTGAATCATTAGACAAAACCGTATTTTTAGAGGCATAATTATATACAGCAAAACAATATGAATATAATTTACTGATAAACAAAACATTAAAAGTCAGAATAAGAAATTATAGCATATAGTGTAAATTTATCAAATATTGTAATTGGATAGACAAGGAGACAACTTATAGGTAGTCATATAATATAGATAATATGCCTGATGAAATAAAGAATATAAAAACAACAGCGAAACATTAAATGACCGCTGTTAGCATAACGTTACAAGCAAATTAATAAATATGGAATATTTGAAATTAATAGAAGATAAAGAAGGCTTTGTTCATTGGGATGGTGCAACAGAACAAGAAATAGAATATGCAGAACAGGAATTAGGCATATCTTTCCCATTGCAATACAAAACTTTTTTATCTCAATGCGGAATGTGTAACTGGAGTGATGTTTGCATTTCGGGAATAGCGAAAGATTCAGAAATTATTTCATATCCTATAATTGAATTAACCAAGGAAATTCAAAAACAATTTCAATTATCTATGGATTGGATCGTTTTAAGTTATGAGGTAGGAGAATATCTCATTTTATATAAAATTCCAGTTGGTAATAATCTGAAAGATTCTTCTATTTGGGGAGCTGATGTATATTGGGAAGATGATACCCCCCATATGAGTAAACCTGTAAAATTATATGATTCATTTATGGATTACTTTAAGGAATTTCTTAAATATTCAGAAACTGAAAGCTAATCACGCTTGTAACAATCACCTTAACAGCTAAACGCAGTTAGTTGAACCCCATTATTCACCAAGAATAAAAAAATAAAATGGTTAAATTAATTAATTATACAGAATATCTTTCAAGAGGAGCAATCCTAAAATGTAAGGGTAAATACCCTTATGAAGATACCTTATATTTTATGGTAGCGGAGCAAATAGGCGTGCAAGCATATCAATTATGGACTATATCAGGATATTATGCAGGTATGATATTGCACAAATTACCTTCAGATGCTAATTATGAAACTTATGCAGTGAGCACTAAATGGCTTGTAGGAAATTGGCATGAGTGGGGATATATTGATTGTCCTCTTGAAGATGTTTGGGCAGTTGAAAATGAAGAACTATTTTCCAATCTTAATATCAAAATGTTAAATAGCTCTTATTAAATAGTGGTGGATAACAAGCGGATTAATCTCCATAAGGGTTGATTATCCGCCGGACATTATAAGCAACAGAAAAACGGAAACAATATGATAAAATACATTTCGGGAGATATATTACAGAGTAAAGATGAGTACATAGCACAAGGTGTAGCTGTTGGCTCACAAGAAGGATTAGGAACTGGGCTTGCCTTTAAGCTATCAAGTCAATCCCCTGAAATCCAAAAACTCTTTAAGAAGTACACACGAAACACTAAATTTCAAGCTGGCGATGTGTTTATAGGAGAAATCAAAGGTTTCTCTCCAGGTATAATTTACATCGCTACACAACCCGATATGTATCATGCGGAACTCACATATCTGAATAAAGGTTTGAAACGCTTGAAAAAAGTGTGCGAAAGCAGAGGTATCAAAACTGTGTCGCTCCCGAAAATAGGTGCAGGTTTGGGTAAGTTGGATTGGAATAGTGAGGTCAAACCTTTGTTTGAAAGTATTTTATCTGATTGTGAAACGGTATTCAATGTATATGAAGATTACAAGATTGAATACGAAATTTAGCTTATAACATGCACCTGCTCCGCCTAACGGCGGCAAGCTGCAACCCATTACCAATAATGCCATAAAATAATAAAAATGAATTTGAAAGATAAAACGTTAGATATTACAATTAAAGACTACTTGTTGTCAGGTGGCATTAAACATATTAATCCATATGCCGATTTTAAAATAAATGAATTTAAAAAGATGGCAACAGAAATATGGACAACGCCTGAGTCTGATTCAATAATTATTTCGATAAACATAAACAAAGTGACAACTTTTGAGATTGTATATGATAATAAAGATCATTATTATGTACACGATTCTTTAAATTTCAATATCGGGTTATTAAGAAATTTCCCCAAGTATGTACATAGATTAGGATTGTTTTACGCTAAAGAGCTTGAAAAATCAGAATACATGAATAGCCTAAAAATTGTCGGTGAAGTATCAGACCAAGAGGAAAAGGTTTTATTCTTGAGCAATGGAGTTAATTTGCATTTTCTAAAAAGTGATAAAACAGATGATTATTTAATCATAAAAATCGTCCCTGATGGAGAAGAATACAGGAGTTCTATCAGGAAAATTTTTAGGGAAGTTAATCTATCGGTAACAAACAGATGAATTGCCCTAATGATCAATTATCCGCCAAACATTATCGGTTTAATAAAATGGAAAAGGAAGGAGTAATATATTGGCTCAAACCAGAAGAAGGCGGATTGAAAAATCTGCCGACTTATGAGTTGTGTTATGCTGTTACAGTTTTACCGCAAGTGGAGCCTTCAGCATGGAGCATTAAAATGTTTATTCTTGAGCCTGATAAATATGTAAGTGATTGCTTGGTCGCTTTTCTGGTTGATCATGCACCTCATGAAGTTTTAAATACCATAGAATCCGTAGATGTATATGCAGGCAATAAAAAAGTAGCCACTATAATATTAAAAACTGATAACAAACAGCAGACCGACTGAATAAGCGGAACGCTGCCAAACATTAATCGCTAAAAACAATGGCAAGTATAGAAGAATATAAAAAACGAATACAAGAATTTATATATTGTTTAGTCCGTAAAGACTATCAAGCCGTAAATAATCTAATGTTGGCTAATAGTGTGCCTATTCAAGATATACGGCGAGTTATAGAGGAATACGGTTGTACAATTATACCTCTACCTGTAAAAGCGTTTGATTTGGCATTGTCCTATCAAATTTCCGATAAACAGGTAGATATATACATTCCTCTATGGAGTGAAGAAGAAGGTCAAAGCGACCTCACTCTTTCGCTTTCTTGTTTCAAAAATGAGAATAAGATAAAAATAAATGACTTAGAGGTTTTGTAAAACGATTAACAAATGGCTTAACCGCCCCAAAAAGTCGGTTAGCCACTGGACATTAGCAATAAAGTAAAACAAATAAAATATCATCAAATCATGCTAAGTAATAAAGTGATAGACTATTTGAATAAACAAGGTGTATATTCAGAAAAAGAAGATAAAGCATATAAAAAGGCTTTGATTGATTTAGGAATTGATTTAAATAGTGATTTTGCACTGTTTAATCTAAATACTACCGAAATAACATTTCGAGGACAATGTGGCGAAATCTATAATGTGTGTTGGTTTAAAATTTACTCTAATGATTTAAGTTATGGTATAGAAAGGCAAGCAGTGTTAGGCATTCCCTCCGAATACTTACCTCTTGATAGCTTTGAAGGTGAAGGCGGTTTTTTCTATAACCGTAATACAGGAGAAGTTCTTGAAATTGAATTGGGAGAGAAACTAATCAATTTTCAGAATGGAAAGTTGTCTCCACAATGGAAAGACTTCAATTCTTTTTTGGAATGGTATTTTGGATTATAATAAGTTATTGCTAACAAGCGAATGAACTGCCCTAACAATCAGTTATTCGCCAGCCATTATCGGTATTAAAATAATGAGAATAATCCAATTTCATATTATAGATGAAGAACTATGATAAAATGACTAAAAGAGCAGTAACTTTAAAAAGTAGTTATATGAGCAATGCCAAATGGTCTAAGTTACTAAAAGCTATTGCAGAATCAGATATTAAGTACATTGCAAGTGAAGTCCTTGCAAAAGATCTTGTGTGTGATACTCTTTGGCATATACTTCTTGCAGATTATCTTGGGAATGGGAAATACACAGCAGATGGCATAGCTGGGGCAATAAGGACTAAGAATATAGAATATGTCATTATCCCCTTTGAATCAATAAACGAATTATCCAGAATGAAAGATTTAATTGAAAAGATTGGGAAATTTGAATATGATATTGATAATGAAAAACTAATTATAAAAATATTTGGATACCGATAACACATAGCTAACCGACTGAATAAGCGGAACGCTGCCGGACATTAGTAACCATAAAAATAGCGAAGAATATGAAACAAAAACTTATAGAACGATTGAGTACATTTCTCAATAAACATAAAATGCGTGGTACTCCCGCTACGGACGAACAAATAGAACAAGCCGAAAAAGTGTTGAATGTAAAGTTTAGTTCTGACTATATTGATTTTATCAAACACTTTGGTCGTGCTTGGGCAGACATTGAAATTTTTGCTTTTGAAGGTAATGAAACTGTTGTAGGTTATACTCAATCTTTGAGAGAAGTTCATGCGGAAACTTCAGAAAACTATGCTGTTGCAGATGATGGAGCAGGAAATCCAATTATGATTAATCCTAAAGGAGAAGTGCTAATATTTTATCATGATAATGGAGAGAATGAAATTTTAGCTTCATCACTTGAAGTTTTTATAGAAGAGAACTTTGAAGAATGGTGAAATGGGTTACTAACAAACAGCATACCGCTTAAAGCGGCACGCTGTCAAGCATTAGCATATCACTAATCAAATTAAGAATGAAAGTAAAACAACAGATAATAAACTTCTATCAGATACTTAAAGAGTTACCTGATAACGAAGAATATAATGTAGAAGGCATTAGAAATAGAGTTTCGATGAAAGCTGATAATCTATTATTTACTTTGGACAACAAGGGTAATCAAGGTATAGATATAGATGCAAAAATATTCTCTTTCTTATCTTTTGTAAAAGGCTATGATATGCCAAGATTTGAGGATAACTATTACCTATTCACAAAAGAAGATTTGGACAGGGAATATAAAGCATTAGGAGATATAGAATCATTAAATGGAAATGAAATAGATTGCTAACAAACAGATAAAGCACCTTAATATTCGATTATTTGCCGAACATTACCAACAGAGTAAAAAAATGAAAGTATATAGAATAGCAATAAATATGATTAAGCAAACCAAGATTTTAAAATTTATAATCCCTATTGTAGTATTCATTCTATTGTATGCTGTCTCAACAATTAGAAATAACAATGTAAGAAAAGATGGCATATATTCTATCGTAACTCTTGTCAAATACGGTTCTGCTTATAGAGGGCAAAGTGCAAAATATGAATTTATATATAATAAGACTTTATATGAAGGAAGTTTTTTTATATCATTTGCCGAGAGTAAAAACACTCCAATCGGAACCCGTTACTTTGTAACATTCTTAGCCAAAGCCCCCGACCGACATCTTATATTAGACAGCGTACCATCTTGGTTTACTCTAAAAGCACCAGATAAAGGATGGAAAACATTACCTACACAAAAACAACTACGAATAATGATGAAAGATAGCTTGAATTAAAATGCTGCCACCGGACATTAACTTGATAATAAATAAACGAAAAATGAAACAGAAATACTATATAATCAAACTCTTATTGAAAATATGGTTTGGAATATTATGTATTAGTCTATTGTGTACCACGGGTATTCTTTGGCTAAGGACTCAAAACATAAAACCTGTACCAGATATGGATACTTCTTATAGAGGCATGGCATTGGCTTGGTCAATTTTGGGAATTTTGGCATTATCTATCGGAGCAATCACTTTGTTCTTGAACTGCTTTGCAAGAGTTAGAAACAGTATACTGTATAGTTCTCTATCATTTTTTCTTATCCCTATTTTGATGATTTTATTTTCTGGAACAATGTGCTTGTATGATACTACAATACCATTTTTACTTTGTTTATTGGTGTCATACATATTGTTTAGAAATAAAATAATACAGAAAACAAGCGGATGAATCGCCCTGATGGTCGATTAGCCACCAGACGTTATCAGAATATATATGATAAAAATCAGAGTATAGGATTGAAGCACATAACGTATATTTGCAGTCTACTTCAATGAAATAGATGAAATCATAAAAGTAATTTGAATATGAAACACTTTAAAATAATAACGATGGGAATACTTGCCTCTATTCTGAGTTTACTGGGATGTGGATATGGAAACAAGCGAGCTACGCAGAGTGAGAGTATAAATCCTTATATTCCGGTAGCCGCACAGATTACAATGGATAAGTTGTCGGGCGTGCTGAAAAACGTACAGGCAGGACGAACGGAATATGATTTTACGGGTATCTGTGCCAATGGTGTGAATTGTATCTATTTCATGCTAGATAACGGAAAGTTCTACATTGATTTTGAAGCCATGAGCAAAGACCAACTTCCCTATCTGGATACATTGAAGCAGTTTGCCAAAGAGCATAATTACCCAATTATCGAAACGACCTATAACAACACGCCCATAGATTACGATCATGTGAAATTTGCTCCGGTTCTAAGCCTGAAAGTCAATGCGGATATTGACAGCATCGTTCATGTTGGAAAATTGATTGAACAAACCATTTTCAAGAATAACGATCAGACCATTTACGATATAGTGCCTTAGAGGGTATAAGGAGAATATAAAAGAATAATGATAAAATGAGAGATAAGGATTCCGGGAAAAAGATATTCTGGATTTACCCTACAAATAAGTTTGTTTGGGCAGGAGTTGTCATATGTAGTATATTCTGTGCATTTATGATCTACTTTTTATGTGTAGCCAATTTAAGTGAGAATAAAGTCCTCTTTATTTTCCTGTTGCCCATATCTTTGTCTATCCTGTTAATCTGTTGGGCACTACCCAGTAAGATTTTGCTTTGCGAAGATAGAATAGAAGCACGAAGCCTGTTCGGGAAAAGAAGCATCCAGGTGGATGAGATAAACTCGTGGGGAGTTGTGCAAATGTATAAGCCCTACCGTTGTAAAGAGGGTATTTATTCTTACATACCTGCCAAGTCATTCAAACCTTCCCGTAAAATAGAGGAGAACATGATTTTCTCGTATAGCCTGTTTTTATCCAATATTCCGCACTATGACGGGAAAAAGAAAAATTCGTCCCAAACAGATAAAACTATTTTTGTCAGTTATCGGAAAGAAGTGTATATTGCATTGGAAAAGTATCTGAAAGAAAAAAAATAATGTATTAATATTAGTATATATGAAAGAATTTGGAACTATCGGAGATTTAATCAATGCTTATAAAGCAATACCATGTGACGCTTATATCTATTGCTCAAAAAGTGTTATTGAAACAGAGAACTTGGAGAATGGCAAATATTTAGTCATTGAATCGGAAGAAGAGGATGGATATGTGGAAACAGAAGATGGTGAAGTCCCCAGTAACCATTCTATTTTCCGCCTTGACATAAGTTGTTAGCCGCCATATCTTTG
>NZ_QTNF01000011.1:0-153864 GCF_003603455.1 Bacteroides sp. AM37-9 | reverse complement strand
TCACTTTAAAGAAAGCTACAAATAGTTACCCCCAAGAAATTGCGGGTGAGCCCTGACTTCTCTATAAATATATTATAAAGCAATAGCGCAAGTTACATTGAGTAACCTGCGCTATTGCTTTATAATATTTCAACTATTTCTTATTTTGATTTTGTTCCAAAGTTTGTAGAAACAACTTCAAGCTTGAGCACATACTCTGGATATACAGGGTTACCTTTGGCATCTTGTATAGTTCCTTTCTTGCCTCCTTTTAAACGTGCATAGCCAGGTTTTAAATCATGTTGTATACTAATAACATTGCTGGAACCATAGTAGCTATTACTTGAAGAAGAATCTGTGGTCACAAGTACTGGGATAAGTACGAATTTGTTCCATTCGCTTAAGTCTTCCCAATCTTTAATATTATTGACGGTTTCATCTTTACTATTTCCATCTAAATCGGTTATTTTGATTGTTATAGACCCCTTTTCATGTATTTCTTTCTCTGCTTTTTCCCTATCTGCTAAACAATCATTAATCATTTGAGTGATATTGTTGAATGTGTATTGAGTAAAGCTAGTTGTGGTGGGTCTAAATAGAGATGAAGTTATTTCATCACTAAGCTGGTTTTTTTCAAAGAAACTGTCTTTGTACTTTTTACGTATTAATAAAACATTGCTAGGAGTCGACATACCAAACTTTTTGTCACTGGTTTCATTATAGATAGGTATTCCTAGTTTAACAGCATTTAGTATATCACTTTGACGCTTTTCTGCTGTTTGGTTAAGAAGTGAATCTGCTATTTGGCTAATAGGAAGAGTTATTTGAGTGAAAATCCCTGCTGGACTCTTTAAATAAGTCCACGTATCCTCATTAATGCATTTTTGAATGGCATCCTTATCATTGTCTAACTGATTAGCTTGAATTACTTCACGAGTAGTGGCAAAGGTACGATATCCATAATAAGTAGAGTCTTTAGACTCTCCTTCTTTTACTACTTTCTTTTCCAGTTTAACACCTGTAAGTGTATCAACTGCATAGCATTTATATACTACGTTCATTTGAGCTTGGTCTATGTAAAGCACAGTACCATCGCCGTAATCACTCTTTACATAAATTCCCTTAAAAATCTTTCTAAACTCCTTATTGTCAAAATTGACACCTAACTCGTTGGCTCTTTTAATAATTTCTTTTCCAATTTCTTTAGCAGCTTTATCTCTGAAAGAAACGTGTACGCTGGGAACATATGTACTAAGTTTACGAATGGAGTCTTTTACTGAAAGATCAACAGCTGTATAAGCTTTCGTTCCTAATAGACTGTTATCAGTATTTGCATCGTAATAATCCTCTGGAGTAATATCTGTATAATAGGCGTTCTTTGTATCTAAATTTTCATTTAATGCATAGACACTTAAACGGCAAGCTGTTAATGAGTCTCCAAAGTAACTGCTATACCACAAATAAAGCTCAATAGTATGAATGTTGCCTATGAGTTTTCTTTTTGGATCATTTATATTATCTGTATTGTATATTCCAATAGCGTCGTCTCCAAGCCCAGCTTCGTCTACCATTATATTGGTAGCTTTCTTTTTATCGTTAAGAGCAGTACCATTGTATACTCCAGGGAATGTCATTCCTGACGGACAGTTGAGTTCTGCTAAGAAACCTGCCTGATAAGTTCCGAATGTTTCATCAGTGAACTTACCTACATACCCCACATTAGTCATTGCATATATCTTACCGGCATGAACGGATTCTGTAGTCACATCAAAGGTAGATAGCTTTCCATTGATATTCTGGTCGCTTCCCGGAAACATTCCCAATCCCAGTCCGGCAGTGTTATCATCACAACCCCAAAAAGTGATTGCCAGTAAAGCTATTAAGGCGTATTTTGCTTTCATGATCGTCGTATCTTGATTTTTTTTATTCTTCTTCGTTTGCAGTAGCATCCCATACCTGATCGTAGAACTCGTTGCAGGCATCTGCATAGTTTTCCGGGTTCTGGTAGTCAAGTACCAATTTGCCAGATTGGCGGGCATATTCAATAATAGACTCGTCTACTTTTTCGCTGTTTTGTATGACTCCATCCGAATAATCAACGGCGAGTTTGCATAGAGCAGCATAGTCTACCGGCTCTTTCAAATCACCTAAATCTTTTTTGGAAATACCTTTCAGCATCAATTTGGCTGCGAAATCATCGCTAAGTGTATTTTTGAAGTCATCTTCATAAACAGAGAATACCACTTTGGCATCGCGGAAAGAAGGTTCGTCTTTATAGGCTTTCTTTATATAAAGAGGAGCTAAAGCTGTCATCCAGCCATGACAGTGAATGACATCAGGACACCAGCGAAGTTTTTTCACTGTTTCCAATACGCCGCGTGCGTAGAAAACGGCACGGCTATCGTTATCATCATATTCTACACCATTTTCGTCCGCTGTCTGCATACGATTCTGGAAATAATCATCGTTATCGATGAAATATACCTGCATGCGTGCGGATTGGATAGATGCAACTTTTATAATCAAGGGGTGGTCAGTATCGTCGATGATCAGGTTCATACCGGAGAGGCGGATCACTTCGTGCAGCTGGTTTCTGCGCTCATTGATATTTCCCCATTTAGGCATAAAGGTTCTGATTTCACGGCCTTTTTCTTGTATCGCCTGTGGAAGGTTTCTACCTATATTGGCCATTTCGGATTCTGAAACGTAAGGTGTAATCTCTTGAGTAATAAATAAAACTTTATTCGCCTTTGTCATAATAACAATAGTTCACTATAATATTCTGCAAAGATACGAAAAAAAAGACACATTAAATAAGATATTCTTTCTTTATGTGGCAAATATTAGTTTATTTTGCAGAGTTTTTGCAAACGAGTAAAACATAAACCAATTGACGAAAATGAAAGTAGTGCACACTATCAAGGACTTACAGGCAGAATTGACTGTCTTGAGAGCCCAAGGTAAAAAGGTGGGACTGGTTCCTACAATGGGTGCTTTACATGCGGGACATGCATCTCTGGTAAAGCGCAGCGTAAGTGAGAATGGTGTAACTGTTGTGAGTGTTTTTGTGAATCCCACACAGTTTAACGATAAAAACGACTTAGAGAAGTATCCGCGTACATTAGATGCAGATTGCCGTTTGTTGGAAGAATGCGGAGCAGATTTCGCTTTTGCTCCTTCGGTAAGCGAAATGTATCCGGAACCGGATACCCGTCAATTTAGCTATGCACCATTAGATACGGTGATGGAAGGTGCTTTCCGTCCGGGGCATTTTAACGGTGTTTGCCAGATTGTCAGCAAACTGTTTAATGCCGTACAGCCGGACTGCGCATATTTCGGGGAGAAAGATTTTCAGCAGTTAGCAATTATTCGTGAGATGGTTCGACAATTGAAATATAACCTTGAAATTGTAGGTTGTTCAATTGTGCGTGAGGAAGATGGACTGGCATTGAGTAGCCGGAATAAACGTTTATCGGCAGAAGAACGTGAAAATGCTTTAAATATTTCCCGGACCTTATTTAAAAGTCGTAACTTTGCAGCCACTCACACGGTGAGCGAGACGCAAAAGATGGTAGAAGATGCAATCGAAGCTGCTCCGGGCTTGCGCATGGAGTATTTTGAGATTGTAGATGGAAACACATTGCAGAAAATTAGTAATTGGGAGGATACTTCCTATGCAGTTGGATGTATCACAGTATTCTGTGGAGAAGTCCGGCTGATTGATAATATTAAATATAAAGAATAACTAAAAAGACGAAACCTTATGATGATTGAAGTGTTGAAGTCGAAAATTCATTGTGCACGTGTCACAGAGGCCAATCTGAACTACATGGGTAGTATCACGATTGATGAAGACCTGTTGGATGCTGCAAACATGATTGCGGGAGAGAAAGTGTATATCGCTGATAATAACAATGGTGAACGCTTTGAAACCTACATTATCAAAGGTGAACGCGGTTCGGGTAAAATTTGCCTGAATGGTGCTGCTGCCCGCAAGGTGCAACCGGATGATATTGTTATAATCATGTCCTATGCATTGATGGATTTTGAGGAAGCCAAGTCGTTTAAACCGGCTGTAATCTTCCCCGATCCTGCGACGAACAAAGTGGTAAAGTAGAAAGTATCTTTGATATTTGAAATAAGAAAAGCCCCGTTTACATTTTGTAGACGGGGCTTTTCTTATTTTATTTTTATGCCGGGGGACGAGTGATGTTCCGCCCACGTGTGAGTTGGTTTTAGCCCACCTGTTAATAAGCGGCAATTAGTTACCGGCGTTTGCCTTCAATTGTTCATTCATGGCGGCAGCGGCTTTACGGCCATCGCCCATTGCCAGAATAACAGTAGCTCCACCGCGAACGATATCGCCTCCTGCATAAATCATAGGGATGGAAGATTCCATGTTGTCATCCACAGTGATGGTTCCTTTTCGTCCTAGTTCCAGTCCTTTGATGGAGCTTGGAACAATAGGGTTAGGGGATACTCCGACGCTGACAATTGCCAGGTCGATATCAATTGTTTCTGTTGCTCCCGGGATGGCTACAGGACTACGACGTCCGGAAGCATCCGGCTCGCCTAATTCCATCTTTTGCAAAATAACCTGTTTTACGCAACCTTGTTCATCAGCAATATATTCGATCGGATTATGTAGTGTAAGGAATTCAACTCCTTCTTCTTTAGCATGTTTTACTTCCTCGATACGTGCAGGCATTTCCTCTTCCGAACGGCGATAGATAATGATAGCGCGCTCTGCACCAAGACGTTTGGCAGTACGAACAGAGTCCATCGCTGTATTACCACCACCGATTACTGCTACGTTTTTACCGAAAGCTACCGGAGTGTCCGAATCTTCACTGGCAGCGTCCATCAGATTAACGCGAGTGAGGTATTCGTTGGACGACATGATATTGATGGAATTCTCTCCCGGGATATTCATAAAGTTAGGCAGCCCGGCGCCGGAAGCCACAAATATTCCTTTGAAACCTTCAGCTTTCAAGTCCTCTACGCCGATTGTTTTTCCTACGATACAGTCTTTGATGAAGTTAACACCCATCTTGCTAAGGTTCTCGATTTCTACGTCTACAATCTTGTTTGGCAAACGGAATTCGGGAATACCATATTTCAACACACCACCAATCTCATGCAATGCTTCGAATACAGTTACATCATATCCATATTTAGCCATATCTCCGGCAAATGCCAATCCTGCAGGTCCCGAACCGATCACAGCTATTTTGATGCCGTTCTTCTCTGCAATGACAGGTACGGAGATTTGCCCGCTTTCACGTTCGTAATCAGCTGCGAAACGTTCCAGATAACCGATAGCGACGGGCTTTTCATTCATTTTTAAATGAATACATTTTGATTCGCACTGTTTTTCCTGTGGACACACACGACCGCAAACAGCCGGAAGCGCACTTGTTTCTTTCAATGTTTTAGCAGCTTCAAGAAACTCTCCACGTTCGATATTCTTAATGAAGCGAGGAATATCAATACCTACCGGACAGCCTTCCATACATCCCGGATTAGCACAGTCGAGACAACGTTTAGCTTCTGTAACAGCCTGTTCTGCTGTTAATCCTTGATTTACTTCCTCTTTACGGCTGTGTGAACGATATTCAGCGTCAAGCTCGTTCATTTCTACACGGGGAATGGCTGTACGTTCTTTCGGTTTCATTGATTTGCGTAATTCCTGTCTCCAGGCTGCATTACGGCTTTTCTCGTCGATTTCTTTGGTTGCTTCACATTCCGGTTGCAGTTTATGCATTTCTTCGCGCTCGATATTTTTGAACGCGCCCATACGTTTCAGCATTTCATCAAAATTCACTTGGTGACCGTCGAATTCAGGACCGTCTACACAAACGAATTTAGTCTTTCCTCCTACAGTGATACGGCAAGCACCACACATACCAGTTCCATCCACCATGATGGTGTTCAATGAAACATCAGTCGGAATTTCATATTTCTTAGTCAGCAAGCAAACGAACTTCATCATGATGGCAGGACCGATAGCGAAGCATTTGTCCACTTTCTCGCGTTTGATAACTTCTTCTACGCCTTCTGTCACCAGACCTTTACGACCGTAAGAGCCGTCATCTGTCATGATAATTACTTCGTCAGAGCTTTCACGCATTTCTTTTTCTAAAATAATCAGGTCTTTGTTGCGTCCGGCCAGTACAGTGATAACACGGTTGCCGGCTGCTTTCAAAGCCTGTACGATAGGAAGCATCGGAGCTACGCCTACACCACCACCAGCGCAGACTACTGTTCCGAATTTCTCTATATGGGTAGCTTGTCCGAGCGGGCCTACTACGTCAGTGATGTAATCGCCTTCATTCAGTTCACAGAGACGGGTAGAAGAAAGCCCGACTTCCTGCACTACCAGAGTAATGGTACCTTTTTTGAGGTCAGAACCTGCGATAGTCAATGGCATACGTTCTCCTTTTTCACCTACACGCACGATGACAAAGTGTCCGGCCTTACGGGATTTAGCAATTAAAGGAGCTTCAATTTCAAATTTGAATACTTTTTCAGAAAAGCGTTCCTTGCTAATGATTTTGTTCATTATCTAATTAATTTGTTGTTTTTATTACGTAACTGCTATCAGAATGATATAAATTTTGGCAAAGATACAGCTAATTTACGAAATATAAAAGAAAAGCCACTCTTTTGATGAGTGGCTCTCTGTATATGGGTACTTTTATTAGTCTGTCATGCCAAGTCTTAGTCTATCATGTCAAAGCCGCAATACGGAACCAATGCTTTCGGAATTCTGATACCTTCCGGAGTCTGGTTGTTTTCGAGTAGGGCAGCAACGATACGTGGCAGTGCTAATGCTGAACCGTTCAGTGTGTGGCAGAGTTCGGTTTTCTTTTCTGCATTACGGTAACGGCATTTCAGGCGGTTGGCCTGGTAAGTGTCGAAATTGGATACGGAACTTACTTCCAACCAACGCTTCTGTGCTTCAGAATATACTTCGAAGTCGAAACAAAGAGCAGCAGTGAAACTCATATCTCCACCGCAAAGACGGAGAATGCGATAGGGGAGTTCCAGTTTTTGCAACAGTCCTTCTACATGGTCCAGCATTTCCTGATGAGATTGTTTAGAATGCTCTGGTTTGTCGATACGAACCAATTCTACTTTGGAGAACTCGTGCAGACGATTCAGGCCACGTACATCTTTACCATAAGAACCTGCTTCGCGACGGAAACATTGTGTATACGCACAATTCATTATAGGCAATTGTTTCTCTTCCAGAATCACATCACGGTAGATATTAGTTACGGGAACTTCCGCTGTCGGGATCAGGTATAAATCATCTACTTCACAATGATACATCTGTCCTTCTTTGTCCGGAAGCTGTCCGGTACCATAGCCGGAAGCGGCGTTGACTACTGTCGGCGGCATGATTTCGGTATATCCGGATTTGCGTGCTTCATCCAGGAAGAAGTTGATAAGGGCGCGTTGAAGTTGTGCTCCTTTACCTTTGTATACAGGGAAACCCGCACCTGTGATTTTTACACCCAGGTCGAAGTCTATTAAATCATATTTCTTTGCCAGTTCCCAGTGGGGGAGTGCATCTTTAGGAAGTTCGGTTTCCATACCTCCCATTTTTTCTACGACGTTATCTTCGGCACCTACGCCTTCCGGTACGCTGTCATAAGGAATGTTGGGGATGGTATAAAGTACATTCTGCATATCCGTTGCAGCCTGTGTCATGGCAGCATCCAGCTCTTTGTTGCCTTCTTTTAGTTCGGCAACGCGGGCACGTGCAGTTTCTGCTTCCTCTTTTTTGCCTTCTTTCATCAGTTGACCGATGGTGCGCGAAAGTGAGTTAACCTCTGCCAGGTTTTTATCTAATTCATTTTGTGTGCTACGTCTCTTGTTGTTAAGAGCGATCACCTGATCGATCGTTTCCTTTGCATTCTTGAAATGCTTCTTTTCCAGTCCGCGGAGTACCGCCTCTGTGTTTTCTGTAATTTGTTTAATGGTAAGCATATCTATACTTTTTATGAAAAACCTTTTTTTAAGTCTACAAAGATAGATAAAAAAATAAACGATATTACACTTCTGTTATATTTTGGCAATAATAAGGATGGAAAAAATGAAAAATATCCATGAGGTGAATATTTGAATGTTAAAAAGGCGTATACTTGTCAGGCGATAAAGTATGTTTTGATATAAAAAGAAAGGAGATACAATCTTGTGGATTGCATCTCCTTGTCTTAACTATTTTCAGTCCGGATAATTATGCTTCTGTTGCAGGAACGATAGAAACATATCTTCTATCTTCTTTACCTACTTTGAAATTAACTGTTCCGTCTACTAAAGCGAAAAGAGTGTGGTCTTTACCCATTCCGATGTTTTCACCCGGGTGGAATTCAGTACCTCTTTGACGAACGATGATGTTACCTGCTTTGCAAGCTTCGCCACCAAATATCTTAACGCCTAATCTCTTGCTCTGTGATTCGCGGCCGTTCTTAGAACTACCGACACCTTTCTTATGTGCCATTTCTTCTTACTTTTTAATTGATTAAGCTACTACTTCTGTAATTGTTAATTCAGTGAACTGTTGACGGTGACCGTTCAGTTTTCTGTGTCCTTTTCTTCTTTTCTTGTGGAAAACAAGAACTTTGTCGCCTTTAACCAAGTTTGAAACAACCTGGCAAACAACTTTAGCGCCTTCTACGGTAGGAGCACCTACTGTAACGTTTCCGTCTTTGTCTACCAAAAGAACTTTTTCAAATTCTACTGTTGAACCGTTTTCTGCACCTTCGATGTGGTGAACGAACAACTTTTGACCAGCTTCTGCTTTAAACTGCTGACCGTTAATTTCTACAATTGCGTACATCTTATATATAATGTATAAGTTAGCTCCGGCGGGTGGTCTTTAATCACTTAAAGAGCTCTTTATCGAACCCGTTGCGGAATAATCGGGCACAAAAGTACTATTTTTATTCGTTCCAGACAAATATTTCTTTTATTTTTTGCAGGAGATAAAATGATTACAGCAAATAAATGAGCATTTTAACCCTCATTGCAGCTATTGGACCAACTCTCCCAAATTCTGCATAATGATTTTGTGTGGATAAATGCGAAGTTCCTCGGCTGTTGTCATTCCATTCAATACGCCGGCAAAATCTACTCCTGCATTTCGGGCCGTTTCAGCATCTACCGTGCTATCTCCGATATACAAAGTTTCTTCGGGTGTACTTCCCAAATGTTCCAAAGCAAATAGTACCCCTTCCGGTGAAGGTTTCGGTGCTTTTACATCTTCTCCTCCCACAACTATATCGAGAAAATCTTTTGGCAGATATTCTTCCAGATAACTCAATATTCGGAAGCGATACTTGGTAGAGATAATTCCGACGCGGGCACCCCGTTTCTTCAATTCTTTCAGTGTAGATAATGTATCAGGAAAAAGACGGGTATTTACATTCATGTGTACATCAGCTTCCAGTCTGTATTCCTGCCGGAAAGATTCTAACTGTTCCGGGTCGGTAATTCCGGTAAGGATACTGAATGATTCTTCCAGTGTTTTGCCGATCGTGCGCTTGATAGCTTCATCGGTAACGGTTAAATACTGGTGCCGGGTGAGCACAATTCTGAAACATTTAACGATACCACGCGACGAATCGGCTAATGTATAGTCGAAATCGAATAAATAGGTTTTGTAGTTCATTGGGGAAAACTTTTCCGCAAAAGTACTAAATACTTTTCTTATTTCACAGGTTCTACTGTGTATCCTTGGCTTTTTAGTAACTTTAATAATCCTTTTTCTCCAGGAAGGTGCAGGGCGCCTACCGCAACAAAAGTCGGAGCGGCTTTCATGATAGCCGGTAATTTTTCAGCCCATATTTTATTACGGTTGTAAATAAGGGCATCTTCTTCGCTGGGAAGTGCGTCGCATTGATTGCCTTTGCGCTCTTCGCTGATTTTGAACATAGTGTTCAAATCCTGTTTCATGTAAGCGTTCGTGAGCTTTTTCAGGTTTTCTACTTCTGCTTCTATATTATTAAGAGTGCACATGAGTAGCTGTGCTTGTCGTTGTAGTGAACTACCGTTGAAAAGCAGGTTGAATTGGAATTCGGCAGTTTCCAGACCGTCCACCTTTTTTCCGTTTTGGGCGGCTTGGCTTTGAAAGAACGTGTCGAGTTGCTCTTGCGGGTTGAACTTTCCTACATGTTTTACGTAAGCCATTACCACTACATTATTCAACAGGAAGGCAGGTTTTAGTTTTGGAGCCATATTTAAGTCTACCATCAGGTTTTCTTTGCAGAATTTGTTAGCAGTCTCAAAGTCTTCCGGAGAAAGGAGGGAGGTCAGAGTGGTATCACTTTCAATCATCATTGCTTTTTGCATCTTTCCCATGGTGGCGGGCGACTGCATTTCCGACATTTTCAGTTCTCCATATACCTGTTGCGTTTCATTCATCGCTTTTTGAAGTCCGGCAATGCTGTCCATGATGCTGAATGGTGCCAGGTGATGAGTACCTATGATGTAGGACGGTTGAGTTAGTCCGTTACCGGACACTTTCCATAAAAGTTGTGCATTGGCACTGAATGCCACACAGATAAATATAACTGCTCCGATGAATGATTTCATAATTTTATATCATTAGAAGTTGATAATTAACGTATTCTGCCTCCGCTTATCCAGTGTTTGGTATAATAACTCTCGTTCAAGTTGCTGACGATCACTCCTTTACTGGTACTGGAATGAATGAACTTTCCGTTTTTTAGATAAATACCCACATGAGCTACTTTCTTTTTTGAACGGCTACTGGTAAAGAATACCAAGTCTCCTTCCCGAAGGTTTCGCTTAGCGACCTTATTACTTTCTTTTTTCAAGTCCTCTGTATTGCGTGGCACTTGGGTGCGGTATACCTTTCGATACACTTGATAAACCAGCCCCGAACAATCTGTTCCTCGTTTAGAATCACCCCCACCACGATAAGGAACCCCTATCCAGTCGGCTGCTTCGAGATAGAGCTTATGATTATCTTCCAGATTGACATCTACACCTAATAAAATAGAAGCTCGTGCCAATGCTTGATAGTCCAGCCGGGGAGCGGAAGTGCGACAGGAACTAAATATAGCAGCCAGCCCAACTAATAGATAGATAAATTTTAATTTTGCCTTCATCAACTGTATCTCAATCATAAATCATAAATCATAAATCACAACTCATAACTCATAAATCTCCCTCACTCTTCTGCTACATTAAAATAATCCTCCAGTTCTTTTTCTGCGGAGTTATCTTCGTTGATAATATCCCGGATGATGACCCCGTGTTCCAGTAAAGCGATCCGTGGACATACATCTACGGTATGATTGAGGTTGTGACTGGATATGATAACCGTAGCCTGATGCTCCTCGTTGTATTTCTTAAGCAGATGTTTGATGATTGACTGCGAACTTGGATCAAGGAAATTGAACGGTTCATCCAAGATTAATAATTGCGGATAATGAAGCATGGCGGAGATAATTCCGATCTTTTGCTTGTTACCGGCAGAGTAGTTGCGAATTAATTTTTTGTGTCCGATCACTTCTCCGCTCATAAAGCGTTCGAAAGGGATAAGACGTTCGTCTACTTCTTCTTTCTTGAGCCCATACATTTTCCCGATGAAATAGAAATATTCTTCCGGAGTGAGATAATCGATCAGGAAGCCATCGTCGATGAAAGCACCGGTAATGCTTTTCCAGTCTTCACTCTGGCTGACATCAATATCATTTATAATCACTTTTCCATCGTCTGCTTTCAGCAGATCCAACATCAATCGGAAAAGAGTGGTTTTACCGGCACCGTTGTTACCCACCAATCCGAGCATATCGCCTTGATTGATTTCGTAATGTTCTATGTCTACGGCAACCTTTTCACCGAAATTCTTTTTAAGTTTATCAATGGTAATCATGATCTTCAATGTTTATATAGTTAATGATTCATGAACGTTTATTGGCGGCTGTCTCTGAAGCCTTCCATATTTTCGTACCGCCGTTTCATGAAGCGATGATATACATTTTTTATCCATAAAGGAGAGGTCAGGGTAAATCCGAGACCAATCACTAACAGGATTGTGTAAGTGATTGTTTCTCCCAAAAGTGCATTTAACAGGCTGTATAAGATAAGCGGTACGCCGAAAGCACCGAAATTGACCAACATCTGTATGGCGCTATTGTTTTGTCGGCTTGTCACTTTTTCGTTCAGAGGTACTGTCTGTTTGTTGTAAACAGCCAGTTGGAAGAAGCAGAAATAGATAAAGCCAATGGTATAGAAAAACCAGGCAAAAGCACCCAGTAAGGTAAGTTTGTTCATGATGATAGCGGGGATCATCAGTATGAAAGGTATAATCTCACCAATACTATATGTGTAATATTTAGCTTTCAGCAAACTCATAATCGATTCTTTGCGAGACATCAGACCATCAATGTAGTTGCCCTCGAATGACATTATCTGTGAAAGGATAATCATTCCGAATACGGCAAAGTTGTACACACAAATAAAAGAGGTCATGAAATTACCGTCATAGACACTGGAAAAGCTAAGTGCAACGGAGAAAGCTACAATTACGATAGAGATATTGCGTAGTGCACCTTTGCAGCGGCGGTTGCGTAGGAGCATTTTTAGTTCCAGCCGCATATATTCGCCCACTTCTCCGTAGCGTTCGAAGAATTTATATTCGGAGACGTGTTTTATTTGGGTATCATCCACTTTGGCTAGCTCTGCATAAATAAGCCCGGACATGATTTTGCGGTTAATCAGCCATAAAAGCACAATTACAAGTATGGTGCCGAGAAAATAGAAAATGTTTCCCTGTATATATCCGTCTCCCAGATCCATGAAGAAATAGAAGAGGGGACTATCTTCGGGAATAAAAAGAAGGCAGCCTATTCCACCGTAGAAAGCGATAGGTAATAGAATCCACCAAATACGTTCGTTGATAAGAGTGCGGCAAAGCAAGTACCAGTAATTGTTGGCAATAATTAATAGCAGGATACCAATAAGATAGGTGATAACACCGGAGATACCGAAAAACTTGGTAATAGTGATGAAGGAAAAAGGGACAAACAGAAACAACCAGAACAGGTTGAACAGACTTAGTCCCGAGCGGATCAGTAAAAAGTCGATGACACGAATTCGTTTAACCGGCAACAGGAGGTAAGGTTTTACCTCCTGTGTCGGTGTTTTTTGTAACGGAACACGCAACAGGAAGTCCAGTGCCAGGATAAAGATCAGAACCACTGCGTTCATTACATGATATGGTTCCCGATTGGGAACCATATCTGAAAAACCGAACGCGAATGTCGTACCGAAAAATATCAGGTAACCGGCCCAAAATGCGCCCATGACATAACCGAGTATTTTAGCAACTTTGTTCTTTTCATACATCGGATGCCGTTTGGCGGCGAGCCTTCCATGTTTACGTAATTCGTTGAATATCATCATTCAGTAGATATACTAGAGAAATATTTATTTGTTTTCTTCCGGTACAGTCATAATGACTTGAATTTCGTTGTTCTGTTTCAGCAACTTGGCAAGGAAGTCTTGTACTTCTTTAGCAGTGATGCTGTTGACCAACTTTTCATAGTCTTTTGTATTATCGACACCGGTGTAGAAGTATTCGTCCATGTTATTGAGCCAGTAGCCATTTTCTTTTTGGGCGTCTTTATACTTCTTCAGCATATATTCTTTGATCTTCTGCATGTGTTCGGCAGACGGACCTTCTTTGGCCATTTTGTGGAGTTGTTCCACAACGATAGCAGAAAGGTGGTCTTTCTTGGCAGGATCAGTCTGGAATACGATTTGAAGAACCAATTCTTCTTTCGGATATTTACCCAGGCTGCCGTTACAGCTTACGCCGTATGTACCACCTTCTTTTTCACGGATTTCTGCTGTGTAAACCAAATCCAAAGCCTGATCTAAGAAGCTAAGCAGGACATTGTTGCGCAAGTCGTATTTGCAACTACCGCTATAAAGGAACATGATGGTAGCCATCGGAGTTTCCTGTGCTTTTGCGAATACATTCTTGATCTGTCCTTTGCGGATATCCATGTGGTTGTCCTTGAAAGTCTCTTTACGGTTGATAGATGGCAGGCTACCCAGATATTTGGCGATCAACGGTTTCATCGTTGCCAAGTCTACATTTCCCACCAGGTAGAAAGTAAAGTCGCTTGCGTCTTTGTAGCGGTCTTTGTACATTTCGAGAATACGGTCGTAGTTGATCTGGTCTACCATATATTCTTTCATTCGGATAGCACGTGGATGATGACCATATAATACACTTGTAATAGTGTCACTGAAAGCAGTCATCGGGTTGGCATCCGCATTTTGAAGTTCGGCTTTCAAACGATTCTTGTAAGATTCGAATGCTTCATTGTCCTTGCGTGGAGAAGTGAAAGTCAGATAAGTGAGTTGCATCATTGTCTCAAAATCTTTCGGTGCACAGCTACCGGAAACCGTTTCTGTTGTATTACCGATACCGGCAGCCACGTTTGCACGTTTACCGGCAAGAGCTTTACCCAAGTCAACCTTGCTGAAATTACCGATACCACCCACCAAGGCTACTCCGTTTAATTGAGCAATATTGATGATCTCTTCGTTCGGGAATATGCTCGTACCACCGAAACTTACCCCTTTCATAACAATTTGGTCAGCTTTGAAATCGGTAGGCTTCACATACACAGTTACACCGTTGGAAAGTACTAACTTAGTTGTACCATAAATGTCTCCGGCTTTTTCAGAAACAATTTTGCCACCTTTCAGTTCTTCCGAGATCAGCGGTTCGTTAGAGACTTTGTCTTCATAAGGCTTCAAGTCGAATGACTTCATTTGTTTCAGCAGAGCGGCAATCTCTTCTTTAGTAGGATATTTTACTCCTTCTTTTTCCGGACCGGCCAGCAGAACTACCTGGTTATTATCAGTAATCAGTTGTTGCATGATCTGGTTAACAGCTTCTACCGGAATATTCGGAGCCAATTTGTTCAAAAGCGTATATTCAACTTCGATTCCCGGAATCGGTTCTTTATCAAGGAAGTTGTTAACGTATTCGTTGACATAAGAGCCGCTTTTGGTTTTTTCACGTTCGTTGTAAGCAGATTCTACGGCTTGCAGATAGTTGGCGCGTGCGCGGTCATATTCTGTTGCTGTAAATCCGAAGCGGCGTGCGCGTTCTGCTTCTTCCAGGATAGTCTTCGTAGCTAAATCGATTCCGTCGATTTTGCTGCTTGCGCTGATACTGAATGCTTCTTTAGTTTTGGCAAGGAAATATTCTCCATATTCTGCACCGGCACTTGTGAAAGGAGGATTAGCAGTCTGGCGAAGTTCGTTCAAACGGTTGTTCAGCATATTCATAGCCATGCTGACCATATAGCTCGTTGCGTAATAAGCGATGGTATTTTTCAAAGAATCCGGAGTCGCATCTTGTTTGAAGAAGATGTTGACAGAAGGATTCTTCACTTCTTTGTCGGTGCCGATATAGATAAGCGGTTCCTGATTGTCTGCTACCGGATAGTAGATACGTTCGGCCGGATTTACCGGAGCTTTTACGTCTGCGAATACTTTTTTAAGTTTGGCTTCAATTTCATCTACGTTGATGTCACCTACAATAACGATACCTTGCAGGTCCGGACGATACCATTTGGCGTAATAATCGCGGATATCCTGATACGGGAAGTTGTTGATAACGTCAATGCTTCCGATAGGCATACAGTCTGAATATTTAGAATCCGGATACATCGTAGACTGTGCATTGGTCATGATACGGAGCATGCCGCTGTTACGACTTCTCCATTCTTCGCGGATTACGCCACGTTCTTTGTCTATTTCCTTGTCAGCAAGGTCGATGGCACTCGACCAGTCGTGAAGGATAAGCAAGCATGAATCTACTACATTAATGTTTTCAGTCGGCACGTTGCTGATATTATATACCGTCTGATCGACGCTGGTATATGCATTCAGGTTTGTACCGAATTTGATACCTTTCGTTTCGCACCAAGGTATAATGCCAAGACCTGTCTCATCACCCGGGAAGTTTTTGGTTCCATTGAAAGCCATGTGCTCCAGGAAGTGAGCCAAACCACGTTGTTGCGGTTCTTCAAGGATGGAACCTACTTTCTGTGCGATGTAGAATTCTACTCGTTTTTCAGGAAGTGCATTGTGTCGAATGTAATAGGTAAGCCCGTTGTCCAGTTTACCGATGCGGACATTTTTGTCCACAGGCAGTTCTTGCATGGGTTGTGCAAGTACGAGCTGGAAATTGCAGCATATAAAAAGGACTGCAATAAATAATCCACGTAATAAATGTTTCATGTTCTATTTAGTTTAAATAAATATTTCTTTGTTATTTGTCGTCTTGTTTGGTTGTAAATCACAAATAGACAGGGAAAAGAGTTATTTTATAGCTTCCCGTATCCTGACTAACTTCGTTAACAGCCCTTCCAGAAGGTCTAACTTTAGCATATTGGCACCGTCACTTTTAGCTACCGCAGGATTCTCATGTGTCTCAATGAATATCCCGTCAGCACCCACGGCGATACCTGCTTTAGCTACAGTCTCTATCAGTTGCGGCATTCCACCGGTTACTCCACTGGTCTGGTTGGGCTGCTGCAGGGAATGGGTGACATCCAGAATAACCGGATAACCGAATGATTGCATTTCAGGGATGCCGCGATAGTCTACAACAAGGTCCTGATAACCGAAAGTCGTTCCGCGTTCGGTAAGCATCACATTTTTATTTCCTGCTTCCACCACTTTATCGGCAGCAAACTGCATTGCCAGCGGAGAAAGGAACTGCCCTTTTTTGATGTTAATTGTTTTTCCGGTTTTCGCTGCTGCAACCAACAAATCGGTCTGGCGGCAAAGGAAAGCCGGGATTTGAAGTACATCTACATATTCGGCTGCCATAGCTGCTTCATCTGCACTGTGAATATCTGTCACAGTCGGAACTCCGAAAGTCTCATGTACCTTTCTTAATACTTTGAGTGCTTTTTCGTCACCGATACCTGTAAACGAATCCAGGCGTGAGCGGTTAGCCTTGCGGTAAGAGCCTTTGAATATGTATGGAATTTGCAGAGCTTCGGTGATTTTTACTACTCGTTCGGCAATGCGCATTGCCATCTCTTCACCTTCTATAACGCATGGACCTGCCAACAGAAAGAAGTTACCGGCAGGATTGTTCTTAAGTTCTATCATTTTTCTTAATCTAATTATAAGTTTATGTTTCTGGCACGGATTACGCGAACTATACGGCTTTTGCAGATGTAGATTTACTAAAAAACGTGTAATCCGCGTAATCCGTGCCTGAATTTATCAATTTGGAATAATAAGTGTTGTTTTTTCCGAAAGCACCCCTACTTCCAGCGGGAAATGTCTGGGCAACAACCGCCCGTCCAAATCCACAGCGGCGTTTTGTGCCCGTAGTACTTTCACTTTCTTCGTCCGGTAGCTTTTCACTACCTTATGATTCAGGATTCTTCCCTGAATCAGCATCCATAGTCCGGAGATAATTTGCAGGAATTCCGGTCGGTAGATAACGGAGACATCCAGCCATCCGTTATAAGGAACGGCGCTAGGCGTCTGTCCCCATCCCCAGGCACTGCCTATGCATACGGTCATGATGCGTCCGCGGATATGCTCGTCGTTGATGCGGAGGTGCATCCTATAGAGTTTCCGTTCAAATATAAGAGAAAACAGGGCGGCCACGTAGGAAAGGAATTTCACCCCCCAGAAGCGTTTGGTCTGATCGGTGATTTTAACGATTCGTGCCCCCAGTCCGATATTAACAGCATTGAGGAAGTAGCGGCGTTGGTGTTCTTTTCCATCGTAGAAATTGCAGTACCCCACATCTATTTTCTTCAGCCGGTGATTAATGATACAGTCGACAGCCGGTTTATATTCGGTACTAAGCCCCCAATATTTGGCGAAGTCGTTTCCGATACCATTGGGAATCATGCCGAGAGCGATGTTTTCTTTATCTTCGGCATCGGATAGCATAATGCCGTTGATGGCATCATTTAATGCCCCATCACCGCCCACAATGACAATCGTGCGATAACCATTGTTGGCTAAAATCTTGGCAAGACGCTCTACCGAACCGAAACCTTCGGATTGTACATAGTCATAGTCTACGCCTTTGCTGTCCATGTACTCCTTAATTTCTTTCCAGCGCTTTTTTACCTTTCGGGTACCAGCTTTCGGGTTGTAAATCACTCCCCATTTCTTTGGTTCTACACTCATATTCGTATTTCTATCCTATTGTGTATTAAAAATCACACTATATAACTGACAAAGATACTAAATCCCTTCCAGTTTCTCTTTTACAAAAGCTATCTTTTCTTCCATCGGCAGTTCCGCATTCATCCAATGGATGGTAAATCCTCTTCTTTCCATGCCGCGAAACCAGGTCATTTGTCGTTTGGCAAACTGATGGATCGCAATTTCCAGACCGTTGAACATCTCTTCATAGGTTAGTTTTCCAATAACATACAATGTCAGGTATTTATATTCCAACCCATAATAGATTAAATCATCCGGCGCAATTCCTTGCTCGATCAATTGCCGCACTTCATCTACCATTCCTTCGTCCAACCGTTGTTTCAATCGGCGGGTGATCTTTTCACGACGCAGTTCCCGGTCAATATCCACTCCGATAATGAGGCTGTTCAATTCAGGAAACTCCCGTTCGGGAACCGGATGGGCAGCATAATATTCTTCAATCTCTATCGCACGGATAGCACGTTTCACGGTATCTACGTCGGTAGAATTGTGTAATGTTTTGTACCGGCCTAATATTTCCGTCAACTCTTCGAGCGAATGATTTGCCAAACGAATACGTAATTCAGGGTTTTCCGGCACGGGCATCAGCTTATATCCTTTCAATACGGATTCCAGATACATGCCTGTCCCTCCACATAAAACGGGGAGACAGCCTTTTTGTTTGATTGATTCGTAAGAAATCAGGAAATCGCGTTGATATTCGAATACATTATATTTATATCCGGGATCTGCAATATCGATTAAGTGGTAGGGGATTGTACGTCCGTTTACTGTATAGTCTGCCAAGTCTTTTCCCGTACCGAGATCCATCCCTCTGTATATCTGACGAGAGTCGGCACTGATAATTTCTGTATTGAGTTCATAGGCCAAGGCCGCGGCAAAGGGAGTTTTACCCGAGGCTGTAGGTCCGAGTATGGCGATTAAATCATAGTCCGGCATAGCTTCATTCTTTTATATCTGCAAAATTACGAAATAATTTTAACCTGTTTGATATTCAATCACTTTTTTATCAAGATAAGGAGAGGGAGAAGGATTCTTTATGTTTTCGTTCTTGTACAAAATGAATTCCCACCTCCACGCACTGAAAAAGAATTTTTCATTTCATTTCTCATATTCTCATTGTTTTTGATAAACGAAAGATAATCAAATAGATATTTTATGAGAAATACTTTTTAAAACGGCATTTCTCATAAGTTTACCCGTATTTTGGCTCAAAATTGACCTTATTCTCATAGTGTTTCAGGGTATTTCTCATAGTCAAAAGCCATTCGTCTTTCCTTTTTTCTTTCGACTTACCTTATTTTTATCAGGAAATGAAGCTACTATTTAGATAAAATAGTGGCTTTTTGCTTGAAGATGCTCATTAGTTCCGATTGTCCCATATATTGTGGGAAAGTATTCCCATATATTGAAGGAAAACTTTCCCACAAAATGAGGGAATCCTTTCCCAAGCTGTTGGGAATCTTTTCCCACAATATATGGGACTAAGGCACTGTATATGGAAACAAGCAAAAGGAATACATCGTTCTATTTATTTAATGCCGGCTTCCGGCACATTACACTATGAGAAATACCTTGAAACACTATGAGAATAAGGTCTATTTAGAGCTAAAATACGGATAAACTTATGAGAAATACCGTTTTAAAAAGTATTTCTCATAAGATATTAATCTGATTATCTTCCGTTTATCTAAAAACAATGAGAATATGAGAAATGAAAATGAAAAATCGTTTGCAGGGAGCACGGAATAGATTGTATTTAGTTCATTTTTTGTACCAATAATGAGTCTATTCATATCTCAAATTCAGTTTCATTTATTTTTTGTTGATCGTTTGTATCGTCCGGCATACCTTTCCGTTTTTATCCACGCCTTCTATGGTAATATCCTCCGGTGCAGTGCTGTCCGGAGTATAATATTCTATAGTTGCTTTTCCGTCTGCATCCAGTTGTAAGGATGGATTCCAGTAGATAGTACTTCGTAAATCCGAACGTTGATCGTTCTTTTTCTCGGGAGTGTCATAAGTCGGCTGATAGAACTCTACTGAATCGCTATATCCCAATGGAGTACATGTAATAATGCCCTGTGCCGGTCTTGCCGGGAGATCCTTGCCGTCTTTCAGGGTAATGACAATAGCGCCTGCCGAACCGCGGGAACCTAAAATTGCTGCATCAGCACCACGAAGAAGGCTCAAACTGGACATGTCGCTGGTTTGAATCATGGTCAGTATGTCGTTGTCGTCTTCATAGACAACATCATCAATGACGATAACGGGCTGTTCAGGATTATTACGGATATGTATTTCGTTTCCGTTTGTCACACTGACCCCCGGAAGCCTGCTGACTGCATCGAAGGCCGTCTGTGCGCCGAATCCTTCAAGTCTGTCTCCTTCGATAGTGTAGGTGTTGATGCCTCCTGTATAAATACTTTCCGAACTGGCTTTCTTGCGGCTTCCTGTAACCACTACTTCTTTTAGGTTGTATACTCTCATTCCACCCTCCATGTAATACTGGTCGCGGGTATTTAGCAAATAATCTTCCATAAAGGAGGTTGATGTTCCATCATGAAAAGGAGATTTAGGAGCAGCTACCGGATATTGGGGAGCATCGATCACGATGTCTACTCCGGCGAATCCTCTTTTGGTACGTGCCTGAACGAGGAAAGTTGTGCTGTCTCTGAATGATGTATTGACGATGAATTCTCCTTTCTCATCTGTGGTAGTAGTGGCAACGATGTTCTGTTTGGGAGCTAAAATACAAATAGGTCCTTTTTTGACGTTGCCGCCGAAGAAACCCTTGATACGTCCGCTGATCGTTTGTCCTTTTTCTATATAGTTGGTAAGGTTCAGTGAAGGCGAAGTCAGTACATTTCGGATATGATGCCTACGCCATCCGTGCGTCATCATCAAGAAATCTATCGTGCGAAGTGTACGCAGGTCTTGCTGAAGAACATAATACCCCGGATTTTCTACATATCCTTTCAAATCTGAAGTTAGTAGAAGGTTCGATAAGATATTATCTGCAAGTGAGTCCGGCTGGATACTTCTTCTGTCTGTAATGCTGACGGAGAAACTACCTTCTACCGGAGTTCCGTTATCATCCTTTGCTGAAATTTGCAAGGAAACCTTTTCTCTTTTTCCGTATGTAGGCTTATCCGCAAGGATTTGCCATTGATGTGGATTCCGGTCGGGTACGAAAACTAAACGTTCGCTAAGTGCGTTTCCCTGTTGGTCGATTAACATAAAATGGGTGATACCTGCGTTGAATAAACTGTCATTCATTCTTCCAAAAGTCCTGTCGGCACTGACCGGTTGCAAGATTGCCAGCTTTCCACGAGTGTGTGCAATCAAGAATAACTTTTGAGGCCACTGGGTAGCTTCTGTTTTTTGGATTTCGTAGCGTATTTCTTTTTTGTAATGCGTCATGGAAAGAGCGATTCCTTTTTCTTCTGCGGCCGGAAGATCGAATCGCTTGGTAATACCGTCACTAGACTTGGCAATCACATAATAGGAATTCCCTGCAATCGGGTTCAAGGTGAAAACTCCCATACCATCATGCTCCGAGCGAAAAGCAGTTAATGTGTCTCCTTTTGCATCGAACAGAAATCCTTCTATTTCTGTGGAGAAACCATCTGATCCTTGAGCTTTGAAAGCTATGTTTTGATGAGCAACGGTCAAGAGAGCTCCACCTTCCGGGAAGAACTTAACGTCAAAGTCTTTTGTAAACGAAGGCAGATAGAACGTTCTCTTATAAATATATTGAGGATCGTCAAATTCTACTTCAATCTGGCGTGTGGCAATAGGCTTCAGATCCGGCAGAGAAATAGAAATCAAACCACTTTCGTCTGTCTTTCTTTTACCTTTATCTTTTATCTTTCCGTTTTCGATGGTGCGATAGCGGATGGTTGTATTTCCGAAAGCCTCTTGTGTATTACTGGTAAATCTGACCCTGGCTGTATAATGTGATTCGTCTTCTTGTTGATACTCAATAGTTGAAACAATCGTGTTATCAATCGAATTACCAATTTTCAGATTACGTGAATAAAAGAATTCCGGTTCCTGATTAAGCATCCAGTTGCTATATCCTCGCAAATAATAGTCACCTGCAGGGAGAGTGGGAGGGAGCGTGAAAGCATTATGGAAACCTAACGAATCTCTGCGAATCTTCTTGCGTTCCACGATAGAGTCGGAACGATTGACAAGCTCCGTAATGATGAAGTTACTTTGCGTATTGTCTTGATGAGTGACAGAATTTACGAGATACCCCTTGAACCAGATTTTTTCTCCTGCTCCATAGAAAGGCTTATCTAAATGCAGATACAGTTTTTCTTGCGGAACTTTCTCCAGCAGATTGAAATACGCAAGAATTGTATCTTGTGTGTTTTGTCCGGATAATGAGGTAAAACAGAATAACATTCCGAAAAAGAAAGCCATTGAACCTCTATTCATTGAAAATGTAGTTTTGCTTTTCATACGATATATCTTTGAATACTGCGTAAAAGTACCACTTATTTCAAGATCGCAAAAAAGATTCGTCAAAACAATACAGAATGTGTATGATATTACAAACTTTTGTACGAATGATGGCTTTATGATTTATGCATCCAGATAGAAAGTACTTTCCTCTTTACTGCCAGTATGTTAATCACCGATACGACAATGAATAACACAACGCCCATGCTGATAGCTGCCCATAATGACCCGGTTTCCAGTTGTGGAAACAATAATCGGATGCTGTCTATGTAATAACTGCGTAGCCAGGAGACTAATCCGATGGATAATACAAGTACGATAACATTCAGTCCTACCGTGAGTAACTGATAAGGCAATGCTACCTTGTTGGGACTGTACCCGATTAATAACAAACTCTCCAGCTTAGTCGTATTTTTTTGCAAGAGCAAGAAAATGCTCAACATCAGGATATAGAATGAAAGAATACTGATAAATAAACCTACCCCCAATACAATGCCTACGATAAGACGGAGGAAATAAGTCGTTTTTCCGGCATCCAGTTTGCCGTCTTCCGTTTCATATCCTTTCTTTTGAAAATAGCTGGCGATAGCGGAATCCGCCGGATTGCTCACTTCGATAATCAACCGGGCCGGCTGCGCTTCTACATTCGGTGCGAAATTCTCATTCGCCCATTTCATAAAAGACTGGGGAACAAGAATCGTATTCAGACGATTGGAGAAGCCGACAATGTTTCCTTTGTATTGTTCCACCCGTCCGTTTCCACGCATCATGATATCCATTTGAATCAGCCCCATCAATCCTTCCGAGAGCTTGGGAAGACTACGGCTCTGTGCAAAACCGAAGTTATAAAGGTTCAGATAGTTGCGGGGAATGATAATGGGGATGGTATGCGTGCTTTCGTCGAAGTGCCATTTGTCGAGTTTGATGTCGACAAACTTATCAGGAACAGACTCAAAAAACATATCCGTGGAAAGATGAATACCAGCTTCCTGCATGCCCAATCCTGCCGATACTTTGAATTGAGAAGGAGTGAAAGCCCCTATTGTTTTGGTAAACGGTTGTTTCTTCAAATCCGCAATATCTTCGGCAGAGAACGTATTACTCTTTCCTGCAAAAGAACCGAGTGTGCTGATTTTCTTTGTAGCTATGATGAAATCCTTTTTCATAAAGCTGTCTCCCTCGGTGAATACCGGAATGACATCTTTATAAAACTGCACACTAAGCAATACAATCATCATGCCGAATAGATTGGCTAAAAAGAAACCGGCCAGTTGACCGATACTGATATGTTGGCGGAGGAGCTTCCAGACAAGAGTTGGCATTTTATTTATGATTTTACGATTTACGATTTGAAATGTTGCAGTGGAGGGAGACGGATGATTTTCTCACTTACTATTTCCCACTCATTTTTTTGTTATTTATTACTCGTTACAGTTGAAGTATATGGTTGTAAGGCAACTCGATATGCTTACCGATGGAGGTTGCGATTACACCGGCTCCTTGTGCCTTTGCTTCGGCAATGATAAGTTCACCCATGATGCGGCTGTTATCATCATCCAGATGGCTGATCGGTTCATCCAGAAATATAAAGTCGAACGGCTGGCAGAGTGCCCGGATAAAGGCAACACGTTGCTGCTGTCCGAAAGATAGTTTGCCGGCTTTCACATTTATTTTATCTGCGATACCCAGTTGCTCGAAGAATGATAAGATTTCTTTTTTCTTTTTGCATCCGGTAAGGTTATTCTTCAATTGCACATTTTCAAGAGCGGTCAGTTCGGTGAAGATGCGTAAATCTTGAAAAAGCATACTTAGTGAATGCTTTCTTAGGTCGACCCATTGCTTCACGGAGTATGCTTTGATATTGGTTTCATCGAAATTAATAATCCCCTGATAGTCGTTGCGATAACCATAGATATAGCTACACAACGAAGATTTGCCGGTGCCGGAAGCTGCTTCAATCAGATACATTTCTTCTTTCCGGAAGATCAGATCCTGGTGCCATACATCCGAAGTCACCGAATTACGGTCAGCAAACACTTGGGGAAGTGTTTGCTGCAGGTGAATACTATTCATACCGTTTGTTTACAAATTAATTACATGCCGGCAAATTGCTTGGCAAAGTCTACGATTTGTTTGAGAGCGTTGACGTCTTTGTCTTTCAGGCAAAGGTCGATCTCGCTGATTTCTCCTTCTGAACTCATTGACAGATAAGAAACCTTATTGGCTAACTCAATATATGTTTTAACTTCCTGTCCTCCGAAACCTGCTACCATTTTAACAACAGGCAAGTCCAGTATTGCTTCAGCGTTGATTGCTACAAAGATGGTTTTACCCTTCATATCCGATGCGTAAGGAGCATCTTTTATCGACTTGTCGGCAGCTTTGCCCACGTTCTTGTAGAGTAATTCATCATTGGTAGCATACATTTGTTTATCCTTGATACCGAAGAATATATTCATGCCTTTTGTTTTGTAGACATATTCGTCCTTGCCAAGTTGCATGATATCTTCCCCTCTTTTCAGTCCCAATGATTGCTTGTTCTTATAAATTGTTTCGAGGGCATTACCATTCTTAACATCCGCATACATCATGAAAGTAGGAGCACTGTTCATCGTTACGTTGATTAATCCGGCAGAAATATCACCATTGAACGAGCCGAACAACTCTTTTACTTCGTCTGCTTTAGCAATAGATACTGTATTGCGGAATTCCTTATTCTCGCTCAACAGATTATAAAGCCCTTCTCCTTTCACACCTACATTGAAGAACATCAGTGTGGAAGACGGGAAGTATTTAACGAAAGTGTTGTTTGCTTTTCCAAATGACTCCATTTGTTTTTTTATAAGCGCTTTCACGGCTTCGTTTTCAGTATAGTTTTCTGTTTTGAGGGCAATCTTGCCTTTCTCAAAATTCAGTCCTCCTACAAGAGTGATGTCCTCTGCTTTCACCTCCGTTGGTAACCCCATGCTTATCTGATTGCGATAGGTTGCAGGGATAGCTTCCATAGAAGCGAGGAAGTTGATATCGCTTTTCTGCTTTTCCATTTTTTGGAAAGCTCCTGATTTTACAATGCTGTTATCGGTCGTCTGTTTCAACAGATTAGTGATGGCTTCTTTGGCTTTTTCAGTTTGAGTGGTTCCGCTTACATTGACTATCAATACAGTAGAATTGTTGAAAGCGAGCAGGCCGCCATTCATTGTTGTAAAACTGTAGCCGTCAGCTTCGCTTATCGGCTGGCAGATTTGTTCTTTAGCCATCACGTCGAGTGAAGCATGAAGATTGTCCTCGTTGTTCACTTTACCTACAACAGTAGGGTAAGGGAAAGAAGAGGATGAGAATACATAGAATGGAGATTCGACATCGATTCCCGATTCACCCGGATTCTTCATGACCTTTTCCAGTTGTTGGAAGGTAGCGGCATTCATTCCGCTTTTCAGTGCTTCCAGTACTTTTTGTTTCGCAGCTTCATTCTCTTTATCATCCAATCCCGCTTTACTTGCAAGGGATTTGAGGTTGATAGAGGCAACTACCGAGGCGTCAGCCGGTATCACATTGGTATACTCCGATGTTTTGGAACATGCTGCCAGAAAAACAATCAGTACTGCCAGTACCGAGAGTCGTGAAATCGTTTTCTTTGCCATACTTATGTTATTTAAAAGTTGTATAATCATTGATTCAGAATTATTGATTTTGTAGATTCAGCGTATGGCAGGCCACCAGTGCCGCTGTTTCCGTACGGAGTCGTGATTTGCCCAAACTGATCGGAACAAATCCCTGTTCGATGGCTTTCTTGACTTCTTCTTCACTGAAATCTCCTTCGGGACCTATCAGGACAAGGGCGTCTTCTCCGGGTTTCAGGACATTCTTTAATAAAGGTTTTTCACCTTCATAACAGTGGGCGATAAACTTCTGTCCTTTGAACTCTTGTCTGATGAACGGATCGAACTCGATCATCTCATTCAATTTAGGCAACCGTGCCTTGAGAGATTGTTTGATTGCTGATACAAGAATCTTTTCAATCCGTTCGGTCTTGATGACTTTACGTTCCGAGAAACGGCAGTTGAGGAAAGTCAGTTCGTCAAATCCGATTTCGGTAGCTTTCTCTGCAAACCATTCGTTACGGTCCATGTTCTTCGTCGGTGCCATGGCAATGTGTAAATGGCACGGCCATAACGGTTCCTGAAAAATCGTTTCTTTGATCGTTACAAAACAACGTTTGTTGGTTGCAACAGTAATTTCAGCTTTGTAGAAGTTCCCCTTACCGTCCGTAAGAGTGATTTCATCTCCGATACCTAATCGCAGAACACGGGTACAATGTTGTGCTTCCTCTTCGGGAAGTTCGTTGTTTTTCTGTATATCGGGAGTATAAAATACGTGCATAATGTTACTTACTGGTTTTTATTTCTTGAATTGATTTGGTCACGTATCCGGGCGGCTAATTCATAATTCTCATCTTTGATAGCCTGTTCCAGTGCTTCCTCAAGCGTTCTGGAAGTAGCACCCGGCAAATCATGTTCTTCTTCAGCCTCTTCGTCGTTATCTGTTTCTTCAGAACGGGTTCTTTCTTCCGACGACATGTGAAGACATTCCTGTTCAAGAATAGATTCATAAATAAGGATCGGGCAGTCAGCACGCACTGCCAAGGCAATTGCGTCTGAAGTACGTGCGTCGATGCGTATAATCTCTTCGTCTTTCTTAAGGTAAATATAGGAGTAGAAAATACCATCCTTTGCTTTGTAAATTAACACACGTATCAGACTGGTTCCCAGTATGGTGAGACTTGTTATAAACAGATCGTGTGTCAACGGACGGGGCGTTTTTACTCCCTTCAGATATAAAGCGGTAGCCTGGGCTTCCGCGGGACCGATGATGATAGGCAGTTGCCGTTCACCGTCCACTTCGCCTAATAGCATAGCAAACGCGCCTACTTGCGCCTGGCTGTTCGTGATATTTATAACTTGTAATTCTACCTTTTTGTCCATTGTTCTCTTTTACTTAATTTGTTTTACTCTCCTGCTGGTGTTTGTACTTGAATACCAAGGCAAACAGGATGCCGATCACCAGCGCGTATGCTGCGAATATCAGCCAGATATCCATCCATTCGCGACTCACCAGTCTGCCGTCAGCATACACAGAGAATGCATCAACTACCGCACCGCTGGCATATCCGCCAATGATGGCTCCCAGTCCGTTGGTCATCATAAAGAACAACCCCTGTGCACTGGCACGGATGGAGGAATTGGCTTCTTGTTCAACAAACAATGAACCGGAAATGTTGAAGAAATCAAAGGCCATACCATAAACGATCATGGAAAGGATCAGCATCCATAGTCCCGATCCCGGATCTCCAAAGCCGAACAGCCCAAACCGGAACACCCAGGCAAACATGCTGATTAGCATGACTTGCTTGATTCCGAAATGACGCAGGAAGAAAGGTATGGCAAGAATAAACAGTGTTTCCGACATCTGCGAGATGGACAGCAGGATTACCGAATGTTTCACTCCGAATGATTCTGCATATTCGGGGATGCTGGCAAAGCTACTTAAGAAAAGATCACCGTAAGTATTTGTAATCTGCAATGCCGCACCTAAAAGCATGGAGAAAAGGAAGAAAATAGCCATCTTCTTTTTCTTGAATAACACCAGCGCATCCAGACCGAAAGCGGAGAGCCATGATTTGTTTTCTGATTTAGCCGGTCGGCAAGCGGGAAGGGTGAAAGAATAAAGCCCGAGCAGTAACGCGGAAGCACCACCTACATAAAGTTGTGCACTTGAATTCTTAAACCCGGTAAGGTCGACCGCCCACATGGCACAGATAAAACCGATCGTTCCCCATACACGGATGGGAGGGAAGTCTTTAATCAGGTCACATTTATATTGTTCCAGTGCATTGTACGATACAGTGTTAGCGAGGGATAGCGTGGGCATGTATACCAACAAGTTGAGTAGCATAGCCCAATACATCTGGTCGTATCCTGTTGCGGTAGAAGCGTAGAAGAGGCATCCGGCTCCTGCGATATGGCAAAGCCCGTATAAACGTTCTGCATTAAACCATTTATCGGCAATGATACCAATAATACCCGGCATTACCAAAGAGGCAATCCCCATAGTGGCGAAAATGGCTCCGATCTGTCCTCCTTCGAAATGAAGTTCTCTTCCCATATAGCCACCTAGTGATATTAACCAGGACCCCCATACAAAGAATTGCAGGAAGTTCATAATAATCAAACGAACTTTTATACTCATGACTTTTTTTAATTTGTGTTTCTCTTCATGTTCATAAACCTTGCAAATATAATATTTTCGTTGAATAGGTGGACAAGTAATTTGATAAAAAGGGGATAAAAATGGCATAAATGCGAAGAAAAGAAGAGATTTGGTCGTGAAAAAACAAATGAAGGGGGTATAAAAAAAAGAAGGCTATCTATCCCAGACAGCCAATCTTTGTTAACCTTAAATCTAATACCATGAAAAACACAGTGCAAAGATAGATAGTTTATGTTATACAACATAATGTTTTCTCGAAAATCTTCTATTTGTTAACTCTAATTAACTTTGAATCCTCCATTTTTCTGTTACTGCCCTTCTGTTTCACCACAGATTACACGGATTAACACGGATTTTTATTAACCAATCATCATATCCGGATTCTCTGTTCTCACCTTAGAAAAGGAAAAGGACTTCGTGAAGCCCTGTGCCACCCTGTGGAACTCCTGCATGACTTTGTGATAAAAATCTGTGTTAATCCGTGTAATCCGTGGTGAATCCGGTTATTCTACATAAAGTACCAGGCCTTTCAGGTATTCTCCTTCAGGATGGTAGATGTTTACCGGATGGTCGGCGGGTTGAGTCAGTTGATGCAGGATGCGTACACTACGGCCTGACATGGCTGCTGCGGTAAACACGGCAGTACGGAAATTGTCCTTGCTTACTACTTGCGAACAAGAGAAAGTAAACAGGATGCCGCCCGGTTTGATTTTCTCGAATGCTTTGGCATTCAGTTTGCGATAACCTTGTAAAGCATTTCGCAGGGCGTCTTTGTGTTTGGCAAATGCGGGCGGGTCGAGAATGATTAAATCATACTGGTCGCCCATGCGGTCGAGATATTTGAAAGCGTCCTCGGCAAAAGCCTCGTGGCGGGAATCACCGGGGAAGTTCAGTTCTACATTTTTATTAGTCAGATCAATCGCTTTGGCAGAGCTGTCGACAGAGTGGACGAGCTTTGCACCTCCGCGCATGGCATAGAATGAGAATCCGCCGGTATAGCAGAACATATTCAGTACCGAGCGGTCTTTGGCATAACGTTCCAGTAAAGAACGATTTTCGCGCTGGTCTACAAAGAATCCGGTCTTTTGACCTTTCAGCCAGTCTACATGGAACTGCAAACCATATTCTTGCGCGATATTATCACTGCTTCCTCCTTTCAGAAAACCGTTTTCGGGGAAAAGATCTGCTTTAAAAGGAAGAGTTGTTTCTGATTTATAATAGATATTCTCGATCTTGTCGCCCATTACTTCGGATAAAGCTTCGGCAATTGTCATGCGGTCTACGTGCATTCCTGCAGAGTGTGCCTGCATGACTGCAGTTTTGGCATAAACGTCAATAACCAGTCCGGGGAGATTGTCTCCTTCACCATGAACGAGCCGGTAAGTGTTGTTGGTCGGATTGGTGGCGATGCCGATACTGCGACGCATATCGTATGCTATTTCCAGTTTGCGTTTCCAAAAACCGTGATCGATAGGTTCCTGATGGAAAGACAGTACGCGCACAGCAATACTTCCGATCTGGAAATGTCCTTCGGCAATAAATTCTTTTTTGGAGGTGTATACTTCTACAACTTCACCTTCATCGGGCTCTCCGTCAAAACGGGCGATAGCACCGGAAAAAATCCAGGGGTGGAATCTCTTGAGAGAATCTTCTTTACCGGGTTTGAGATATACTTTATGCATAATATAGCCTTTCCCTAACCCTCTCCCAGGGAGAGGAGGATTGAGATAGTTTTGTTATTGGTTATTAATTACTTATTTTATTATTTATCACTTATCATTTATCGTCTATGACTGCTGGTTGCTTATAGGATCGGTAGTGACTTCTTCCCTTTCCTTGGGAGCAGGTGGGAGAGCAGCTATTTCCCAATCTCCTGTCTGTTTCAGCTCTTGCAACAGATTATAGATGTTGAGGCAAGCCCATGCATCCGTGGCGGCATATTGTTTCTGCCCGTCGCTCAATACATCAGCTTCCCAGTTGGACAAGCGCTGTGATTTGGATATTTTTTCTTTGAATAAGATGGCATAAATCTTTTGCAGACTTTTGTCCTGTATACCGAATTGGCGCACATAGTCCTGCAACTCGATACAGCTTTGTTGAGCGAAAGGTGCGCGTTTGTGCAGCATCATAAAGTCATCTTTCAGTGAAAGGCCCACTTTGATTACAGCCGGGTTCTCTAATAAGTCAACCAATGGCTGGGTCAATCCCGTCATGTTGAGCCGGAATAGGAAACAACATTCTTCAGAAGAAATCTGGAGGAGTGCTACTTTGTGCGATTGTCCTTTGGTAAAGGAAGGACGCGTTTCACTGTCAATGCCTATCACAGATCTGGATTGGAGGTAAGCTACTGCTCTTTCCGTTTCAGCTTCCGACTGGATAACGTAAATTCGTCCCGGAAAAACAGTTTTCGGGAGTTCTTTTAGTTCATCTTTATCTATGGTTCTTCTTACAATCATTTCTATTTTTATTCATCATCGTGGCAATGGCAACCGTCTTCGTGACAGTGGCAATCATCGTCGTGGCAATGACAGCCTTCTTCTTCACAACAATCGTTGTCGTCGCTTGGTTCGTAAAATCCTTCTTCATTACCGTTCTCTTCCTCCTCCTCCTCCTGTTCTTGGTTGTATTTCACGTCATGAAGGGCGCGTAGCGTGTTTACTAGTTTCTGTCCCCACAGTGTACCGAAGTTTTCCTGGCAGATAGCCAATGAATCATTCATTGTTTCGTTCAGTCCCAGTTGGAAGACAAATATGAAATCTTTAATATCCTGATAAATGTCAGCCAGATCTTCCGATATTGATTTTTTGATAGGTTGGTCGCTATAAACCATATCTTGCACGAATACGTCCAGATAATCATCCTTGTCACCCATCAATCCTGAAAGATTGATACGCAGAATTTCGTAAATCTCTTCTGTGACATACGTTTCGGGTGCCTCGTCCCCAATCGTCTCACATTTGGGTAGCATAGATGCTTTGAGATAGAGCAGGGGGAGTATTTTTAATGATGTGTCAACGAAAGTACTGCGCTTCATGCGTTCGGCACGTTCGAGAAATGCACAAAATTCGGCGGCTACTGTAACGAACTCAATTACGTTCTTATCAAATATCGTTTGGCTTTCTTTTTCCATGATCTATATTGATTTGAAACGCAAAGGTAAGAAAAAGGATTGAATGAGCGTAGTGCTCGTTATTTTTTTATTATTTTTGCAGCTTAGAATCTCATTCCAGTTTTATAAAAATAGAATAAAAGACTCATGGCAAAGAAGAAATTAGATAAGGAGGCAGAAAGCACTCCCTCTTCCCCCAGTAAAATTGTGGCTGTATGTAAGAATGAAACTGTTCATTTTGTGATTGGATTGATGCTGGTCATCTTTTCCGTTTACCTGTTGTTGGCTTTTTCTTCCTTCTTCTTTACGGGGGCTGCCGATCAAAGTATTATTGATAGCGGTAGTTCGGCGGATTTGGCGGCTGTTAATAATCAGGTGAAGAATTATGCCGGTTCACGTGGAGCGCAGTTGGCAAGCTATCTGATAAACGACTGTTTCGGCATTTCCTCTTTCTTTATACTTGTTTTTCTGGCAGTGGCAGGATTGAAGTTGATGCGTGTACGTGTGGTCCGCTTGTGGAAGTGGTTTATTGGTTGCACGCTCTTATTAGTCTGGTTCTCCGTATTCTTCGGATTTGCTTTTATGGATCATTATCAGGATTCTTTCATTTATCTGGGCGGTATGCATGGATACAATGTCAGTCGTTGGTTAATCTCACAAGTAGGAGTACCTGGTGTATGGATGATCCTGTTGATAACTGCTATCTGTTTCTTTATATATATAAGTGCGCGTACTGTTATTTGGTTGCGTAAACTTTTTGCGTTGAGCTTCCTAAAACGCGAAAAGAAAGAGAAGGAAGAAGTCATCCCGGAAGGGGAAGGCGATCAGGAATTCACGACTTCCCAACCGCAGGAAGTGGAGTTCAATTTGAAACGGACGTATAAACAGACACCTCCTCCGGCACCTGTGATGGATATACAGGCTGAAGAACCCGAAGATGAATTCCCGGTCAACCAGCCGGAGCCGGAAGAGTCTCCTTTGTCTGATGAAAGTGAAGGAGTGACGATGGTGTTTGAACCGACTGTTTCCAACCCTGTTCCCGCTGTGCAGGACGAACCTTTGGAAGAGGCGGAACCCGGGTTTGAAGTAGAACCTGCTGCTTCTGAAGAAGAATATGAGGGACCGGAACTCGAACCTTATAATCCTACTAAGGATTTGGAAAACTACCGCTTCCCGACTATCGACCTGATGAAGCATTTCGAAAATGATGATCCGACGATTGACATGGACGAACAAAATGCAAACAAAGATCGTATCATCAATACATTGCGCAGTTTCGGAATCGAAATCAGTACGATTAAAGCAACGGTAGGACCTACGGTAACTCTATACGAAATCACTCCGGAGCAAGGAGTACGTATTTCTAAAATCCGTGGTTTGGAGGATGATATTGCATTAAGCCTTTCTGCTGACGGTATCCGTATCATCGCTCCGATACCGGGTAAAGGAACAATCGGTATTGAAGTGCCGAACAAGAATCCGAAGATCGTTTCCGGACAAAGTGTGATCGGAAGTAAGAAATTCCAGGAATCCAAATATGATCTGCCTATTGTATTGGGCAAGACCATCACGAATGAAGTCTTTATGTTCGACCTTTGCAAGATGCCGCACGTATTGGTGGCGGGTGCAACCGGTCAGGGTAAGTCAGTAGGTTTGAATGCTATTATTACTTCCTTATTATATAAGAAGCATCCGGCAGAATTGAAATTTGTACTGGTCGACCCGAAGAAAGTAGAATTCAGCATCTATTCGGTGATTGAAAATCATTTCCTGGCCAAACTTCCTGATGGAGGCGAACCGATTATTACAGACGTAACGAAGGTTGTGCAAACCCTGAACTCTGTTTGTGTAGAGATGGATACCCGTTATGACCTGCTGAAGATGGCGCATGTACGTAATGTAAGAGAATATAATGAGAAGTTTATCAACCGTCGTCTGAATCCGGAAAAGGGGCATAAGTTTATGCCGTATATCGTAGTGGTTATTGACGAGTTCGGAGATTTGATTATGACTGCCGGTAAGGAAGTGGAACTTCCGATTGCCCGTATTGCGCAGTTGGCACGTGCTGTCGGTATTCACATGATTATTGCTACACAGCGTCCGACTACCAATATCATTACGGGTACGATTAAAGCCAACTTCCCGGCGCGTATCGCTTTCCGTGTATCTGCCATGATGGACTCTCGTACTATTCTTGACCGTCCGGGTGCTAACCGTCTGATTGGTAAGGGAGATATGCTCTTCTTGCAGGGAGCTGATCCGGTACGTGTACAGTGTGCCTTTATCGATACGCCGGAAGTAGAAGAGATTACAAAATTCATTGCCCGTCAGCAAGGTTATCCTACTCCGTTCTTCTTGCCCGAATATGTGAGTGAAGATAGTAATAGTGAAGTAGGGGATATTGATATGGGACGTCTCGATCCGTTGTTTGAAGATGCAGCCCGGTTGGTTGTTATTCATCAGCAAGGTTCCACTTCATTGATTCAGCGTAAATTTGCGATTGGCTATAATCGTGCCGGCCGTATAATGGATCAATTGGAGAAAGCCGGAATTGTTGGGCCTACGCAAGGTAGTAAGGCGCGTGACGTATTGTGTATTGACGATAATGATCTTGAAATGCGATTGAACAATTTACAGTAACAGTTCGTTTATTAATCAAATGAGAAAGTACATTTTTAGTGTTTTAATAGCTTTACTGTCTTTGCCTGTGATTGCTCAACAACAGCAGTCCCAGGCCAAAGTCATTCTTGACAAAACGGCAGAGGCGTTTCGTAAAGCTGGTGGCGTGAAGGCTGATTTTACTGTAAAGGCTGTGGCAAACGGCTTGGTAGAAGGTGCTGAAAACGGAACAATTCGGTTGAAAGGAGAGAAATTCGTACTGAAAACATCTGATATCATCACTTGGTTTGACGGAAAAACGCAATGGAGTTATGTGACAAAGAATGATGAAGTGAATGTCAGTAATCCGACGCAGGAAGAGTTACAGCAGATAAATCCGTATACCTTTCTGTATATGTATCAGAAAGGATTCTCTTATAAGTTGGGGACAACCAAAACGTTTCATGGAAAAGCTGTTTGGGAAGTCGTTCTGACTGCCAGGGATCAGAAACAGGAGTTGGAACGTATCACTCTTTTTGTGACGAAGGACACTTATGAACCTCTATATATTTTGCTTCAGCAGCGTGGACAGCAGACACGTAATGAGATAACCGTTACAAGTTATCAGACCGGGCAGAATTATATGGATCGTGTTTTTACTTTTGATAAAAAACAATATCCCAATGCAGAGGTGATAGATTTGAGATAACATGTTTTTATAACAAAACAATAAAGATAAATTAAAATGGCAGAAATAGAAAAAGTGAAATGCCTGATTATAGGTTCAGGACCTGCCGGATATACGGCAGCGATTTACGCAGGACGTGCAAATTTATGTCCGGTACTATATGAAGGATTGCAGCCGGGCGGCCAGTTGACTACTACGACAGATGTAGAAAACTTTCCCGGTTATCCGGAAGGTATCAGTGGCCCGCAGTTGATGGAAGATTTGCGTGCACAGGCGAGCCGTTTCGGAACAGATATTCGTTTTGGTATCGCTACGGCAGCAGATTTAAGCAAAGCTCCTTATAAAATAACAATTGACGGTGATAAAGTGATTGAAACGGAATCATTGATTATTGCTACCGGGGCAACTGCTAAATATCTGGGACTGGAGGATGAAAAGAAATATGCCGGAATGGGTGTAAGCGCTTGTGCTACTTGTGACGGATTTTTCTATCGTAAGAAAGTGGTTGCTGTAGTTGGTGGAGGTGATACTGCTTGTGAAGAAGCGGTTTATCTTGCCGGTCTTGCATCCAAGGTATATCTGATTGTCCGTAAACCTTTCCTGCGTGCATCGAAGATTATGCAGGAACGTGTCATGAACCACGAGAAGATTGAAGTTCTTTTTGAACACAATGCAGTTGGTTTGTTTGGTGACAATGGCGTAGAGGGTGTAAACCTGGTGAAACGTTGGGGTGAACCGGATGAAGAACGTTATAGTTTACCTATCGACGGTTTCTTCCTGGCTATCGGACATCAACCGAATACTGAAATATTTAAAGAGTATATCGATACGGACGAAGTAGGTTATATTATTACAGACGGTGATAGTCCTCGTACGAAAGTGCCCGGAGTTTTTGCAGCAGGAGATGTGGCCGATCCGCATTATCGTCAGGCTATTACAGCCGCGGGAAGTGGATGTAAGGCTGCCTTGGAGGCAGAACGTTACCTTTCTTCCAAAGGGCTTGTGTGATAAATATATCTTCGGTGTAAACGAATGAATGATAATTATGCCTTTTGGGGTGTGATTGATTATAAATAAAACGGTGAACATTAGTATTAAACTAGCGTTCACCGTTTTGTTATTCAGGTCCGGAATAAATGATGCGGATTCCACGTGCTGTTGGGTCAGCACTGTGAAATCCGCATAAAATATAGTTAGCTTTGTTTAATAAGCTTCTATTTCATCAATCCATAATTCGGCAGGAATAACTTCCGGACCATTGTTCTTTTCAAAGTTAACTCCATTGCGCAGTGTGCCGCCATTCTTAATCTTAACTTTCAGGAAGGTAGCCTGTGTTGGCTCAAATTCAATGGAATCAGTGAATGCAATTCGTCCTGTTTCCGGATAATCGTGTTTCAAGGCTTTTTCAGCTACCGGAGTGTATTGTTTGCCATCTGCTGATACTTCTACGGCAACTCCTCCTGCAGGAAGAATTCTCATAGCCGGATTGAATAAAGAGCCGAAAATTATTTTGCTGATTTGTGTCGGCTTATCCAAATTAACGATAAATTCCAAGTCTTTACCTTCAACAATGCCGAAGCTGCACCACGGAGTATAAGAAGCGTTATTACCTCGTTTACCGTTGGTCAGTCCGAAGGTTGTCTTGTCAGCTCCTAATACATCGTTTTCATCAAATATATCGCCTGTCCATCCCATCTTATAATTAACAGTATAGGGCTTTCCTGTTAATAAATTACCATACAATGGTTTGTGAGCTACTTTCCCTAACATCTTTCCGTCTTTGAAAGCAACAGCTTTCAGGTCGATATTTCCTTCCAGAGCGAAAGGCTTTTCGTACAGAGTGGATGCTTTGTTTGGTTCACTGCCATCCGTAGTATATCGTATTTCTGCATTCGGATAGAAACTTTCCAGCATTACCATTAAAGGAGCGTTTTCATCCGCGTGCGTATTTACGTTTACGTCAAAGAAGTTGAGACAAGGTTTGGTGTTCATTACTTCCAAACGTTCAAATTCAGTTACCATTCGTTCGCAGAAATTCTTCCAGTCTTTGTTTGCGTTTTGTGTCCAGGCCGTTTCGGCAATAGCCATTGCACGCGGGAAGGCCTGATAGTCTGTACGTTCGGAAGTCTGCATATATTCTCTCCATATATTGCCTTGTATTCCGATGATATGCTTCTTGGCAAGCTCGTCTGCATCATCCGGGACAGGGTTGTAACTATATGTTTTTTTCAGTGTGTTGTATCCGCCGATAGTAGTCGGGGCAATTTCCGGTTCTTCCTGGTAGTAGTCCAGATATACATAAGGGTTCGGAGTCATGATTGCATTATGTCCGGCTTTGGCAGCGTTCATTCCTCCTTCTACACCACGCCATGACATAACAGTCGCATTTGGAGCCAGACCACCTTCGAGAATTTCATCCCAACCAATGATGTTCCTGCCTTTGCCATTCAGATATTTCTCCATGCGGGTTACAAAATAGCTCTGCAACTTATCTTCTTTACTATGCTTTATTCCGTCCGTCTTGCTGGGAGTCGTATCATCCTTCAGTCCTAACTGGCGGATTAGCTGCTGGCAGAAAGCACTGTTCTTCCATGCTGTCTTGGGACATTCGTCGCCACCGATGTGAATGTATTCGCTAGGGAATAATTCAATTACTTCATCCATCACTCCTTCAAAGAATTTGAAAGTTGTTTCACTCGGACAGAATACCTGTTCGAATACACCCCATGTAGGAGATACTTTATAAGTCTGTGTAGAATCACATGACAGTTCCGGATAGGCAGCCAGTGCAGCCAACGCATGTCCCGGCATTTCTATTTCGGGAACAACGTTGATATATTTACTTGCAGCATAAGCTACTACATCTTTGATTTGTTCCTGTGTGTAATACCCTCCGTGTTCTTTTCCGTCGAATACTTGCGGATAATTTACATAGTAATAGTCTACCAATGTCTTTTCACGTTTAGAACCGATTTCTGTCAATTTAGGATATTTCTTGATTTCGATTCTCCATCCCTGATCGTCTGTCAAATGCCAATGGAAAACATTCATCTTGTTCATTGCCAGCAAGTCGATAAACTTGTAAATATAGTCAATCGGTACATAATGGCGGCAAACATCCAGCATCAGTCCGCGGTGAACAAAACGGGGCGAATCTTCTATTTCTACAGCAGGAACCGACCAGTTTGCTTTCTTATCCAACTGGTTTCCGTAAACCGCCGGAGGGAGTAACTGATAAAGTGTCTGTACGCCGTAGAAGAACCCGTTCGGTTGAGAAGCGGTAAGCGTGATGAGACTGGGAGTAACGGATAATTTATATCCTTCCTTCGGCATACCTTCTTGTACAACAAAGCAGATTGCTGATTTTCCATCTGCACTTTCTGCCTCTTTCAACGAGATTCCTGCTGTCTGTTTTAAACGTTCGGCCAGGCTGTCGGCAATACCTTTAACTTCCGGAGCATTGGCAGGAATTACCAGACTGACTTTGCTGTTTAGTTCAAAACGTCCTTCCTGTGGGAGAATTTGATTGGGTTTGGGAACGATGTTGTACTCGTTCACCGCTTCTTTTGTCTTTTGGCAACTGGGGGCAATCATAAGCAGAGACAAAAGAAGAAGAGAAATACTTTTCTTCATGGTCAAAATGTGTGTTAAGTTATAAATAGATTTGATAGGGCAAATGTACTTGTTTTAATGATAAGTTCCAATGATATGGAAATAAAAAAGCCGGAAGGATTCCGGCTCTGAGCTAAAGTTTTAGATTTACATAGTTATATATTAAGAGAGATGTTTTATTTCAGAAGTTGTTCTTCAATGATTTGCACATACTTTTCCGGCGTAGCACCAACCTCGATTATCGGTTTGCCGCCTACCGGGATGAAGAATAACGTAGGTAATGCCTGTACACTAAAATGGCTACATAAATCTTTTTCTTTATCAGCATTTACCTTATAGAATATAACTTTTCCTTTATATTTTTCAGCTAGTTTCTCCATTTCCGGAAGTAGACGCATACATGGACCGCACCATGTAGCCCAAAAATCGATAACTATCGGTTTGTCTCCATTATAGATGAAATCATTTCCTTTTCGGTAGTCGAAAATGTGTTCGAGGAAGAACTGGCGGGTAATTGGATTCAATTTACCATCTTCAACTTTGGTTTCCGTCACTTTAGCTTCCGCTTCCGGTATAGGAACCATATCGAATGGTTGAAAGTAAATTTTCTGATGAATATAGTCAATAGATATAATTCCGTAGTCCAGTATCTTTTTGCCTAATACGGAACGTTTCAAGAATGGGTTTTTCACTGCTATGGCATCTTCAATCTTTGTTTTTACAAACATCGTTTCAGGTAGGATGAGGCTTTCCTCTTCTTTCCTTGTTTCTTTATATCCATTGGAGACTTTTTGGTTACTTCCTTTGGTATATTGTGTGTTCCATGTATTGAAATCTGCTTCAGTAAGATTCACCAATCCTTCACTCCATGTATCCAGGACAAGAGATATCGGCTTTCCCTGGATGTTTATCGGGCATACTACTCCTAATCCCGTTATCAGGTTGAAATTTTCCCGATAGTTAAGTTTCATATAAGAAGGGCGGTAGGGCTGTGTAATCGTAATTTTCTTCCGTTGCATGTCAATGGTTAATACAGAAGTGCGGAAAACAGCACCACTTAATACACCCATAACCCCTAGCTTGCGTAGATAAGGTTCGTCTTCTAATGTGAAAGCCGGAAGATCGTTTGCAAATGTATTTTTACCAATAGCTACTGTTCCCATTTCATATACCTTTCCAACAGGTACCTGTTTAAATACAAAATCTTGGTAAGAACTAAAAGTTCCTCTCTTTTCTGTATTGATGTGTAACTTTTTGAGAGCTTCAGGAAGTAGAGCGTTATGTCCCGATAAATCAAGGACAAAGTCAGCTGCTTCACCATTTATAGTGGCTTCCACGATAATTTTTCCATCAATAGTTTTGAATGGAATGACCTCTGTCATACTGTTTTGTGTTTGTGCACTGATGCCTCCTGTAATACAAAATGCAAGCAAACAGAGATACATTTTAGTTATTATTCGTTTCATATATTCTTTCTGTTTAAAGTTTATTTCTCTTTCCTGATTTCAATTCTTTTCTCTTGATTATATTTTTTGATGATAATATAGCCGGTATCACCAGGTATAGCATTCATAATTTCTTCTACGGCCATCTGGCTCATGGGGCAATCTTTAAGAGAAGTTCCGTTGATATTAATCACTTCGTCGCCGAAAGCAACTGCATCTTTCATGCTATCCCATATAGTTGTAATTTCGAATCTTTCGTTGCGCGGTAATATGCTTACGTTCCAAAGAGCGGGAGCACCACCCATGTCGATTTTTCCTTCTTCAAATGGGAGGAAGTAAAAACGTCTCCGCATATAATCAATAATTACTTTACCATATTTCAGTAGATCCACCCCGATGATAGTTCCATTCATGACAGTTGTTGTACTACCTACGTTTGTGAATTCTTTTCCCATGATATTGATGGAAGGTACAGATACTTTTTTAATATCTACCGGCTTGCCCAACCCTGTTATTCCGGCAGCTACGATACCATATCCATGATTGGTAACTTGCGAAATGTCAGCCAACCTGTTGTAATCTTCCGTACAATAAAGCAGAAAGCCTCCTGCACCTGTGTCGAATAGAACTTTTAAATCATTGTTTCCTAAGCGAACGTTGACAATGGAATGATGTTCAGTTTCATCTAACAGCGGAATTCCATCTGTAACCTTTAACTTTTCGGGACGATAAGGATAGTTGATTACCATTATTTTAGAACGGGAATCGAATGTTACTACCGACTGTGCAAAGGCATCTCCTCCAAGAATTCCGACAACTCCCAGGTCTGTGAAGAATGGATTCTTAGGTAGTACCATCGTTTTCAACTGTTTGATTTTGTAGTTCTTTCCGATGGAAACATTTTGTACGTGGGCTTCCTGATAGTTGGAGCCTTGTGCATTCACATCGGAAATGCGCATATATCCTGCGGCAGTAGCTTTCATTTCAGTTGCGGCGTCATACATAGTCCCGGTTCTTCCTCCTGTATCGACGATGTATTTTACATTTACACCATTAACAGTAACGGGTATAATGATTTTCTCCTGAATGAATTCATAAGGAATGGTATCGCAAACCTTATTCTGGATTTGCGCTACCATTTCTTGTCCGCAGTTTAGAAATAATAGCAGCCATAAGACGGTCAGTATTCCTATTCTTTTCATGTCATTCTTTTTTGTAGATAATATTTTTTATTCCGGAAGCAGTCTCAATCGTTAGCTTCGTCTGTTTTTTCTCTTTCAATTCCGGTATTCCGTTCAGAATACTTTCGCAGAAGTCATATTTCTTAGCAGGTTTGCCATTAATCTTAATCACTTTGTCTCCTACTTCTATCTTACCTTTCGTGCTACTCCAGACGGTAGATACATATAAGTCTCCGTCTTTGACCGTCAAATCGAAGTTGTTGCATTGATTGTTGATTTCATTATCCGGTTGGAAAGCTTCAAAATAGAATCTTCCACGTGGATAGTCGATAGTCACTTTCCCGTATTGTAATAACTTTACACCTAGTAATGTATAAGGGTGTTTGTCTGTATGGGTCGTCAGGTTGCGAAATTTAGTGGCTCCTACTGATAATAAAGGAATATGTACTCTATAAGAAGAAGCTTTGTCTGCTTGTCCGGCTACACCGATACTTCCTTCCCCATATCCTTCAGAAACGACTTCCATAGATGCCTCCGGTTTAATTCTCTCGAAATCACTTTCAATAAGAGATAACAGACTGGGACTTCCTGTGTCAAATAATACAGTAATGTTGCTGACTGGAGCTATCTGTATATTGATAATCGGCATACCACCTCCTTTCGTGAAATTCAGCATTTTCCGTAAAGATACTGTGGAAGGCTTTTCTGCAGATGTGACTATGATATTTTTAGCTTGCGAATCAATGTTGACAATAGTATTTGCAAATAAATCGCTGCCGATGATGCCATCTACTCCAAAACATTCCCAGCCTTTTACTTCATTGATGATTAGCGACGGGGCATTTTTAAAGTTAATAACATCATCGGGAGTTGTCAGATTTTCTATTCGCGTAGTTTTGTAATAGCTTTCCACGTTGTTCACATCTGTCACCTTCATAGAGTCTGTTGCTGTTATTTGTAGTGCTTGACAGGCTTTAGTGGTAAGTGCGGTGCGCCCTCCGGTATCAAAGATAAAAGGGCGTGCATTGCCGTTCACTTTCATTTCGATAACCATTTTTTCGCCTACTATCCGATAAGGTATAGTTGCTTTATATTGTTGGGCGAATAAAGGGACCGCCATGCAAAAGGCAATGACGGTTCCTATTAGACGAGTATATCTCATAGATTAATCTTTATTTGCTGACTTTTTCTGCTTCCAAGATTGCTTGATAAGCATTTACGATACCTCCGGAAATACATAGGTCATCAAAAAGGAATAAATCCTGTGAAGGTCTATCGTCCACGCGGATTCCTTTTTCTACTTCTACACCTTTGCGTGAAGTGGCGCTTTTTAATAATATGTCACGGATTTGAGAGCCGGTCAGTTTAGGAAAATAAGATTTTACCAAAGCAGCTACGCCAGCTAAGGTGGCCGAAGCCATTCCTTCTCCGCTTCCTTTTTGATAGGTATCACCCATATAAGATGAATAAATGTCTGTTCCCGGAGCATAGATATCAAGAGTAGTTGCACCGTAATTAGTATTCAATACCGGATTTCCATTCTTGTCTGAGGAAGCAACTACCATAAAATTAGTAAGTTCTCCTTCTTTATTCATCTTACGGTTGGGAAAGAATTCATCTTTATCCATATCTACTGATAGATCCCAAACCGGAACTATAACTAATGCCCCTTTCTTCTCTGCCTCTTTCAACGCCTCTGACACCCATTGTTTCTGCTCTTTCGGATATATGGAGTTTTGTTCCGGTAATACGATTACATCTGCACCGTGGTTTACTGCATAACGGATGGCCAATGCCATATCTTTCAGGTATGGTTCTCCTTCTCCCGGGTGGATGCGTAAGGTCATGATTTTTGCATTGTCTGCAATACCGTTACTTCCGATACCATTGTCACGCTTAGCTGCGATAACACCGGCCTTCATTACGCCTGTTGCCGCATCAGATGTCAACAGTACATTATTACCATAATGCGTATCGTTAATATCCAGAGGATTATCACCTACAATTTCTTTTCGATTATCACTTCCGTATCTCTTTAAAGCCTCTTCATAAGACGCTTTACCTGTTTCTACACTTTTCTTTCCCATATTCTGATAAACAGGTTCCCATTTATCCGTATTATAGATGCTGAAATAGTAGGCAGTAAATACAAAAGCGACTTCAGAAAGACTGTCTCTTTCAGCTTTGGGATCATAACAACTTTGGAAGTCCTCAACGGTCAGCTCTTTTCCGGGAAAACGTTTTTTCATGTCTTTATCGAACTTTTCAACATATTCTTCTATAACATAAGATAGTTGAAGACCGCCGTAAGCTCCACCGATTCTTGATTCCGGCATGACTTTATAGCGATAGTAATTATATTCTTCTATGTTTTCCGGTGCGGGGACTTCTTGGCGTTTTCCATTGACTATTTTATAATACTTTTTTCCGTCAAAGATATAATCAGCGTATTTATCTTTGAGACGGAAGAATTCACGTTCTCCTTCGCGTGTCAAAGCTTCCATTATTTGGCCGTCTTTACCACCGATGAAGTTCCAGCCATTGATGTCGTCAACAAACCCGTTTTTATCATCATCTTTCTGGTTTGACTTTTCTTTTGGGTTGATCCAGATTGCGTGTTTCAGGTCTTCGTGTTCTACGTCCATTCCGGTTCCGATCAGTGCAACAACCGGTCTTTTCTTTGCTTTCTTTTTGTTGGCTTTCAAGTAATCATAAGCTTTGTTTACTTCAGCTCCGTATACACTGTCCTGGTTGAAAGAACAGTTAAACCAGTCCAGTTCGGATTGTTTTTTTTGTGTTTCTGCCTTTGGTTTGATTAACTGGGCTGATACAGTAACGCTGATGAAACAGCATACGATTGGAAATATAAGTTTCTTCATTGTCAAAAGAGTTATAATTTATATAGTTTGTTTATTGTCTTATTTTTAAAATGGCTTCGCGTACTTGTTCACCCCGAACGTTGCGTGCAGCAAGTTTGCCTTCTTTGTCAATGACTACAAGGAAAGGGATGGAGTAGAAGCCGTAAGCAGTCTGGATAGCACTTGGAGTCTTGCTGTTTTTAGGGAATCCTGCCTTATCCCATAGCATCACCCACGGCAATTTTTCTTCATCCAGCATTTTTCTCCATTTTGCTTCGCTGTCATCCAGCGAGACACTGATGAATTCCAGATCGTCAGCCTTCAATTCATTGTATATGGTTAGCATACTACGCATCTCTTTACGACAAGGACCACACCAGGAGGCACAGAAGTCAAGTACGACAATTTTCCCACGGAAGTCTTTCAGACTTACGTTTTTTCCGTTGGCATCTGTGAAAGTAAAGTCGGGACATTCTGCACCAATGATTTGGTGGGAGAGGATTTCTACCCTGTTTACCAGCCATTTGGCAGATAAAGACTTTCTGTCTTGTTCCGGTATCATGTCCAATAGCATTTTGTTGGATTGGTAATCATTTACATCTGCCAGATAGGCTAATGCAGATGCCATGGAGGGAGTTAGTTTTCCTTTGACGGAAGTGGAAATCGTTGCTATATCCGGGTCTTTTTCTGCTGGCATATAGTTTTGTAAAGTCAGAAACGGATCGATGCCAGTGAATGAAAGCGAACTTTGTTCAGGGTTCTTTTCGTCGAAGTAGCCATTGATTGTTACCGGGTTATTTTCCAGATAAATATTCTGTTCGGTTTCTCCTAAATAGAGTTTGTAGACATCAGGAATGATGTTTATTTCATCGGTACTGAATGTGTTATTAGTACCGATGATGCAGCTTAATACAACGCCTTCATTCATATCTTTTATTTGTAAAGTCGTTGGCTTTAATACTTTTATTCTTCCTGATATTCTTAGCCCGTTATTTCCCCATACAGTGGTACCGCATAAGAGTAATATGGTTAATAATAGATTTTTTACTTTTGTCATTATTATGAGTTTATAGTTCATTATCAGAGTTGTTATTCTTCATCTGGAGTCTCCGGTATTGGAGGTAAAGGTAAATCCCAGTCTTCCGGTCCGTTGGCTATTGCTTCCAGATCGATCTGATATTTATCTTTTAAATATTTCTGTACGAAAGCAAACTTTTCGGTGAGAAAAGGATATTTATCAGCCGGATATACCTCTGCTAGTCGTGCTTGGTTATAGTACATGGAAAGATGCATATATCCTATAAAAGTCTCTTCATTGGTTGGAGGATAAGAGTTGTTGGCTGGTTCGCTGATACTATTGAATACATACGTGTTTACACTTCCCGGATATCCTCTGGTAAGATAATAGTTTGGGTCATCTTCCATTCCCAAGCCTGCTATCAGATTAGTGACATGGTCGAATCCCACTTCAAATTCTTCAGGTATAATGATGTTTCCGGCTTTTACTGCTTTTTCCAATACGGGAGCCAATATCATTTTCCGGCGTCTGTCAAGGAGTGCTCTGTCTGTGGGGATTAAATAAGGATCGCTGGGATTGTCTTCTCCAAACATACAAGTGCACCAATAATCCAGCCCATCGTAATTTTCGTGTATGGGTACAATCCAGCTTGCTAGGATTACGCCTCCAACTTCTAATACGCTTTTGCTATAGACATTGTATCCCAAATACCAATACATAGGCAGAACTTTAGATGTGATCGGCGGATTCAAGTATGCAAAGATATGCTTTTTCATAAATTCGACATAGTAATTGGTCATTTCGTCGTTTACACAGCCTTGGCCTTCGTAGCCACTACCATATGATATGCCTGTCCAGCTGCGATTAAAATCAGCCCTTTGCAGATCTTTATAAATAAGATATACATTATAGTCTTCGTATATTTGGGCGATGTCATCGTCCCAACTATTATTTCCTTGAGGTACTTTAAAGCGTAATTCAATGCCTCCTTCTGTAGGAGTCAGTGTGTCTTCTTCATAACATGAGGTGAATAATGCCATACAAGCAAGTAATCCCCATAATATATATATTTTTTTCATATTCATTTCTTTTGTTTAATTCATAAGATATATACTATTAACTTTCGCGTTTTGGAGCTAAAGGATTCTGCTCCAGTTTTTTATTTTTAATTAAGACGGCGTCTGGTATAGGCATGGTATAGGAAGGATCATTCTGTTTTAATGTATATACCTGTTCTCCCCATCTATGAATAATTTGTGGCATTCCGTAGCGTCGGAGATCAAACCATCGTTGCCCTTCAAAACAAAGTTCTTTTCTTCTTTCATTTTTGATGAAAGTTTTGAGCGCATCACCTGTTAATCCGGTAGGCTCAACAAATTTGTCGGGTTCATAACGTTTAGCCAGTAAGGTTTTTAAAGCAGATAGTGCTGTACTCTCGTCATTATTATGGGCAGCTGCTTCTGCTAGATTTAAATAAGCCTCACCTAGTCTGAAGGATAAAGCAAAGTTTTCCGAACCACTAGGTTCACCTGTAGCTGAAAGTTTGTATTTGCCGAAAGTAGTATAAGAGTCTTCATAGAAAACTTTATCATCTTTATTGAACTCTTTTGCTATATACTTTTCTTTTCTTAAATCTCCATCTTCAAAGCTTTCAATCAAGTTATCAGAAGCGATAAAAGCTTCTCGGTAATAGGTGGTGGTATTACCGAAGTAACCTTCTTCCTCATACTCTACCGACTCATCATTGAATACAGTTAAGTCTGAAACGCTTCCATATAACCAAATAACCTCAGATGATTTTAAAGATGTAAAATTGTAATAAGGCTCTGCCACTGTTGGAGAAGGGAGGTTATTTAAGTCTACTAAAGCGAAGGACCAGTCTTTTATTACTTTGTTGGCGTATATGGCTGCATCTTTCCAGTTTTCCATATAGAGAAAGACGCGGGACTTCAGCAATTGTATCATTGGAAGGCTAACCAGATAATTCGGTTCATATTGTTTATCTTTGCTTAAAGTAAGGAATAAACGTTCAGCTTCATTCAGATCGTCCACAATTTGGTTGTATACTTCCTCAACGGTGTTTCGTGTCATTAATAGTTGGTCTTCAGGTAGCAGGTTGCTGTCTAGTTTGAGTGGAACTCCTAAAGCCTGTTTGTTATAGTTGTATGGTGCTCCAAAATGATTGACTAACATAAAATAATAGAAAGCTCTTAATCCGAGGGATTGGGCTATTACATAATTTTTTTCAGCCTCCGTACCATTTACGTCACCGATATAATCAAGAGCTGCATTTGCGCCTAAGATATAGTTATAGTATCCTTCCCAGATATTCTGAAGAGGATAACCATTTCTTTCCATAATGAAAAACATATCCGGTTGCCATGTATAAACAGCTTGTTTGGCTTCTATATTTTTTAGAGAGTTGATGCTAAATTCATAATCAGTTTTGTGGAACTGAATGTCATCGTCTAAGAAGCTAAGAAAGGGTAGTAGGAAATTGCTTTTATCCTGTTTGGGATAAGCAGAACCGATTAACATTTCTTGCAAAGCATTTGCATCTTTGGGAACGTACTCACTTTGAGATTTAGGCTCTAGAAAATCTGAGCAAGAGGATAGTGATAGTAAGACTATTCCTGTTAGTATATATATAATTCTTTTCATTGTCTATCTTTTTATTTTTTTAGAAACCAATGTTAATACCTAATGAATAATTCCGTGGAAGTACACTGTTGCTAACTTCCGGGTCGAAACCGTTGAAACGTTTGCTGGCGATAACAAAGATGTTATCCATGTTAAAGTTAAGTGATAGATTTTTCATATATATTTTTTCGCACCACTCACGTTTCATTTGCCAGGATAGGCCGATGTTACGGCAGCGTAAGAAAGAACCACTGACCACCATAGCGTCAGATTGTTCCCATAATGGAATGCTATAAACACTCTCATTGTTGGGCAATTCTATATAGGCCATTCCTGCTTTGGGTAAAGAAGGAATGATTGTATGGGCTTCGTCTCCCGGTTCTTTCCAACGGTTCAGTAAATCGCGGTTTATATTTGTATATGGATCCGGCATATAATAAGAACTAGCGAATTGGTTGTATGGTGATGGCAGACGCTTCTTGTTGCCGAGCAAAAGTGAAAAACTGGTGTTTAAAGTTAATGATTTATAGCGGAAACTTAAGCTCAATCCACCGGTGAAATAAGGCTCTTTCTGACCAGAATATACCAGATAAGTAGTCGGATCTATTTGTCTGCCACGTTCTTCTTCCGGAATATCCAAAAGATTGAATAAAGCTTCACCGGTTTTTCCGTCTAATCCTGCAAACGAGTATGACCAGAAACTGCTGAGCGGATATCCTTCTTTTAGTACAATATCTGAACGTCCACTTAAGAAGGAAGCTGCATTGACATCAATGTCTGTATGTCCGCCTTCATTCCAGTTCTTGGAAGCATTCAAACTGACACTTAATGCATAGTCCCGTTTCTGTATCGGGGTAAAAGTTAATGTGTATTCGATACCTCTGTTGTGGATAATACCACCGTTTCGTTTCATGGATGTTATTCCATATTCATAAGGTAATTCCAGTTCAACAATGGCATTGGAGCGTCTTGTATAATATTCCAGATTCATATAAAACATACTGAATAATTCCAGGTCTACACCGAAATTCCATGATTTGGTACGTTCCCATGATAGATTCGGATTTGGGATTTGGGAGATGGTAGACTGATATCTATTGTATAGATTAGCCACTTTCCCCTGATTTAAAATCAAATCCGGACTAATGCGCGTTACTGCATTTCCTTGAATACCATAGGTGCCGCGGAAGTTTAAGGTTGTTATCCATTTTACATATTTCTTCATGAAGTCCTCTTCTGAAGCTCTCCAGGAGAAACCGAATGAATAGGTAGGATCAATACGGTGATTAGCATCCTGACCGAAACGGTTGGATGCATCATTACGTATATTTGCATTAACAACATATCGGTTTTTGAGTGAATATGCCAATGTGGCGAATACGGAAAGATAATTGTCTGTAGTATTGACTTTTCTCCATCCACCATCATATATCTTTTTTAAAAGCCCCCATCCTTCGTCTTTAGAACCTGTAATAGGTGTAAAAGCTTGTGGAGTGGTTGGTAATGTTATGACTTCTCCTCTATCTGGGGCATATCCCCATACCGTATTGCTGACACCTTTATTAGTGGAAGAACGTAATTCCATACCTACTAAAGCATTAATTCGGTTCTCATTATTAAAGGCTTTACTGAATTGCAGCTTATTTTGGATGTTGTAAGAGTACTGCTGTGCGTTATTTGTGAATAATTCGCCTCCGAATGGGAGTAAGGCTGCTCCAAACTCTTTACTGTTTGGTGAGACAGAGTTGAAATCATAACCACGATATGTTTCAGCAATATAAAACGTTTGTTCAGTTTCCCAAGCTTCGTTTGTGCTGTTATTATTTGAATATCCACCAGTAAATTGGTAAGTTAACCAGTCTAAAATATTCCATTTCAAGTCCAGTGAAGCTGACATGAAACTTGATTTTGATTTAGAACCACTATTATTCCGTTCATTTACGAAATTGTATGATAATGATTTGACTCCGCTATTGTATGGGTATGAGGCTTTCATTTGATAGTAAGCATCAGGGTCTATAGAACGATTGGTAGTGGTAGCATACCCCATAGGATTGACTCCTCCGGCAAAACCGTTATTCGTACTTACGCTACCGTTGATCGTTGCATTAATCGTTAGTTTTTGTACCGGGCGTATGGTGATGGCAACGCGTCCGGTCATACGTTCACTGTCGTTTCCTATTTCCTGCCCTTCGCTATTGGAATATCCCATAGAAGCTGCATAACTGTATTTATTTGTTCCGCCGGAAACACTTATATTATGGTTATGGCTAAAAGAACGGCGGGTTAGTAGTTTGAACCAATCTGTATTTTGTGTTTCCAGAACATTGCGTTGTGCCAGAAATTCTTCAGAAGATATATCGTGCGATAGATACATATTCAATAATCCCTCATAAGTATATATTTGTTTGATTGGTTCTGCGCCATAAGGTGTTCCCCAGTTAAACGCTTCTTGTGAGAATAGTACTCTTTCTTTGGAGTTCATGTAATTAAACTGTCCATAGTTGGGACGCGTGCCCATTACAAAGTTAGATGTGTAATTGACGCTTAGACGATCAGTCGTATTCTTTTTGGTTGTGATCTCAATAACACCATTCGATGCTTTTGAACCATAAATAGCGGTCGCAGAAGCATCTTTTAAAATACTAATGCTTTCGATATCAGCAGGATTTAACCAAGAAATCTGATTACCGATAATGTTTTTCAAGTCCTCTGTCATGAGAGAAGATGCATTCAATTCCAGGGGGTCTTCCTGAATGATGCCGTCGACTACCCAAAGTGGGTCTTGATTACCCAGTAAGGTACTGGTACCACGGATTTGAATTTTCGGGGCAGTACCTACACGACTACTTGTATTGGTGACAATCATACCTGCCACACGTCCTTGCAACATTTGGTCAATAGTGGTATATGAAGGCATTAAAATATCTTTTGCTTTTACTGTGGTAATAGAACCTACTAGGTCACGGCGTTGAATATTCTGATAACCGGTTACGACCACTTCGTCAATTTCAGTACTGGAACTGTTTAGAGTGACATTAATCGTTTTCTTTCCTGTATATCTTACAGTCTTTTTCTCCATTCCGATGAATGAATAAGTTAATATTAACCCTTCTTGCGCAGGAATATTAAAAGTGTAATGTCCGTCTAGTCCGGCGATAGCTCCATGTTTTGAACCTCGGACAGTGACTGTAGCTCCGGGAAGTGCTTCACCGCTTGCATCACGTATCCATCCACTAATCGTGATTTTATTAGTCTTTCTTTTCTTAATAACGATGGCAGTGCCTGATACTTCATAAGTCAGGTTAGTTCCTTCCAGACATTCATCCAGAATTTCGGTGATCGTTTTGTTTTTTGCCCTTACGCTGATATCGGTTATGTTAGCGATATCTTCTGTTGCGTACATAAAGATGAATTTTGTACGGTTTTGCAAATACCAAAGCGTAGATTCCAGGCTTTCGCCTCTCAGATCAACGGAGATTCGCTGATTGTCTTGTGCTTGAATCATAAGTGAAGAAAGGGAGAATATCCATAAAAGGCAGAACTTAACGAAATTTCTGCTTACATAAGATACTCCCTTTGAGGAGGATTGTGTTCGTTTTTTCATAATGCGTTAGTTATAATATGTATTAATAGTTATTGTTTATAAGAAATGTGCAGTATACCTTCTCTTTGTTTTATGTCTACCATATTTAATTCCATTATCATGTCGATAATTGGATTCATGTTTGCATAGCGGTTGAGATAAGCTCCGATTTGTACCTGTCTGGCTGCATCGTCTTCAAAAGTGTATGTGAATCCGTACCATTTGGAAAGATATGACATTACATTCTCAAGAGGAACATTCATAAATATGAATGATCCGGACTCCCAGGAAGTGTATAATTCTGTATTTACGTTAGATACGGTACTTTCTCGACTATTTTTGTCATATACGAAATGTTGGTTTGGAATCAATTCATAATCTTTGTTTTCACTGTTAATCTCTATAGCTCCACTAATTAGTGTAGTACTTTCCACTTCTTCATCCGCATAAGCCCTTACATTGAAAGAAGTTCCTGTCACCCGAATAGAAGTGTGTGGTGTTTGCACGATAAAAGGATGTGCTTTATCTGGAGCAACATCAAAATAGGCTTCACCTTCAACCTGTACGATGCGTTCCTTATCGCTGAAACAAATCGGATAAGTCAGTTGTGATTCTGCGTTCAGATGTACTTTTGTTCCATCTGAAAGGACAATGTGACATTCCATACCATGCAGTGTACGAAGCGTATTTTTGATTTCTTTCACTTTGGGCTTGTTGGCAGGAGTTTGATAATTAATCCCTTTGGAGTCAATGATGAACATTTCAGTTGCACCCTCCGGAAGGACATTCTCAAAAAGGTTGAAGGTGTTGCCATTACTTAGAGTCAGTTCTCCGCCATGGGTTCCTGGAGTAATTTCACCGATTGGTTCTCCGACTGCCCAATTATATATAAGGAATGAAGCCGGTATTATCAATAGCAAAATAAGAGCCGCATATTTCAGACTCCTTTTCCACGAAAAAACAATACCAGATTGATTGCCTCCTAGTAGCGGGTAGACTTTCTCCCATGCCTTTTGTGAAGAGAAGTTTTTTATTAACCGGCTGTTTTCTTCGTACGTTTCCTTATTTAATATCCGGTCGGCTATTTTTTGATGCTCCGGATTTTCATCCAACCACGCATGATAGTTTTTTTCCTCTTCGGGAGTAGACGAATGAGTGAATAGAGAAGCAAGGATTTTTGCAATTTTAAATTTTTCTTTGAATGAATTCATCGTTTTTTCGATTTGTTATATAAGTAAAACAATCCAATCGGAAAAACGGGGTAATCAAAAAGTTACTTTATTTGCATAAAAATAGTAATAAGGTGTAGTTTATGCCTTTGAGGCTTTCGCGAAGTTTGCGATAGGCGAATTTCTTTAACGTATGGACAGTGCCCTCTGAAATTTGCAATTTGTCAGCAATCTCATGGTTTTTTAACCCTTTCATGGAGTATAAGATGATATTCCGCATTTGGGTAGGCAATTCTTCTACCGCTTTGCGAACCATGTGGAATGTTTCCTGTTCGATAATGGCAGCTTCGAAGCCACTATCGAATTCTTCCTGTCCGGAAAAATTGGGAATATCTAATTGTTCATGTTTTAGGTGATTCAGACATTTATTTCGGGTGACGGTATAAAGGAAGCTTTTTACTTTCAAAATGTCGTCGAAATCTTCTTTCCGTTCCCAATAAGCTAACAATACATCTTGCGCGATGTCTTTGCAAACTTCTTTGTCTTCAATATAGTGGGATGCGAACACGCAAAGAATAGGATAGTAGTCATCAAATAGCTTTTTGAAAGCCTGTTTGTTACCACGTCTGATGTCTGCAATTATATTTTCTATATGTATGTTCACTATTTAGGGTGGAGCGACTGGGGTAGGAATTTTCTTATCCAATCTTACTTATTTTCTTCAGCTTTTCTTCTTCGATGATTTTGATCTTTCTTCCGTCGATTGTAATCAGTCGTTCCGTAGCGAACTGCGACAATGTGCGGATAGCATTCGAAGTAGTCATATTAGAGAGATTAGCTAAATCTTCGCGTGAAAGATAAATGCTCAAAGTAGATCCGTCTTCTTCCAAACCGTAGCTTTCTTTCAGGAAGATGAGAGATTCGGCCAGGCGTCCGCGGATATGTTTTTGTGTCAGATTAACGGTGCGTTCGTCTGATATACCGAGGTCAATAGAAAGCTGGCGGATAAAAAACATGGCCAGGTCATTGTTTTGAGAAATTAGAGTTGTAATGGCACTCATAGGAATCAGGCAGACAACGGAAGGTTCGAAAGCTGCTGCGGCAGTCACAAAATCTTGTTTGGCAAAATAAGCACGATAAGCAAAGTATTCGCGTGTTTTAATCATGCGAATAATCTGACTTCTACCCCCTACACCATCTTTGAAGATTTTGACTTTTCCACTGATAAGGCACATCAGATGAGACGGTGTTTCTCCTTCACAGTAGATGGTTTCATTCTTTTTGTAGGTTTGTATCGTATAATTGTTCATCAGAAACTCCTTTTGCTCGTTATTTAAAGGAGCTAACATATCGGATAACGGTTCCGAAATATCTATGTCTGACATATTCATTTTTACCATGAGTGCTACAAAACTGTGTTATACAGCACAAAAGTAAAAAGAAAAAATGAGAAAATGAACGAATCTATAAAAAGATTGCACAAAAGTGGGAGCTTTCGTGCAATCTTGTAGACATTTTATTTGGTAAACAACAGTTCTCTGTATTTGGGTAACGGCCATATTTCATCGTCTACTTCCATCTCCAGGTGGTCGATGTGGTCGCGGATCTGGTCGAGATACGGGCGTACTTTTTCTTCATACTCAAATGCTCTTTCCTTGTAGTTCTCCATGTGGTTGGCAACTTTTCGTGCTTCGGTCATTTCGCGAACCAGTACTTTGATGGAAGTGACCCGGTGGGAAATCTCACGGATCAGTTCTTTGCGGTCGGCACTCAACACTTCGTATTCTTCAGCCGGGAATATTTCTTTCAGTCCGCGAAGATTTTCGAGCAATCGGTTCTGATAGGCAACGGCAGTCGGTACGATGTGGTTAATGGCGAGGTCGCCCAGTACACGGCCTTCGATTTGCACCTTCATGGTATATTTCTCCAGTTCCACTTCCAGACGGCTGTTCAATTCGGTTTCGTTGAAGATACGTTCGCCAATCAGCACTGATTTGGATTGGTTGTCAATATAGTGCATCAGGGCTTCCGGTACGTGGCAGATGTTAGTCAGTCCGCGGCGTGCGGCTTCCTGTTTCCACTCTTCAGAATAACCGTCGCCCTCAAAACGAATCGGTTCGGAGGCGATAATCGTTTCTTTCAGTATGCGGAAGATGGCTTCATCTTTGCCTACTCCTTCTTCCATCAGTTTTTCTACTGATGCGCGGAATTCGTTCAACTGATTTGCCATGGCGGCATTGATTGCAATCATGGAGGCGGCACAGTTGGAAGACGAACCTGCGGCACGGAATTCGAACCGGTTTCCGGTGAACGCGAAAGGAGAGGTGCGGTTACGGTCGGTAGTATCCAGTAGGATTTCGGGAATACGTCCGATACCTAATTTAAGAGTAGTTTTTTCTTCCGGTGTCATTTTCTCGTTTCCTACCTGGCGGACAATTTCGTCGAGAGTGGACGATAGTTGTGAACCCAGGAAGCAGGAGAGAATGGCGGGAGGAGCTTCGTTGGCTCCCAAACGGTAGCTGTTGCTGGCGCTCATGATGGAGGCACGCAGTAAATCTTGGTTTTTATAAACCATCATTAAGGCGTTTACCAGGAAAGTGAGGAATAACATGTTTCCTTTCGGATTCTTTCCGGGGGCGAACAAGTTGATGCCGGTGTCGGTGCAGAGCGACCAGTTGTTGTGCTTGCCCGAACCGTTTACTCCGCTGTATGGTTTCTCGTGCAGGAGTACATTGAAGTGATGTTTCCTTGCAATACGTTTCATCAAATCCATAACAAGCTGGTTGTGGTCGTTGGCAAGGTTGCAGTTTTCGAAGATAGGGGCTAACTCAAATTGGTTGGGGGCTACTTCGTTATGACGGGTTTTGGCGGGAATACCCAGTTTGTGACACTCAATTTCAAGTTCTTTCATAAATGCCGTGACACGTGGAGGGATGGAGCCGAAATAGTGGTCTTCCAACTGTTGGTCTTTGGCGGAAGAGTGTCCCATCAGTGTCCGTCCTGTCAGGCAGAGGTCGGGGCGTGCATTATATAAGGAAGAGTCAACTAGAAAATATTCCTGTTCCCATCCTAAATTGGTATATACGCGTGTGATGTTCTTGTCGAATAGTTGGCAGACATCCGTTGCTGCTTTATCTACGGCGGCAAGTGCTTTCAATAATGGAGTTTTGTAATCCAGTGCTTCACCTGTATAAGAAATGAAGATAGTGGGGATACAAAGAGTGGTGTCTACCACGAATGCCGGTGAAGAAACATCCCAGGCTGTATATCCTCGTGCTTCGAAAGTGTTGCGGATACCGCCGTTAGGGAAAGAAGAGGCATCCGGCTCTTGCTGGATCAGTAGTTTTCCGGAGAAGCGTTCGATTACTCCGCCGTCTTCGCCGAATTCGATAAAACCGTCATGTTTCTCGGCTGTTCCGTCTGTCAGAGGCTGGAACCAGTGTGTGTAGTGAGTGACGTTGAGTGACTTGGCCCAACTTTTCATGCCGTTAGCAATCAAATCTGCTATTTCGCGGCTGATAGGCGTACCTTTTTCGATAGCATCGGTTACAGCTTTGTAGGCTTCTTTGGGAAGATACTCCTGCATCTTCTTGCGGTCGAACACGTGGCTACCATAATAATCAGAGAGTTTGTTGGAAGGAGCAGTTACTTCCAGAGGTTTCCGGTTGGAAAGCTCTTGTAAGGCAAAAAAACGCATTTTTGACATAAATGGTCTACTTTTTATCGGTTGATGGCGCAAAATTATATGTTTTTTCTGAAAGTACCCCTATTTTAAAGGGGGTATTTTTAGAAATGAATGTATTTTTCTAAAGATACCCCCTCTGTTGATTCTCCAACTTCTGTTCTTATTGCTTCTGTTGGTCCATTTCTTTAGCCATCTGTTTAACCAAACTTTCCACTTGGATATAATGGTTGTGATAGTTCCTGAATAACTGTTTGAATACTGGACTGTCCATAGCCATTTGGGTGAGAAATTGTAGGTGTTTACCCGTAGAGGTGTTCATTTGCATACGTTTTTCTTTGCTCAAGTTATCTTGTAGGGAGTAAACACCGCATGAAATTTGGATTTCTGCGATGCCTTCATCCCAAGGATGGGTGTTGAGGTGAGTCAATGCTGCCAAGATTTTTTTCAGGTCTTTCAGCAGAATGTTTAATAGTTCGAATTCGGTGCGGTTTACGGAGCAGGAATCCGGGTTCAGGAGGAAAGCGAATTTAAGGTAGAAATCCTTTAATTCTTCTTTAGGAATAACAAATGAATCTTTGGAAGCCTTTATCATGCCTCCTACCGCTGGTTGAACGGTAACTTGTTTTGTTTCCATAATATAATTATGAATAAGGTGGTAGGCGAAGATTTTCTATGAAATAAGAGCGGTTCCGCCTTTCCCGTTACTCTTCACCAACCAGGCAGTGGGTGCATTAACACTCCACACGGGGGTACGAAACCGCCATATGAAGCATCAGGACAGGCATAAAAATGCCTGCCACGAAAACGAGGCAGGTTCCCTGCCTGGTTGATATGAAGAGTATCACAAAGATACGACAATTTTCTTCTTTGTCAAAAATAAAAGGAGAAATAAAAAGGTAAGAGTAAGTATTTCTCTTTTTTATGCAGTTTTTAATTAAATGAGAATTTAGCAGTTAGGCTGAAAGCCTTACAATTATATATTTATTGGGGTGCCCTGAAAGGGCTTAATTATATAGCGTAGGGCAACGCCCTACGTAAAAACGACAATCTGAATTTGCGCCCTGAAAGGGCATAATTGTATACAGTTCCGCCCTTTCAGGGCTTGTGGCTGGGGTGTTTTTTTCGTAGGGCGTTGCCCTACGCTATATAATTAAGCCCTTTCAGGGCACTCCGCAAAATTATCATTTAGTTCATTTATGCACCGTTATGAATCAAACTAGCGGTGGTTTGATTATTTTCAAAAATCATGGTAAAATAAAGTATATCAACTTCTCTGTCAACTTAGAAATAAAAGTTTACTTTTGCCTTCCACAAGTTTCACAGACTCGTAAGTTGTAGTATGACAGATGTTTGCTGTGATTTAATGACCTCGTTTTAGCTTTTCACATCCTTCACACTCTAACGAAAAGCCCCCCAGTTCAAACAAAAGCTTAGGCGTTTCTTTATATGGAAGGATATAAGAAGATGAATATGACCGGATAACAGATTGAAATAGTTAACATGGTATCAGCCGACTGCCGTTGACCATACAGCCGACTGCAGTTGTCTAAGTCGCTGACTTTAGTTGACCGAACAGACGACTCTAGTTGTCTATTCATAAATCAACTTTAAAATCGTGATATAGAGTCGATATTGCGTAGTATCAAACCATATACTTCATGTTAGGTATTGGTTTTATTTTATTTTATCCCATACTTGACACTATTCAACAAAAAAACTCTATCTTTGTTCTATAATTGAGATACAAGAAATAATGGGAAGATTTATCAATCCCTTTACCGATTTTGGCTTTAAGTTTTTATTCGGCAGAGAGGTAGAAAAGGAGTTATTAATCGACTTCTTGAATGATTTGCTCGTAGGAGAGCATGTAATTACCGACATCCAGTTCCTAAACAACGAACAGCAGCCGGAAGTAAAAACAGAACGAGGACTTATCTATGATATATATTGTAGAACCAATACGGGGGAACATATTATCGTAGAAATGCAGAACCGGGAACAGCCTTACTTTAAAGACCGTGCCCTTTTCTATCTCTCTAGGGCTATTACCCAACAAGCGAGAAAAGGGATTTGGAACTTTCAATTAGATGCTGTGTACGGAGTGTTCTTCATGAACTTCGTGATGGACAAGGATATACCCTCTAAAATCAGAACGGATGTTGTCCTTTCTGACAGGGATACAGGTAAGCTTTTCAATAGTAAGTTCCGGCAGATTTTTATTGAATTGCCGAACTTTAATAAAGAAGAGGATGAATGTGAAAATGATTTTGAACGCTGGATTTATATATTAAAGCACATGGATACACTTGATCGAATGCCTTTCAAGGCTCGTAAAGCCGTTTTTGAACGACTGGAAAAGTTAGCCTCCAAAGCGAATATGACCCAGGAGGAAAGAATGCAGTACGAGGAAGAATGGAAAGTTTACAACGATTATTTTAATACGTTGGACTTTGCAGAACAAAAAGGTATACAAAAAGGTATACGAGAAACAGCCCGTAAATTGAAAGAATTAGGGGTGGATAATGATATTATCATAAAATCTACGGGTATTTCGAAAGAAGAAATAGAGAAATTATAACCTTTCTCCTATTATTAATAGACGACTCATGCATTCAAACATGAGTCGTTTTTGTTTATTCTTATATTTATATTAATCAAGTGTGAAAAGCTTCCTTCCCCTGATAACTCTTTTTAGTAGCTTAATTCCATTGCTTTTCGATATTCTTTTTTATATTTGCCTACGTTAATGAAGGAGATACGACAATTGAGAGATAAAATATTGATAGGATGCATATTGTGTCTGTTCTCTTTTATATCAAAGGGGGCAGCCAATAATTATATAATGAATCCTTATACCCATCAGGAAATCTCTGCCGACTCCATCATAGAACGTGTGATGACCTTTGCGCCTTTGTATGAAACGATAGTCAGCGATTATCGCGCGAACCTATATATAAAAGGTAAGATGGACATTCAGAAGAAGAATTTTATTCTCCGTTATGTGCCTTCCATGTTTCGTTTGCAAAAGGGTGTTCGCGAATATCTGCTTGAAACGTACAGTGACCTGCATTATACGGCTCCCAATATTTACGACCAGAAAGTAAAAGCCTCCCAGGGAACGGTGAGAGGAAACAGGGGATTGCCGGGCTTGCTCGAATACTTTAATGTAAATATCTACTCTTCGTCTCTGCTGAATGATGAACGCTTGTTATCACCACTGGCTAAAAACGGACAGAAATACTATAAATACCAGATAGACAGTGTGATGGGAGATCCTAATAATCTGGATTATCGAGTCCGCTTTATTCCCCGTACCAAGAGCGATCAGTTGGTAGGTGGATATATGGTGGTTAGCAGCAACGTCTGGAGTGTTCGTGAAATCCGTTTTTCGGGAAGATCGGAACTGATAACATTTACCTGTTGGATTCAGATGGGAGATGTCGGCAAGAAAAATGAATTCTTGCCGGTGCGTTATGATGTAGAAGCCCTTTTCAAATTCCTCGGAAATAAGGTAGATGGTAATTATACAGCTTCTTTAGATTATAAATCCATCGAACTGAAAGAAAAGAAGGTACGCAAGAAAGAGAAGAGGAAATATAATCTTTCGGAATCTTTCTCCTTACAGTGTGATACGAATGCTTATAAGACGGACGCCTCTACCTTTGCTATCATGCGTCCGATCCCTTTGAACGAGAGCGAGAAAAAACTATATTTCGACAATGCGCTTAGACGTGACACGGCTACCATACAAAAGCCATCCAAGAGTCAGGCCTTTTGGGGAACAATGGGCGATTTGATGGTAGAAGATTATAAATTCAATTTGTCCAATATCGGAAGCGTACGGTTCTCTCCGTTTATAAATCCGCTTTTATTCAGTTATAGCGGAAGCAACGGTTTGTCTTATCGACAGGATTTCCGTTACAACCGTCTTTTCAGAGGGGATAAATTACTTCGTATTGTGCCGAAACTCGGATACAACTTTACGCGTAAAGAGTTCTACTGGTCGTTGAATGCCGACTTTGAATACTGGCCGCAGAAACGGGGATTCTTCCGGTTGAATGTGGGTAATGGTAACCGTATTTATAGCAGTAAGGTGCTCGACGAACTGAAAGCCATGCCGGATAGTATCTTTAATTTCGATTTAATTCATCTTGATTATTTCAAGGACTTGTATTTTAACTTCCGCCATACAGTTGAGATAGTCAACGGACTGGATATCGGTCTGGGTTTCTCTGCCCATAAAAGAACAGCCGTAGAGCCTTCCCGTTTTGTGATTACCGGTGATTATCCGATGCCGCCCCCGGAGTTTATGGATAAATTCAAGAACACTTATATCAGTTTCGCTCCCCGCATCCGGATAGAGTGGACGCCGGGACTCTATTATTATATGAACGGAAAGCGAAAGATAAACTTGCATTCTATCTATCCAACCTTCTCGGTCGATTATGAACGGGGAATTAAAGGAGTATTTAAAAGTACGGGCGAATATGAAAGAATAGAGTTTGACCTTCAGCATCAAATCCGGATGGGATTGATGCGTAATATTTATTATCGTTTCGGATTCGGGGCATTCACCAATCAGGATGAACTGTATTTTGTAGACTTTGCCAATTTCTCCCGCCATAATCTTCCCGTAGGCTGGAATGATGAAATCGGCGGAGTATTTCAGGTGCTTGACTCACGTTGGTATAACTCCTCCCGTCGTTATGTGCGGGGACATTTCACCTACGAAGCTCCGTTCCTTATTCTCCGGCATCTGATGAAGTACACCCGTTATGTGCAGAATGAACGTATTTACATCAGTGCACTTTCTATGCCGCATCTTCAACCTTATCTGGAAGTCGGATATGGCATCGGTACGCATATTTTCGACGTGGGAGTCTTCGTAAGCAGCGAAAACTGGAAATTCGGAGGAATAGGCTGTAAGTTCACGTTTGAGTTATTCAACCGATAGTTTTTCCCCGTTCCGGTTGTTTTATCGAAAGATTATACTTATCTTTGTATAAGAGAGGATGAGGGCCGAATTTAGCATCAAAGAGGTGTAGTCGCCTCGTAAGCACAGGTGTTTTTCCTAGAAAATAAATTCTAAGGTATAAATACCTAAATTTATTTTAGTAAATAACTCATCCTCTCTTCTCTTTGTTTATATACATAATACAAAATGGACGGAATTCTAATAACGATACTTATTGTCACAGGTTTTCTGATTTATAAGATGATTTCCTCAAGCAGAAAACAAGAGGGGTATAAAAGATGGAAAGCGACAGACGGTAGTAAGGAAGAAAAGACTACTAAAGTAAAATGGGAACATGGAGCCTGGCTTAGGCATGCTTTGGGAGCGACAGTTCCAAGAGCACAGTATGTTCAAAAGTATGATGAATCGGCTGTCGTCTGGTGTGCCAATCTGTTGGGAATGGAAACGGGACAATTGAAGGAAATACTACGAAACGTTTCTGTACATTACCGGGAATTTTGGATGAGAAAAAGAAAAGGAGGGTATCGTATGATCTCTGCTCCTAACAAAACAATGCAATCCATTCAAGCGACTATTAATTCTCGTATATTATCACCTGTAACGATGATTCATCCGGCAGCGGTAGGTTTCCGGAACGGTCATTCTGTAGTCGACAATGCCAATCCTCATTTAGGAAAGCGGTATGTGTTGAAAATGGATATTCATGATTTTTTCTTTTCTATACGGAGTCCGAGAGTGAAAAAGACATTTGAGAAGATCGGTTATCCGGAAAATGTATCTAAAGTATTGGGAACGTTGTGTTGTTTGCACAGACATTTGCCGCAGGGAGCGCCTACAAGTCCGTCGTTAAGTAATATCGTTAGTTATGAGATGGATAGGAAGTTGGCGGCATTGGCAGCGGAATACGGATTGACTTATACCCGGTATGCCGATGACCTGACTTTTTCGGGAGATGTATTTCCTAAAGAGCAGATTATTCCTCGTATTAAACAAATCATTCGTGATGAGAAATTCGAACCGAATCATAAAAAGACCCGTTTCATCAATGAGTATGGTAGAAAGATTATCACGGGAGTGTCCATCTCTTCCGGTGTGAAACTGACTATCCCTAAAGCCAGAAAGAGGGAAATCCGAAAGAATGTCTATTTCATCCTGACGAAAGGTTTGGCAGAACATCAGCGACGGATTGGTTCGAGTGATCCTGTCTATCTGAAACGGTTGATTGGAGAGCTTTGTTATTGGCGGTCAATAGAACCGGACAATAGCTATGTATCCGATTCTATTGCTGCTCTGAAACGTTTGGAGAAAGGGTATTGATCTAATTCCTGTCACCTGAATCTACTAGACAGGATCACTCGAACCAACATTTAATCCGCAATCGTCACCCGTTCGTTTTCAATTTTGGCATAATTCCTTTTCACGGCTTCGCGAATACCTCTTTGCATGGCAGCGTCTATGTTCGATCCCATACGGGCAAAGCCGAATTGTTGTGCACATGCTTTTATCAAATCTGCCACAGGCAGGCTAATGGAGTCTGTCAACAGTTGTCGGATGGCATTGGCTATCTCTTCAGGAGCTATATCTGTCGCTTCCCGCTCGGAAACCGGACGATAAATAGAGTAGGAGATGCATTGCTCTCTGTTTTTCCAGCAGAAAACAAATCCTTCATGTTCAGTACGATAGATATTTAGTGCATCTAAAGCCGTCTCTATCTGTGTTTCTACCCGTGCTCCCAGACGACTGATTCCCCATTCAGACAGAATCTTCTTGCAAAGTAATGATTTGCTGACCGGAGCTTCATTCTCTATAATCTTCCGTATTTGAGAAGTGAGGATAGAATAGCTTTCACTAAAGAAAAAGTCTTCCGGCGAATAGCTGCCTGGAGTGATCTTTGCCGATCGGTACTTTTGCTGTATTCCGCTTTGTGCGGAAGATGCGGAAGCAGTTTGCTTTTCAGAAGTGGCAGGTGATGCTTTGAGTACAAATGAAATTTCATTGTTATCTCTCTCTGCAGTCGGTACTGCTTCTTCTATTGACTCTTCTTTTATTGGCTCTTCTTTTATTATTTTTTCTTTGTCTGTCGACTCTTTGTTCACAGATTCTTTTTCTGCTGTCATTGGATCAGATCCAATTCCGATGCCTGTCGTTGTTTTGGCATTAACCTTTGAACTTATTTTGCGTGCGATAGCCTCTTGAATAGCTGCTATTACTTCGTCCGGTTTTTCCCACCAGTCCATAGTCCATATTCGGTAGATATCCCAGCCGAGTGCTTTTAGTACATTGTTTTGCACAATTTCCCGGTCACGTGCGGTCTTGGTACGTTTGTAGTTTTTGCCGTCGCAGATAATACCTAATTGATAGTTGGAGGTATTTTCGGTGTCAACAATACCTATATCTATTTTGTAACCGGAGCATCCGATGTCTGTATGCACGGTGTATCCCAATGAACGCAGTTTATCGGCAATGATATTCTCGATGGAGGCTGCTGCTTCCGTGGATTGGTCTGTCACATTGTTGATTGTGTTTCTGGTTCCTTTCTCCGCATATTCGAGGAAACGTTTTAATCCGGCCACTCCGATAGAGGAAGTCCGGTTCAGGTCAATCATATCCGATCTTAAAGTGGAATAGATAATCATCTCATAGCGGGCACGTGAAACGGCCACATTCAACCTTCTTTCGCCACCTACCCGGTTCAATGGACCGAAATTCATGCTGACACGTCCTTCCGCATCCGGGCCGTAGCCCACAGAAAAGAGAATAACGTCCCGTTCATCTCCCTGCACATTCTCCAGGTTTTTGATAAACAACGGTTCGTCACATTCCAGGGCAAGAGTTTCCAGTTCGGGATGGAAGATAAAGAGGTCGGAAAGTAAATCTTCTATCAAGGCTTGCTGAACGATGCTGAAAGTCACTACGCCGATACTTTTCTTTCTTAATTCTTCGCTTCTCAATCTTCTGGCTATTTCGTCTACCACCGCTTGAGCTTCCGCCCGGTTTTGGCGCGATTTGCCTTTATCATAATAACCGTTGATGTTGACTATCCTGACTTTCGATTCAATGTTGTCCGGAGAAGGGAAAGTCATCAGTTTGTTATCGTAATATTCGGAGTTGCTGAAAGCGATGAGGCTCTCATGTTTGCTTCGATAGTGCCATAGTAAATATTTGGAAGGGATAGACAAAGCAAGGCAGTCGTCAAGAATACTCTCCAAATCCTCCATTTCAATATTATCTTCATCTACGGTGCTGACCGAGAAGAAGCTGGTAGGAGGCATCTGTTTCGGGTCCCCCACGATAATCACATTTTTGCCTCGGGCAATAGCGCCCACCGCTTCATAAGTAGGCATCTGTGACGCTTCGTCAAAGACAATCAAATCGAATTTGTCGGCATCCGTATCAATGAATTGAGCGACGGAAAGCGGGCTCATCAGCATACACGGACACATACGCGATAATAAGGTAGGAATCTGGTCGAACAGTTTGCGGATGGAAATGCCACGGGCATTGTTGCGGATATTCTTTTGAAGGATGCCCACTTCGGAACTTTGGATAGCTTCGTGAGTAAAAGACGGAATGTTGGAAGCCAGCCGCGCAAACAATTCTTTTTTGGTCGTTTCTTCGAATTTGGCGGATATTTGTTTGTATTTAGCAATAATATCGTTGAAAATCTTGCCGTTGAATAATTCCAGCGTGGGCTCTTTGGCAATGATATACTGAATAACCGCCTGGTAGAAACTCTTGCAGAAGATGTCTGTCAGTTGGTCGGTAGGGATATTCTTTTCCTTATATTCTGTCGCGACAAATCCGATTCCCAGTTTATTCAGAGTTTGGTATGCTTGTAACCACTGATAGCAGTCTTTGAGTTTGTCGAGGTTATCTTTCCAGGTTTGGGCTTTCGATAGCGCGATCGTTATCCAATCGGCCGAAGAGGTATAAAGCTCTTCTGTTGATATACCCAACGTGCCGGACAACTTCTTTTCAATGACTGTGAGTGTATCCGACAACTGATACAGTTCATTGAAAGAGTGAGCGTGAATATCTTTGAATGTTTGAATTCCTTCTGTGAGCTGTACAGATAAATTCTGTTTGATTTGTGACACCTTGGCAATGTCTTTTGCATAATTCAGCAAATGCGAGTGAAGAGAAGCCATGTCATTGATAATCTGCTCAATGACAGTCCAATCCTCATTCTTGCCGAATCGTCCGAACAAAGAGGGGAGTTGGTCGGTGTATTTCTGAACAGCGTCCTCTTCTTCCTGATACCGGATAATCCGGTGGAGTAGCGGTTTGATGTCTTTTGTTTCAATGGTTTTTAAAGCATAGATGTTGATAGCCTTTTTGATTTTCCGCTGACCGAAATATCTGGGAAGGAACCATTGATCGGATACGCGGTTCCATTCGGCTACCATCTGCTTTGCGTCGATGGACAGAATCTCTTTGGTAAATCCTGCCTCTATCTCTTTTCTTTGTTCATCACGTTTTTGCCCATGAACCACCACTTCACGATATTCATTCAGCGTTTCATTCAATAACGGCAGAGTCAGCAATCTCGGAGTCAGCTCCGGAATATCGAGTATTCTCCGGATGATACAGGCAATCGTTTGGAAATCCTTGCGTGTAGGGTGTATATCCGTATCTTTCAGAAGTACGGAAAATACATCCAGCTTCTGTCGGATGGTATTTAATAAAACAATGAAAGCGGTAAGTAATTGGGAGGCTTCTTCTTTTCCGGCAGATGAATATTCGGAAATCGAGATGCCTGTTAATGGATGCCGATAAGGGTGTCCGCACGCATTGGCGGTTCTGACTAACGATTCAATAGCCTCTTCCCATTGCGCAAATGTATCTTTGTCTAATGTATCCAGATAAGGTTGTGGAATCTCAAAACAAGGTTCGACGTCCACAGATTGATAATGGATAATGGCGTCGTATAGTGAAACTCCGAACGGATATTCTTTATGCAGGGCTTCGATATACTGATTCAGTTCCGCCCGCAAATTCAGCAAACGTTCCGCTTCCTTTTTGAATTCTTCGGGAGGTGTCTGCCTGATAATTTCCGTTGTTTCTTTCAGTTGTGAAATAACGGCGGATTTCTTTGTTTTGTTGGAATGAATTTCCAAACAGAACGGAGCCAAACCGATAGCCGCCAGTCGGTTTTGAACAACGGAGAGGGCAGCCATTTTTTCTGCAACGAATAAGACACGTTTCCCTTTGTAAAGCGCGTTGGCGATGATATTGGTAATTGTTTGCGATTTACCCGTTCCCGGAGGGCCGTGCAGGATAAAAGTCTTATCGTGTACGGCTTCGTAGATAGCTTCCAATTGCGAAGAATCGGCGATGATAGGCAAAACGATGTCCGTTGGCGACAGTTGTTTGTCCATATCCGTTGCGTCTATTTCTTCTGTTGCGGCTTCCCATTCTATCTTTCCGTTAATGAGGCTTGAAACAATTTTGTTCTGAACCAGTTTATTGGCATTATTGTGAATGTCATTCCACATGATGAACTTATTGAAAGAGAAGATGCCTAAGATGGCCTGCTCTTCCACGTCCCATTTGCGTTGGTTTTTGATACTGTTACGAATGATGGAATAAATCAGTTTGACGTTGACGCCGCTTTCATCGGTGGGCAACGGGTCTAATCCCGATACGGTAATTCCGAAGTTCTGGCGAAGCATTTCTAATAACGTAATATTCATCATCGTTTCCTCTTCCCGTGAACGGATCACATAGCCTTTAGCTGCCGATTTACGGATGATTTCAACCGGCATTAGCAGGATGGGAGCGTAGCGGGGACGTTCGCTGGAAGGAGTCTCATACCATTTTAAAAGTCCGAGAGCCAGATAAAGAGTGTTGGCTCCGTTCTCTTCAATAGAGGTACGCGAGGAACGGTATAGGTGAGTCAGTGCTTTGCCTAAATCGTTTTCGGACAGATAAAAACGCAATCTTTTCTGTGAAAGCTCCGAGTTGATGAAACCAACCACCGGATCAGATTCCGGTACAGAGGAGTAAATTCCGAAATCCATCGCTGGGCTTTCCCAATCGGCAGGGTGGTGCAGGATGCGGAATTCTTCTCCGTCAGCCAATGCATCTTCCAGACAAGCCAGATTAGCCGGGATCAGTTGGAGCGTGTTTTTGGTAATCCGGATATTCAGCAGGTTGTTGCGAAGGCTCAAGTCCAGCAACCGCCTTTCCCATAACAGTTGTTTGGTGATTACGGTCTGGGTTTCATTGCCCGATAAATCATACGGATTGATACTTTGCGGAGTGGCATGAACAGCACTTTTCTGAATGTTGGTCTCTTTTTCGTCGACTTCCCATACCTGTCCGTGCAAAATACGTTGAGGGATGGGGCGTACACCCGAATATCTCGCTCTCTTGATGTCTATTGCAAGAAGGAAGTTGTTCCCGTCCGCCAACTTTCCGTTTGCTTTCTTCACCGCATCGTCAAAATCGGACGAATGTCCCATATTCATGCAGGTCGTTTCAACCAAAGTAATGTCGTAGATTCCTTCCGCTGTTCTTTTCGTTAATAGAGAAACATCATCAATCGTAGGATCCGGGAAAGTTTCCGGCACCAGCCAGGCGCCTGCAAAGGCATGCCCTTGCGTGATGACGATTAAAGCATTCAGCCCGATTGCCTCCAGACAGGAAGCATAGAGCAAAGCCATATCCAGGCAGGTTCCCAATTTCTGTGCCATCACAGAATCGGCTAACCGGACACGCTGCCCATATTCTTCGAAACTGGCGGGAACGGTACTGTATATAATCTGTTGCTCCGCGATAGCTGTATAGATGGCAGCCATCTGTTTCCTCACCCTGTCCGGAGTGCGGCTTTGATATTCATCGAGAGACGGGTTGCCGGTCCATTGCCCCAGGATGGAAGCAGCTCTTTTGATAATCGGCGAGATAGCCGTATGATTGGGAGTGATGAAAGCAGCCAGCATTTCGGGCAATACGTTGAGTCCGCCCCATTGGTCGTATGCCAGGATGTCGATAGGATATGTTTGGCAGAATATCGGTTCTGCTTCAGCAGTAATTTCAATTTTCAGGTTGCCGGATAAACGTTCGGTCAGTTGTGTGAAGTAGTTGGCGGACAAAGTGAGATTGAATGACGACAGACGGATCGAACCGTTGGCCGGGATCTGTTCAACAGCCATCGGAGCGGCGTTTCCGAAAGTCGGTTCTGTCGTGATTACTACCTGAATGTCCTTCAGTGGGGCAGATGTCGTGTTCTCAATAGAAAGCTGATGAATGATCGATGCTCCGTTTTGTTGTATCGCAAAATTAATAAGCGGTAAATAGTCGCATTGCACCTTGACTTTGTCCAATCTCTCGTCCATGGCAAAAACTGTATAAATTAAAGATTGCAATATTACAAAAAATACGGATATAAATCTCTTTTCTTCTGCCATTCTTTTGTCAATCAAGAAAATATTTCTACCTTTGCGCCCGATTTATAGATAATATAATGTCTTATTTAATTAAAGTATTAAACAATTTTATTATTAATGGAAAACTTAAAGAACGTAGCTCCTATTGAAGATTTCAACTGGGATGCTTATGAAAATGGCGAAACAGTAACCAACGTTAGCCACGATGAACTTGAAAAAGCTTACGACGGTACGCTTAACAAAGTGAACGACCGTGAGGTTGTTGACGGAACCGTAATCGCAATGAACAAGCGTGAAGTAGTTGTGAACATCGGTTACAAATCAGACGGTATCATCCCTTTGAATGAATTCCGTTACAATCCGGACCTGAAAGTAGGTGATACTGTAGAAGTATACATCGAAAACCAGGAAGACAAAAAAGGACAGCTCGTTCTGTCACACAGAAAAGCCCGCGCTACTCGTTCTTGGGATCGCGTTAACGCTGCTCTGGAAAATGAAGAAATTATCAAGGGTTACATCAAGTGCCGCACGAAGGGTGGTATGATCGTAGACGTATTCGGAATCGAAGCATTCTTGCCGGGTTCTCAAATCGACGTTAAACCGATCCGCGACTATGATGTATTCGTTGGCAAAACAATGGAATTCAAAGTGGTTAAAATTAACCAGGAATTCAAAAATGTTGTTGTATCTCACAAGGCTCTTATCGAAGCTGAACTGGAACAACAGAAGAAAGAAATCATCGGTAAACTCGAAAAAGGACAAGTTCTTGAAGGAACTGTTAAAAATATCACATCTTACGGTGTATTCATCGACCTTGGTGGCGTAGACGGTTTGATTCACATTACTGACCTTTCTTGGGGACGCGTTAGCGATCCGAAAGAAGTGGTTGAACTGGATCAGAAGCTCAACGTTGTTATCCTTGACTTCGATGACGAAAAGAAACGTATCGCTCTTGGCTTGAAACAACTGACCCCGCACCCATGGGATGCGCTTGATACTGACTTGAAGGTTGGTGACAAGGTGAAAGGTAAAGTGGTCGTTATGGCTGACTACGGTGCATTCATCGAAATCGCTCCGGGCGTAGAAGGTTTGATCCACGTTTCAGAAATGTCTTGGAGCCAACACCTGCGTTCTGCACAAGATTTCATGAAGGTAGGCGACGAAGTAGAAGCTGTTGTGCTGACACTTGATCGTGAAGAACGTAAGATGTCTTTGGGTATCAAACAACTGAAACAAGATCCATGGGAAACTATCGAAGAAAAGTATCCTGTAGGTTCTAAGCATACTGCAAAAGTTCGTAACTTCACTAACTTCGGTGTATTCGTAGAAATCGAAGAAGGTGTTGACGGCTTGATCCACATCTCTGACCTTTCTTGGACTAAGAAAGTAAAACACCCATCAGAATTTACTCAGATTGGTGCTGACATCGAAGTTCAGGTATTGGAAATCGATAAAGACAACCGTCGTTTGAGCCTTGGCCACAAACAACTCGAAGAAAATCCTTGGGATGTATTCGAAACTGTGTTCACAGTAGGTTCTGTACACGAAGGTACTATCATCGAAATGTTGGATAAGGGTGCTGTTGTAGCTCTTCCTTACGGTGTAGAAGGTTTCGCAACTCCGAAACACCTTGTAAAAGAAGACGGTTCACAAGCACAGTTGGATGAGAAACTTGAATTCAAAGTGATCGAGTTCAACAAAGACGCTAAGAGAATCATCTTGTCTCACAGCCGTATCTTCGAAGATGTAGCTAAAGCTGAAGAAAGAGCAGAAAAGAAAGCTACTTCTAGCGCAAAGAAAGCATCTTCTGGTAAGAGAGAAGATTCTCCGATGATCCAAAACCAAGCTGCTTCAACTACTTTGGGCGACATCGACGCTCTGGCTGCATTGAAAGAACAGTTGGAAGGAAAGAAATAATCTGAACAGAATATTTTCTGATGAAGGCGCTCCCGGTTGGGGGCGCCTTTTTTTATTCACCACAGAGGACGCAGAGGACACAGAGGGTAGGGAGGATATAGAGAGGGTATAGAGAACAGGAAGGATATGGAGAATACAGAGGGGGTGAAGGCTTGATTTAACAAACTAACGATGGCGATATATTTTATTTATATAAATCTACCCTCTTCTTCTCCTCCGCATCCTCTCCATATCCTCCTTACCCTTCTGCGTCCTCCGTGTCCTCTGTGGTGAATAGAAAAAAAAGTTTCTTCCTTTGCAAGATTGAATCTGAAATGCTTTATCTTTGCATACCATGGAAAAATTTGAGTTACATATATTGGGATGCGGTTCCGCTTTGCCTACCACGCGACATTTTTCGACCTCTCAAGTCGTAAACCTGCGTGAAAAACTATTTATGATTGATTGTGGCGAGGGAGCACAAATGCAGTTACGCCGTTCGCGACTGAAATTTTCCCGATTGAATCATATCTTCATCTCTCATCTACATGGTGACCATTGTTTCGGATTGTTGGGGCTGATTTCTACATTCGGATTATTGGGAAGAACAGCCGATTTGCATATTCATTCTCCACGAGGACTGGAAGAACTGTTTGCACCGATGCTTGCTTTCTTTTGTAAGACTTTGACTTATAAGGTGTTCTTCCATGAATTCGAAACGAAAGAGCCGATGCTTATCTACGATGACCGTTCGGTGACTGTAACTACTATCCCTTTAAAACATCGAATTCCCTGCTGCGGTTTCCTTTTTGAAGAGAAACAGCGTCCGAACCATATCATCAGAGACATGGTGGACTTTTATAAAGTCCCGGTCTATGAACTGAACCGTATCAAGAATGGAGCAGACTTTGTAACTCCCGAAGGAGAAGTAATACCCAATTTGCGTCTGACCCGTCCTTCGGCTCCGGCTCGTAAATATGCTTATTGCTCCGATACAATCTATCGCCCGTCGCTTGCCGAACAAATCAGCAATGTAGATTTGCTTTTCCATGAGGCTACCTTTGCGCAGACAGAGCAGGCACGTGCCAAGGAAACTTATCATACTACGGCTGCGCAAGCCGCACAACTAGCTTTGGACGCCAATGTGAAACAATTGGTGATCGGACACTTTTCAGCCCGTTACGAGGATGAATCTATTCTATTTGATGAAGCATCCGCCATTTTCCCGCAAACCATTTTAGCGAAAGAGAATATGTGTATTGACGTTGATGGAGGAACTGTGTATGAGAAATAGACGCCTGCTTTGGGGAGCGGTAATCCTGTTCGTCGTTTGTTTGGCAGCCTGTAAGAAAGAGAAACCCCAGTCTCCGATACCGGACTCATTGGCTTCCCTGCAAGAACTGTTCAACCCTGCTTATCAAATAGATGCCGACAGTATTCGTCTGATGATTCGTTCCTATTTGAACGAAAGCCCCGTAACTCCCTGGGATTCGGCTTTGTTGGCCCATTATCGGGAAAAAGATGAATTCTTCTGGTTGAATGACTCGCTTGTATCCGATAAACCTGCCGCACAGGTGGCGGACTCTATGTTGTTCTGGTTGGGAGACATCTCACGGCATGGCATTAACCCGAATCTTTATTCGGTCGATAGCATCCGTGAGAGATTGCAACAAATACGTTCTTTGAAGTTGCAGGAAGGAAAGACAATGAACCGTCTGTTGGCAGATGTGGAATATCAGTTGACAGCCGCATATCTTTCGTATGTGTGCCAGTTGAAGTTTGGTTTCCTGCCTTCGGAACGCAGATGGAATGATTCGATCAATCGTATCCCCTTAAAACATTGTGATGTAACTTTTGCAAATGCCGCCCTCGATTCCTTGCGTGCAAATCCAATTGCTGCTCTTCATGGAGCACAACCTTCTTCTCCGCTTTATCGCAAGATGCAGGAAGAACTGGTTCGTGTAAATGCTTGGGGGAAAACGGATACTACGGATTATTACCGGAATCGTCTGTTGGTAAATATGGAGCGGGCACGTTGGCAATATGCATTGGACAAAGGACAGAAATATGTGATAGCCAATGTGGCGGCATTCATGTTGCAGGCAATCAACGAAGAAACGGACTCTATCCTGGAGATGCGTATCTGTGTGGGGAGTGTGAAAAATAAAACTCCTCTGTTGTCGAGCAGGATTTATTATATGGAACTGAATCCGTACTGGAATGTACCTCAAAGTATTATCAGGAAAGAAATCATCCCTACTTATCGCAGAGATACGACCTATTTCACCCGTAATCGCATGAAGGTATACGATAAGAACGGCTTACAAGTAAACCCTCATCAGGTTAATTGGGCTAAATATGCAGGAAAAGGTGTACCTTATACGGTGAAGCAGGACAATAAAACGGGGAATTCATTGGGATGCATCATCTTCCGCTTTCCTAATCCTCATTCTGTATATCTGCACGATACTCCTTCCCGGTGGGCTTTCACGCGAAACAATCGTGCAGTGAGCCACGGTTGCGTCCGCCTTCAGAAAGCACTCGACTTTGCTTTCTTCTTGTTGAAAGAACCGGATGAATTATTGGAAGACCGTATCCGCATTGCAATGGATATCAAACCGGTGAGTGAAGAGGGGAAGAAGCTGCCTGTCAGTGCGACCTATCGCGAACTGAAACATTATAGTTTAGAGAAATATATACCTTTATTTATAGATTATCAGACGGTTTATCTGTCTGCCGATAATAATTTGAGGTATTGTGAGGACATTTATAAATATGATTCGTCTTTACTAGAAGCAATGAACAACCTGAATTTGAAACCATAAATAAACATACAGATACAAGAGATTATGATTCCTTATAACGAACGCGAAGTTCTGAAACTCCTTCAGGAGGAGAGTACACAGCGGAAAGGATTTGAAATGATTGTGGCGCAGTATAGCGAGCAATTATATTGGCAAATCCGCCGGATGGTACTGTCGCATGAGGATGCGAACGATCTCCTGCAAAACACTTTCATCAAGGCATGGACGAATATCGATTATTTCCGTGCCGAGGCGAAACTGTCTACCTGGCTCTATCGCATCGCGCTGAACGAATGTCTTACCTTTCTGAACAAGCAGCGCGCTATGACTACCGTGGATATTGACGATCCTGAAGCTGCGATTGTGCAGAAGCTGGAAAGTGACTCCTACTTTTCGGGCGACGAAATACAGTTGTGTCTGCAAAAAGCTCTATTGACTTTGCCGGAAAAACAGCGTATGGTGTTCAACCTGAAATATTATCAGGAAATGAAATACGAAGAGATGTCGGAAATCTTCGGCACATCGGTTGGTGCGCTCAAAGCGTCATATCATCATGCGGTGAAGAAAATAGAGAAGTTTTTAGAAGAAATAGATTAAACCTTTTAAATTGGACGTTGTCTAAGTAAAAGAGAGGAGAAAAACGTATGAAAGAAGAAGATATCCTATTGAAGAAGCTTGGTAAGGAAAATTCCTTCAAAGTGCCTGATGGTTACTTTGAAAACCTGACTTCGGAGGTAATGAATAAACTTCCTGAAAAAGAAAAAGTAGTTTTCAAGGAAGAACCTGTCAGCACATGGACAAGACTGAAACCATTGCTCTATCTCGCTGCTATGTTTGTGGGTGCGGCCCTGATTATCCGGGTAGCGTCGACAGATCACAAACCTGCTGCGATCGATGAAGTGGCGGTGACGGAGGTGGATACTGAAGTTGTATCGGACGAAATGCTGGATGTGGCACTAGACCGCGCTATGCTGGATGATTATTCGTTATATGTTTATTTGAGTGACGCAAGTGTAGAATGATTTATTAAAACTGATTGAATACAGAAAATGAGAAAACTAATCGCATGGGTTGTTTTGTTGTGTGGCTTTATGCCTGTTCTTTGGGCTGCTGACGGATGTGATCAGCATTTATCCCGGGAGGAGTTCAGGGCAAAACAAAAGGAATTCATTACCGAACAGGCAGGATTGAGTAAAAAGGAGGCAGCCAAGTTCTTTCCCGTCTATTTTGAACTCCAGGATAAGAAGAAGAAGCTGAATGATGAATCGTGGGATTTGATGCGCAAAGGTAAAGATGATAAGACGACGGAAGCTCAATATGCAGAAATCAACGATAAGATAGCCAACAATCGTATTGCTGCCGATCAGCTTGATAAGACTTATCTGGGTAAGTTCAAAAAGATTCTTTCCAGTAAGAAGATATTTCTCGTGCAGCGTGCGGAAATGCGCTTCCACCGGGAGATGATAAAAGGAATGAATCGTGGCATGGATAAAGGAAACGATTCGAAGAAGAAATAAAGGAAAATAGAGCGTCTGACTCGTATGATTAGACGCTCTGTTTGAGTAAAATAGAGGCTCTACTCGCACGGAATAGAGCCTCTATTTTTTTTATTTAGACAGCATTGATTTTAAGTATTCTATTTCTGCAATCAATAGTGGAATATCCTGTTTGGCATGTGTTATGAACTCCAAATCATCTTTCGATGATTGCATGTAAATCAATGTTATTCATGGGTCTTACAGGCCTTTTTTCTTTGCTTCATTCCAAATAGCATCCATCTCTTCAAGAGACATATCCTTCAGGTTTTTTCCTTCTTTGATAGTATGTTCCTCCAAATAATTGAAGCGACGGATAAACTTTTGGTTGGTAAGTTCCAAAGCGTTATCAGGATTGATCTTGTAGAGACGCGCTGCATTGATAAGGCTAAACATAACGTCGCCGAATTCAGCTTCTGCCTTGTCCTTATCCATATTAGCCACTTCATCCTGAAATTCTCCGATTTCTTCCTTCACTTTATCCCATACCTGTTCACGCTCTTCCCAGTCGAAACCTACATTGCGGGCTTTGTCTTGAATACGATAAGCCTTGATGAGCGAGGGGAGGGCAGCGGGTACACCGCTCAATACACTCTTATTGCCGTCTTTCTCCTTTAGCTTCAACTGTTCCCAATTTTCGGAAACTTGTCCTGCTGTCTCTGCTTTTACCTCTCCGAATACATGCGGGTGACGGAAAATCAGTTTATCACACAGTTTGTCGCAAACATCTTTGATGTCAAAATCTCCTGTTTCCGAGCCTATCTTGGCATAGAAAGCAACGTGCAATAATACGTCGCCCAATTCCTTGCAGATTTCTTTCTTGTCATCCCTCATCAGGGCGTCGCAAAGTTCGTAAGTCTCTTCTATGGTGTTGGGACGCAGACTTTCATTGGTCTGTTTGCGATCCCAGGGACATTTAACACGCAGTTCGTCGAGAATGTCCAGGAAGCGTCCGAAGGCTTCCATCTGTTCTTGTCTGGTATGTGACATAAATATATCTATTTTTTGTTCTTGATTTTTATTTCTTTTTCCACTCCTGATAGGAAATCAGCAGCCCCACTACTTCCGAGTAGTTCTGCCGTCCGCTTTCTATCTTATTCCCTTTCAGATAAAGATCGTATATCCAATCCTGCACAGCACCGACCACAGGGCTATACTTGGCAGCCCAATACGCCTGGTTATTCTTAGCCAATTCGATAATTTCCGGTCGGATGCGTTTAAAAAGTCGGGTGTATTCTTCTTCCGGTAGTAATCTTTGCGCATTTCCCAATACATGTCCCAATATAGAGAAATATCCGGAAAAACGGATTCCCATCGCTTCTGAACGGGTGCAAACCTGATAAGCATAGAAATTAGCTTCCGCTTCGCTGGTGATACCTAATAAATGGGCTAGTTCGTGAGCATAAGTGGCCGGATAATTAACGGGAAGCAAATCTCCGTTGAGTGTAAACTCGCAGAAGAAAGGCCCCATGCTACCCGTTACCCCTACCATCGAAATGAAGGGAGTGAATAACATTGTTTTTACCCTCGGATGCTCGTGTGGAGGGTGATGTACGCCCAGGCTATCACTTAACTGATGATAGATTCGCACAGTTTCCTCTCGTATCAAATCTTGATTGATACTATTGACAGGAGTATACGAACGGTTCAGTTGAGTAATATAATCATCTACGAATTCTTGGAAAATCTCGGGAGTATAGGCGGTATACGGGATTTCTGTTCGTTGATAGAAATTTTTCTGCGAGTAGTTCAGTCCCCATGCCAGATAGAACCATACATAAATCCATAATAAGTATTCCCCGTCGCGCAATAAGATTTTCTTCCAAGGCAACTTCTTGCGGAGACGGGCATAAAAGGGATAAACAATCACGCCTGTGATGCTAAGGAAAATAAATAAATCCCCTATGGCAAAAGGAAATAAACCGGAAAAAAACGACAGGACGTAGGAGATAAGGGGATAGATTGTTTGAGAATAGATCGTTGCCAGAGCAGGAATCCATTGCGTTAGCCACACCAGGATTAATAATGCTCCTAAGGCTAAATATCTTACATTTGGCTTATTTTTCATCATTCGTATAAAATCAGTCAACAAAAATATGCATTTAATAAACGTCGCGCGAAAAAATACCTCTATATTTGCAAAAAATCTGTTAACAGTGACTTTGTGTACCTGCGTAATCAGAGAAAGTTATTCAACATAAACCGGATAAGATGGCTACATCAGAAGAAATAGAAAAGTATTGCAGGAATTGCGTGTCACGTGATTTTGTGAACGGAAAAGGACTCGTTTGTAAACGTACCGGAGCACTTCCCGCTTTTGAAGAAGAATGTGACAGTTTTGAGCAAGATAAAGAACTGGAAAGATTAGCGCCTCCCAAGCCGGAAGACTTTCCGGTATCTATGACAGAAGAGGAAATGCTTGCCGAAGAGAATCTGCCCAAAGGAATATTGTGTGCAGTTGTCGCATGCATCGTTGGTGCGGTGGCATGGGGCTTGATCTCCGTTTCTACAGGTCGTCAGATAGGATTTATGCCCATTGCTATCGGATTCATGGTAGGTTTTGCGATGCGGCAGGGCAAGGGAATACGTCCCATTTTTGGAATTACCGGTGCGGCATTATCTCTGGTTAGTTGCATCTTAGGTGATTTCTTGTCTATTATCGGGTATATCTCCCAAGATTATGAAATGGGCTATTTTCAAGTCCTGGCAGGTGTAGACTATGGAGAGATATTCTCTATTCTGTTGAAAAATGTAATGTCGATGACTGCCCTGTTCTACGGATTCGCTCTTTATGAGGGATATAAATTCTCTTTCCGTGCACAGAAACACCCCGAGGGTGGTAAGATTTGAATTTAAATTATTAATTTTGCACCCGTTATTTTTAGAATATACATTATCATATACATAAAACAATATGGAATTAGCAAGTAAGTACAATCCCGCTGACGTGGAGGGAAAGTGGTACCAGTATTGGCTGGACCACAAATTATTCAGTTCAAAACCCGATGGCCGTGAACCTTACACCATCGTCATCCCGCCCCCGAACGTCACCGGTGTGTTACACATGGGACACATGCTTAATAATACCATCCAGGATATTTTAGTTCGTCGTGCCCGTATGGAAGGCAAGAATGCTTGCTGGGTGCCGGGAACTGACCACGCTTCTATTGCTACCGAAGCTAAAGTTGTAAACAAACTCGCTTCTCAAGGTATCAAGAAAACCGATCTATCTCGTGACGAATTCTTGAAACATGCCTGGGAATGGACAGACGAGCACGGTGGTATTATCCTGAAACAACTCCGTAAACTCGGCGCATCCTGCGACTGGGATCGTACTGCTTTCACTATGGATGAGAAACGTAGCGAAAGTGTAATCAAGGTATTTGTCGATCTGTTCGATAAAGGATTGATCTACCGGGGCGTCCGCATGGTAAACTGGGACCCGAAAGCCTTGACTGCCCTTTCTGACGAAGAAGTAATCTATAAGGAAGAACACGGAAAACTGTATTACCTCCGCTATAAAGTAGAAGGTGATCCGGAAGGTCGCTACGCGGTTGTTGCAACAACCCGTCCTGAAACAATTATGGGTGATACGGCTATGTGTATCAATCCGAACGACCCGAAGAACGAATGGCTGAAAGGAAAGAAAGTGATCGTTCCGCTGGTAAACCGTGTCATTCCTGTGATTGAGGATGATTATGTAGACATCGAATTCGGTACGGGTTGTCTGAAAGTAACCCCGGCCCATGATGTAAACGACTATATGCTGGGTGAAAAATACAACTTGCCTAGTATCGATATTTTCAATGACAACGGTACATTGAGCGAAGCTGCCGGTATGTATATCGGTATGGACCGTTTCGATGTTCGTAAACAAATAGAGAAAGACCTCGAAGCTGCCGGATTGCTCGAAAAAATAGAAGCCTATACTAATAAGGTAGGATATTCGGAACGTACCAACGTTGTGATCGAACCGAAATTGTCTATGCAATGGTTCCTCAAGATGCAACATTTTGCAGATATGGCATTGCCTCCGGTAATGAACGACGATCTGAAATTCTACCCTGCCAAATACAAGAATACCTACCGTCACTGGATGGAAAACATCAAAGACTGGTGTATCAGCCGTCAGTTGTGGTGGGGACATCGTATTCCTGCATACTTCCTGCCGGAAGGTGGTTATGTAGTAGCCGCTACTCCCGAGGAAGCTCTGGCAAAAGCAAAAGAAAAGACGGGTAATGCCGCCCTGACAATGGAAGACCTTCGTCAGGATGAAGATTGCCTGGACACTTGGTTCTCTTCCTGGTTGTGGCCTATCTCTTTGTTTGACGGAATCAACAACCCGGGCAACGAAGAAATCAAATACTACTATCCGACAAGCGACCTTGTGACAGGACCGGACATTATCTTCTTCTGGGTAGCCCGTATGATTATGGCAGGCTACGAATACGAGGGACAGATGCCGTTTAAGAACGTATACTTCACAGGAATCGTTCGTGATAAACAGGGACGTAAGATGTCTAAATCGCTCGGTAACTCTCCCGATCCATTGGAACTGATCGAAAAGTATGGTGCCGACGGTGTGCGTATGGGTATGATGCTTTCAGCTCCCGCCGGAAACGACATTCTTTTCGACGACGCCCTTTGCGAACAGGGACGTAACTTCTGCAACAAGATATGGAATGCTTTCCGTCTGATTAAAGGATGGACTAATGGCAAAGGTTCCATTCCAGTTCCACCCGATGCTCATCTGGCTGTTCAATGGTTCGACCAGAGACTGGATGCAGCTGCGGTTGAAGTTGCCGATTTGTTCTCTAAATATCGTTTGAGCGAAGCATTGATGTTGGTTTACAAACTGTTCTGGGATGAGTTCTCTTCCTGGTTGCTGGAAATTGTGAAACCTGCTTATGGACAGCCCATTAATGGCTTTATTTATAGTATGGTGCTTAGTTCTTTCGAACGTCTGCTTGAGTTGCTTCATCCTTTCATGCCGTTTATCACAGAAGAACTGTGGCAACAACTGCGTGAGCGCGAACCGGGTGCAAGTTTGATGGTTACTCTCATGAAGGAGCCTCTTGAGGTAAACGAGCAATTCCTGCAAGAATTTGAATTGGCTAAGGAAATTATCAGCAATGTTCGCAGTATTCGTTTGCAGAAGAATATTGCTTTGAAGGAACAACTCGAATTGCAGGTTGTGGGTAGTCATCCGGTAGAAAAAATGAATCCGGTGATTATCAAGATGTGTAACCTTTCTGCTATTAATGTAGTATTCAAAAAAGCAGAAGGTGCTGCTTCTTTCATGGTTGGAACGACAGAATTTGCCGTACCATTGATTGACATGATTGATATAGATGCGGAAATCACTCGTCTGTTGGCCGAACTTAAACATAAGGAAAGCTTCCTGCAAGGCATCGTGAAGAAATTGAGCAACGAGAAATTCGTGAACAATGCTCCGGCAGCCGTCATAGAACTTGAACGCAAGAAACAGGCGGATGCGGAAAGTATCATTCGTTCTTTGAAAGAAAGCCTTACTATCTTGTTGAAGAAATAACTCTTTGATACTTGGTTTTATATAATATAAGGCATCTCAATTAATTTTGAGATGCCTTTTTTTTGCGAAATGGAAATAAATACTACCTTTGCCGTAGCTATTATAGAACATCACAAATGAAACAAGTACTCCGAACCATCTCATTCTTAGGCTTATTCCTTTTTATAGAAGGATTCTTATTATCTGTGTCAGCCCGAACTGAAACAACAAATAAAGAAGTACTGGTTTTGAATTCCATTAATTTTAATCTGCCTTGGGCTAAAAATTTCTATTGGTGTATACACGATGCTCTTCAGAAGCAGGGGATATCTGCCAAAGCGGAATCTCTTTCCGTACCAGCTTTGGCTAATAAGATGGAAGCAGATGCCGTAGTCACCCATTTGCGTGAGAAATACCCGGTAGCTCCCGCTGCCATCGTCCTGATTGGAGATCCGGGATGGATTGTCTGCCGTGAACTGTTTGATGACGTATGGAAAGACGTTCCGGTAATAGTGACAAATGCCCGCGACCGCCTGCCTGCTTCTCTCGACGTTTTGCTGTCTCATGCTCCACTAACAGAAACCAATAGTGTCCCCGGTGAAGAATGGAGAAGAGGCTATAATCTGACACTTTTGAAGCAGCATTATTATGTGAAGGAAACAGTCGAACTGATTTATAAACTAATACCGGATATGCAACGTCTGGCATTTATTTCAGACGACAGATATATTAGTGAAGAAACCCGTAGAGATGTAAAGGAAGCCGTCGAAGAGAATTTTCCGGATTTACGTTTGGATCTGCTTTCTACCACTCAATTATCGACAGAAATGTTGCTGGATACCCTGCATAGTTATAAACCTAATACAGGGATTATTTACTATTCCTGGTTTGAGTCTCATAATGAAAATGATAACAACTACCTTTTCGACCACATACAGGAAATTATAACCAATTTTACTCCCTCACCTCTGTTTTTGCTATCTCCCGAAAATTTATCGAACAATACTTTCGCAGGAGGATATTATGTATCGACGGAGTCTTTTTGCGATTCTTTGCTGGAAATCCTGAATCGCATATTGAATGGAGAACAAGCCCGCAATATTCCCGGTGGAGTGGGAGGGGAAGGAAATTCCTATCTTTGTTATCCTGTATTAAAGTCTTATAATATTCCGTCAAGTCGTTATCCCGACGATGCAGTATATATTGATAAACCTCAAACTTTTTTTCAGCAACACTATGTTAAGATTATTGCTAGTTCTGTTTTTCTATTACTTTTGATAGCTGCTATTGTCTATTATATTCGTATTCTTCGGAAAACGTATAGCCGTTTGAGTGAAGCGGTGGAGAAAGCGGAGCAGGCTAATCAATTGAAATCTGCCTTTCTGGCGAACATGAGCCATGAAATACGTACTCCTTTGAACGCAATCGTGGGCTTTTCAAATATGCTTCCCCATACAGAAGATCCTGTCGAAATGCGCGAGTACGCAGATATCATCGAAACAAATACCGACTTGTTGCTCCAATTAATTAATGATATTCTGGATTTGTCGAAGATTGAAGCCGGAACATTTGATTTCTATCCTTCCTCGATCGATGTTAATCAGACAATGGAGGAAATCGAACAAAGTATGCAGTTACGTTTGAAAAACAGTGATGTTACCCTTGCATTTACCGAACGCTTGCCGGGTTGTCTTTTTTATATTGATAAGAATCGACTGATACAATTGCTTGCCAACTTTGTCAATAACGCTATCAAATTTACTCAAACAGGCACTATCTGTATGGGGTATCGTATGACAGACACCGATACTATTTATTTTTATGTATCAGATACCGGCTGTGGTATGTCAAACGAACAGTGTGAACATGTTTTCGAACGATTCGTAAAATATAATCCATTCATTCAAGGTACCGGCTTAGGACTTTCCATCTGTCGTACGATTGTTGAGCATCTCGGGGGAAAAATAGGAGTAGATTCAGAAGAAGGTAAAGGATCTACTTTCTGGTTTACGCTTCCTTATAGAAAGAGATGAAGTTAGTTAATAGATAAGTTACTGTCTCCTTATTGCAAACTTCCTTTTCCTTACTGCCAAAGTTGTTTTTGTCTAAGAGAAATCTATAAACGGAAGCTTTGTTTTTATAAATGAAACTTGCGTTTATAAAAATGAAGGTTGCATTTATATAATTGGAACTTTCGTTTATAGTTTGTTTCAGGTCAAAGGGAACTTTAGCCTTAGAGGAACGTAAGTTTATCTTTAATACAACTTAAGTTGTCTATTAATACTTTAGCTGACAGGTAATAGCTGCTAAATGAAGTAATATTGGTGGTTACTTATATGTTTCGTCTCTCTAGGGAAATAAGAGAGGTAGTAGTAACGGGAGGTAATCTTTCAAATCCACGCGCAGTTGCTTTAACGCTTGTTGAATACGGTAATCTATTGTTTTGGGCGATACCCCCAGTGTTTCTGCAATCTCCTTGTAACTCATATCCCGGAATCGGTGCATCACAAAAGCTACCCGATAACTTTCGGGCAGTGCCGCGACAGCATCTTCAATCCGTTTCGCAAGTTCTTCAATCTGATAATAGTCCGTATCTTGCAGCATTTCCTGCATTTCTTCATAAAAGCGGGTATCCGCCCGTTGGGTGGCATCGATATGTGCAAGCTTGTTCAAAGCCCTGCGATACACCATCTTAAAAAGATAAGAATTAAGAGAGGACTCGATAACCAGTGTTTCCCGATTTTCCCAAATCCATAAAAGAGAATCCTCTACAATCTCTTCTGCATCTTCCAACTCGACAAACCGGTGACCATACGCGCACAGCATCGGATAATATCTCCGAAACAGTGTATCGAACGCTTTTTGATCTCCGCGTTGAACGGCTGATAATAGAAAATCATTGTCTGATTGATAAGTTCCTTTCATGTATTAGCTCCATAATTTACTGCAAATATAGCTTTTTTAGATAGAAACAGAGATTTTTTGAAAAAAAATGGTTTTTAGTTTAGGAGTCTTCCTATTTTCCCTTGTCTTATAGTAAAAGGCAATAAAAAAAGATATGGATAAAACAGATAGAAATACGATAGAAGAACTGCTTCCACGTTATTGTGAAGGGGTGGCAACGGAAGAAGAACGTCTGCAAGTTGAGATGTGGATGAGCGAATCGGACGAAAATCGACGGATGGCAAAACAGATACATGCTCTTTATCTTGTCACGGATACAGTTAATGTTATGAAGAAAGTCGATACGGAGAAAGCATTGTTGAAGGTGAAAAGTAGAATGTCGGGTAACAGACACAAGGGAACGATGTGGTGGCAATGGGCACAACGTGCGGCAGCAATTTTGTTCATTCCACTTCTCGTTACATTGATGCTCCAGTATTGGGGAGGAAACGAACAGGAATTGGCACAAATCATGGAAGTGAAAACAAATCCTGGGATGATGACCTCATTGACCCTGCCCGATGGTACGCTTGTTTATCTGAATTCGGAATCAACACTAAGTTATCCTTCACGTTTCGATAATGATACAAGAAATGTGACTTTACAGGGAGAAGCTTATTTTGAAGTGGCTAAGAATCCGGAAAAGAAATTTATAGTCTCCACTTCCCATCAATCACAAATAGAAGTACTGGGAACTCATTTTAATGTAGAGGCATACGAAAAAGAAGATCGGATTTCAGCAACATTGGTAGAAGGAAAGATCGGTTTTATTTATAAATCAAATGATGTCTCGAAAAAAGTGCTGATGGATCCGGGACAGAAATTGGTCTATGATTCAAAAGATAATAAGGTTCAGCTTTATGCCACTTCCGGAGAATCGGAGATTGCCTGGAAAGAAGGTAAGATTATATTCAGAAATACTCCTTTGGAAGAAGGCCTGCGAATGTTGGAAAAACGGTATAATGTGGAATTCATTATTAAAAATGATCGTTTGAAAGGAGATTCATTTACGGGAACATTTACCAACCAACGCCTGGAACGTATCCTTGAATACTTCCAACTTTCTTCTCAAATCCGCTGGCGTTATCTTGATTCGCCGGATATGAAGGATGAAAAGAGCAAAATAGAAATATACTGATTGATTAACCTTAAAACAAAAAATGCAATGAAAGACAGAGCCCCTTAGTTAAAAAACATACGGGATGATATTGGCGTATCTTCCCGTATGGAAATCGGTAAATCTTTTTGATGCTTGTTTGGCGACAAGCTTAGATAAACTTTTTATTAACTTTAAGTCATCACAAATTTATGCAAAATTATTTTAGCATCCAATTTTTATGGGTGGTAAAGTCACTTTGGCTAACCTCAAAAAAAATCCCATTATCTATGAGACTATTGGTTTTGTTCTTAGTATGCTCTATCGGACTGAGCTATGCAGCCGATAGTTACGCTCAGAAAGCTCTAATCAGTATTGATGTACACAATCAGCGGGTGGAAGATGTTCTGAGAGAGATTGAAGAGCAGTCGGACTTTGATTTTTTCTTCAATAACAAACATGTAGATTTGAATCGACGTGTATCTGTATCTGCTGATAAGAGTAATATATTCAGTGTGTTGAAAGAAATTTTTTCCGGCACTAATGTGAAATATTCGGTGTTGGATAAAAAGATTATATTGTCTGTTGAGGCGCAGTTGCCGCAACAGGAACAGAAAATAACCGTATCCGGTACTATATTGGATGCGCAGGGTGAACCGATCATCGGAGCCAGCGTGCTGGAGAAAGGGGTGCAGGGAAATGGAACGATAACGGACATTGATGGTATTTTCAAACTTTCTGTATCTTCATCCAAAGCACAGTTAGAAGTCTCTTATATCGGCTATCAGTCGCAGACTGTTGCTGTACAACCGGGAAGAAACATGAAAATCACTTTGCAGGAAGATTCCAAACAACTCGATGAAGTGGTCGTTGTGGGATATGGCACACAGAGCAAGAAGACATTGACCGGTGCCGTTTCTATGGTAAATATGGGTGACGTGGAAATGAATACTGTACCGAATGTGTCTCGTGCATTGGCAGGTAAGGCTGCGGGATTCCGTGTAAATCAGGTTTCTGCACAGCCGGGTGGTGAGGCAAAGTTCCGTATTCGCGGTGAGGCATCTATTAGTGCAGGTAATGAACCTTTATTTGTTATCGATGGATTTCCGGTGTCTTCCTCCGGTAGTTTGAGTTCAGGTGATGATTTTTACAAAGCCGGTAATATTGATAATGTACTTGAATCTTTAAATCCGGATGATATTGAATCGATTTCGGTGTTGAAAGATGCTGCTTCCACTGCTATTTATGGAGCACGTGCTGGTCATGGAGTAGTTTTAATCACTACAAAACGTGGTAAGAGCCAAAAGCCAAGAGTTACTTATTCCGGTATGGGATCAGTACAGGTGGCCCGTTCAAACTATAAAATGCTTGACACTCGTATGTACATGGATATGTATAATAAACAAAGGTATGAAGAATGGTTGAAGTTGAACGGGATGGGAATTTATGAAGGTTATGTAGATAAACCGTCTGAATCTCCTACTCAATACAAACCGACCTTTAATAACGATCAGATATTGATGGCAAGTGGCACTGATTGGCTGAATGCAGTGATGCGTAACGGATATACGCAACAGCATAATCTGTCAGTAAATGGTGGTACAGACAAAACTCGTTATTTGGCTTCTATCAATTATATGGATCAGGAAGGTATTGTTAAAAAGAATGGAGTGAGTCGTTTTTCTGCCCGTTTAAATTTGGATCAGGAACTAAGTAAGTATGTTTCTTTTGGTCTGACAGCTACTTATTCGCAAAATAAGTATGATAATGTCCCTTTGGGTGATGATGCTAATGAATATTCGGGGGTACTGACTGGTGCTATTCAGGCTAATCCTACTGTTCCTATTTATAATTCGGAAGGGAATTTCTCTGTCGATCCGAACCGTCCTTTTGTAGCCAATCCGGTTTCTTTGTTAGAAATAAAAGACAATACACTGAAAGACCGTATCATTGGTTCGGCGTTCGTATCCGTGAAACCTATTAACGATTTGGAAATAAAGGTTCAGTTGGGAGCTGACCGTTCTTCTCAAAAACGTTCTTCTTACTGGCCGAAAACAACCTTATATGGAGAGCAATATAATGGAAAGGCGGATATCTCACAAGAATATAATACGACCTATCTGATGGAGTTGACGGCACAATATTCCAAAACTTTAGGTGACCATAACCTGAAAGCTATTGGAGGTTATTCATTCCAAAAATTTAAAACAGAGGGAGTCAGTGCCGGAAATTCTGATTTTTTGGTAGATGGATTCGGTTATAATAGTTTAGGAGATGGTAATTATAAAAAACCTTCTGTTGATTCTTGGGCTTCAATTAATAGTATCGCTTCTTTGTTTGCCCGTGTCAACTACTCTTATAAAAGTAAATATTTGTTAGAGGCCACCGTGCGTGCTGATGCGGCGTCTAATTTTGATCCGGAAAACCGTTGGGGATATTTTCCGTCTGTATCAGCCGGTTGGTTGATGAGTGAAGAGAATTTTATGAAAGGTGCTTCCAACTGGTTGTCAATCCTGAAGTTGAGAGCTTCATACGGTCAGACTGGTAATTCCAATGTCGGTTATCGTATTTATGATTACTATTCCGTAGGAAGAAATTCAATTATTGGAGGTGCAGAGTCAACCGGAGTATATGCTTCAGAGTTGGGAAATAAAAGTCTGACATGGGAGACAACTTCAGAGTTTAATATAGGTGTGGATTTCGGAATGTTTAATAACCGGTTTAAGTTGTCTGCCGAGTATTTCAATCGTAGAATCACAGATTTGCTGGTGACAAACAAACCGTTACCTTTCTATAATGAAGTGAATAAAATTGCGGGTAATGTGGGGTCAACGCAGAGTCAGGGTGTAGAGATCACAGTGAATACTGTGAATATAGTAACGAATGATTTTGAATGGGATACGACACTGACCTTGTCACATTATAACGACCGTTGGTTGAAACGTGACCCAAATTGGAAGCCGAGAGCTTACGAAAAAGAAAATGATCCGATACGTGCATGGTGGGAATACGAAGCGATTGGTATTTTGCAACCGGGCGAAAAGGCACCGGAAGCTCAAAAAGACTTGGTTCCCGGTATGATGAAACTGAAAGATCAGGATGGTAATGGCGTGTTGGGAGATGAAGATAAAGTGTACATGGGTAATGGTGATCCGAAGATTATCTATGGTTTGAATAATTCATTCCGATATAAGAATTTTGATTTGAACGTCTATTTCTACGGAGAAGCAGGCAGAAAGAGAGGAACCAGCTATTATGAAGGTTGGACACGTATGGATAACGGTATTAACGTATCCACTTATTCATTGAAAGCTTTCAATAGTAACAATCTGACAGCTACCGACCCGACGTATGTTAGAGGGGGTAACGGATGGGGTGATTATTATGTGAAATCCATTTATTATATCCGTTGTGGAAGTATCACGTTAGGATATAAAGTTCCGATCAGCCAGGAAATAGTGAAGAATCTGCGTGTATATGTTGATGTGAACAATCCGTTTGTGATAACTAACTGGACAGGTCTGGATCCGGAAACGGATAACGGGACTTATGCATATCCCAATGTGACTTCTTATAATTTTGGTGTATCAATATCTTTTTAATAAGTGATGAATATGAAAAAGACAATTTATAGTATAATAGTAAGTTTCTTGTTTCTCGTTTCGTCTTGTACGCTGGAGCAGGAAGTATATGATAAAATCAATCCGGGCATGTTTCCGCAAAACGCTGAAGATGTAAATGCTTTGGTTAATTCGAGCGCTTATTATGTATTCTCTCCGTGGGGGATTTTTGAAGTAGCAGCCGGTTATGTGACGACTTCGGAAATGGTAACTGATTATGTGGAAAATACCTGGGGATGGACCACTGTATATAACTCTTACGAAGCTAACGACTGGCACATTGATGGAGATCATCGCCGCGTGTATGATTATTCTCAATATTTGGCTTCTATGACCCTGACGCAGGAACGCATCAAGGATGTAGACATGGATGAAACCTTGAAAGCGCGTTACATAGCCGAATTAAAATGCGGACGTGGTTTTATGGCTTTTCTGATGTACGACATGTATGGTCCGATACCTATTGCCGATTTGGATCTTTTACAGAAGCCGGAAGCGGAAATTGTTATTCCCCGTTTGACGGAAGAAGCGATGCGTGAATATATTGTTTCCAACTTAAAAGAAGCGGCCGAGGTGTTACCTTATCAATATGAAGATAAAGATTACGGACGCTTCACGAAAGGACTTGCCAACACACTGCTGCTGAAATTCTATATGATGACAAAACAGTGGGATGAAGCCGAGAAGATGGGACGTGAATTGATAAAACCGGAATACGGCTATAAACTGGTAGATGATTATAACTCTTTATTCTCCTTGTCGGGCGAAAAGAATTCAGAAGTAATATTCTCTTGTGTTGCTGAAGCTGGCGTGATGGAACAGAAATGGTTTGCCCATACATTGACTTCTGATTATCCGCTTCCTGCCGGAATGTCAGTGACTACTTGGGGAGGATATAAAATATCCTGGCCTGCCTATGAGTCTTATGATCCGAAAGACAAGAGACGTGAAAGAATAATTGGTGAATATACAGGTACGGAAGGTGTATATCACAGTCGTGCAACCGATCGCGATGGCGGTACAACAGGTACTCTTTTCTATGGTGCGATTCCGGTGAAATACAAAATAGAAGGAGTGATAGGAGAGAAGTGTGAAATAGATATGCCTATCTACCGTTATGCAGATGTGTTGACTTTACTTTCGGAAGCAATAGTTCGTAACGGAAATAGTATCACGCAGGAAGCCATCGGTTTGTTAAATCAGGTACGTGTCACTCATGGCGGATTGAAAGCTTATCAATTAAGCGACTTCGCTTCTGTAGAAGATTTCTTGGATAAACTATTGGAAGAACGTGGACATGAATTTTATTTTGAAGGTGTACGCCGGCAGGATTTGATCCGTCATGGAAAATTCATTGAAGCAGCACTTGCGAAAGCCAGATTTGCCGGGCAACCGACAGGTAAAATCGAAACGAAAGTAGACGGGCAATATAAATATGAAAAATTCCCGTTGCCCACTCATTTGATTACTGAAGGACAAGGCATTATTATTCAAAACCCCGGTTACTAAAAAACAGATAGCATTATGAAACATTTATTATATAGTCTATTAGGTATTTTGTTACTTGCCGGATGTAAAGAAGACAAGTATAATGTGATTATCCCGATGTCGGATATTTACTTGAGTGCACCTCAAGATGGAGCGACAATCGATTTGAATGATTTATCAACCGATGAATACAGTTTCTCATGGGAGAAACCTTTGGAAAATGGCGCTAAACTGTTTTTCTGTGCTAGTAGAGATTTTAAACAGACAGTAAAGATAGATGCAGGTAAATCCACTTCTTTTGCTATGTCTGCATTGGCTGCCGACCAATATTTCTCTCAATTGGGAATTAAAGCAGGGCAGGAAGCTTTACTATACTGGACAGTGAAAGAAACAGGTAATACCGCAGCTGCTGCTTCGGATGCACGTACAATTCGTGTGAAGCGTATGTCTACCAAATTGCTAAAACCGGAAGATATGGCAGCGGTGGCCTTGGCTGAAAATGCTCCGGAAACAGCAGTACAGTTTGAATGGGATACTACCGAATGGCCCGAGTCAACATCGTATTCGCTTTGCTTCTCACTGGATCCTGAAATGAAACAAACTGTTGCCGAACAGAGTGTGGAAGCTATAGCTGGTAAGTCATCGTTGACCCATGAAGAACTTCAGGCATTGCTCGACCAACTTGCTATCAAACGTTGGACTTCTAACTCCGTATACTGGAATGTAAAAACAAGTAGCGGACAACTGGTATCCCGTTCTTCCGGAGTATTGAATATGACAGAGATGATGCGATTCATTGATGTTCGTGGTGATGAAAAGATTACTTACCGTGTTGCCCGTATTGCTTACAGTGACGGAACCTCATTGGTTTGGCTGGCGGACAACCTGCGAACAACTAAATATCCTGATGGCACAGATATTGAGGCCGCTAATTATATGAACACACCGGCATCCTTGGGAGAAGGTAGAGTGAAGGCTTACGGAGTACATTACCATTATGACATTCGTGACAAGATAGCACCTAAAGGATGGCATTTGCCAACCATACAAGAATATAAGACCTTGTTTGCTGAAGCGGGATCCGCTGAAGGACAGTGGAATGTCTTGAAAGATCCTGAATATTATGAATCGGTGAAAGGAAAAGCACATTTGAATGAATGGAAATTCAATTTAACGGCTTCCGGACAATGGAGTGGCTCTGCGATCACTAATCACACCGGACAGTATTGTTATCTGTTGGTAACCGATGACATGTCTCATCAATGTATTCTTCACGACGGTGGAGCAACATTGTGGAGTCCTTGGACGACAGGTGCTCCTGCACGTTTTATCTACAATGAAAATTAATCAGGTGAAAATTAAAAGTATATCAATCATGTTAATCAATATAAAGAAAACTATGACCATATTATCTACCTTATTATTAGGTATTATGTGTAGCTTTTGTTCCGATACGATAGATGTATATGCCGGACAGTTTGGAGAAGGAGAAGATGCGAGTGAACCGGAAACTCCGGAAGTAGTAGGAAAAATAGTCGATATCGACCCACTAAGGAATCCCGACAGGGGATTCCACCTTGAATGTAACTTGCTTGCCGACCAAATGAAAAGTCCGTATAACGATTATGAGGTTTATGCAAGTGATCTGTATACAAAGAAAGTAGAACAATTCGATGCAAAGGATGATGACCTGACTCTTGTACAGCAATATATCTATTTAACCAAGTGGGTGAGTAAAGATCTTGACGCTGAAGCTTTAGATAACATCCGTAAAGTGTTCGAATTGATGAAAGCCCAGGGATATAAAGCAATTCTTCGTTTTGCTTATAATCATGCAGGGTTGAATACTTCCGGTGGTGAATCCAAACAATGGATTCTTAGACATATCGAGCAACTGACCCCTCTGTTGAATGAGTACATCGGACAAATAGCGACAATGCAAGTTGGTTTTATCGGTGCCTGGGGAGAGTGGCATACTTCTCCGTTGATGAGTGACCAAAGTGCAAAGAATGCAATTGTCAGTGCTCTATTGAGAGCTTTGCCTGCACCTTACTGTGTGGAAATGCGTTATCCCAATCATAAGAAAGCATTGACACTGGAACAGGAAGAATATCGTGGACGCATCGGCTATGCGAACGATTATTTCACGGCTGGCGAGCACCCTCTTGCACCGGGTAATGATTTTGTTCCGAATACGGATGATTATAAGCAAATAACAGAAGAGGTGAAAGCGAACAATTTCTACATGAGCGGTGAGATCCCTTATAAAGAGGATACAGAGTGGGGATTGTCCGAACTGATTAGTCCGATGAAATCCTTACGTATCTTGCGAGAGCACCGTTACTCGGCGTTTGATGTGACGCAGAACTTTGATTTGAACATCATGAGTTGGAAACAGGTGAAGTTGAATGCTGCTTTATTGAATGATAACCATATCCTTTTCGATGAAAGCTATTTTAAAGATGCTGAAGGCAATGATGTAGTCCGTTCATTCTATGATTTTGTACGCGACCATCTGGGTTATCGCCTGAATCTGAAGAGTGAATCAAAAGCAGAAGCAAAAAGTGGAAATCTGGAATATGATTTGACGATAACCAACACAGGTTTTGCTACGGTGATTAACCCGAAAGAAGTATATCTTGTGCTTGTTTCCCAGGACGGTCAAGTGGTTAAAGAATTCAAGCTGGATACTGACCCTAAGAGCTGGATTCCTGCTACCGATCAGGAACCGAATCAGGCTGCAAAATATACCATAAAGGGAAGTGTGGCAGCCGGAGTGACCGGAACTTATAAAGTAGGAATTTGGATGCCGGAAAAAGCAGCTGATTTGAAATACAATTCTGTATATGCCATTAAGTTTGCTCAAACAGAAAATGTGACTCATTGGTATGATGATGCAGGAAAATACGCAGTAAATCTTTTTGGTGAGGTTACATTCTAATGTAATTAGCTGAACACTTCGGTCGGAAGCAAGGAGCTTTATTCCGGCCGGAGTATTCAAAATCCACATTATATTTGAATGGAGATGAATAAAAATCATAGAACCGTATTTATTATACTTAACTTACTTGTATCATTTCTATTTTCAGCCTGTTCCTCCCCCAAGGAACAGGTTAAAATAGAAAATGGTACATTTAATATTAATGGGAAGGACATACAGTTAATCTGTGGCGAGATGCATTATCCCCGTATTCCACATGAATATTGGCGTGATCGTCTGAAGAGGGCACGTGCTATGGGTTTAAATACTGTATCTGCCTATGTCTTTTGGAACTTTCATGAACGTCAACCGGGTGAATTTGATTTTACCGGACAGGCTGATATTGCAGAATTTGTCCGTACGGCACAGGAAGAAGGACTGTATGTCATTCTTCGTCCTGGTCCCTATGTCTGCGCAGAATGGGATTTCGGAGGTTACCCTTCGTGGCTATTGAAAGAAAAAGACATGATCTATCGCAGTAAAGATCCTCGTTTCCTTTCCTATTGCGAACGTTATATCAAAGAACTGGGTAAACAACTGTCTCCCCTGACCATCAATAATGGAGGTAATATCATTATGGTACAGGTAGAGAATGAATATGGCTCGTATGCGGCAGATAAAGAATATCTTGCTGCTATCCGTGATATGATTAAAGAAGCCGGATTTAATGTCCCGTTGTTTACTTGTGACGGTGGTGGACAAGTAGAAGCCGGACACATTGAAGGTGCATTGCCTACATTGAACGGTGTGTTTGGAGAAGACATCTTTAAGGTCGTGGATAACTATCATAAAGGCGGTCCCTACTTTGTGGCGGAGTTCTATCCGGCTTGGTTTGATGAATGGGGAAAACGTCATTCGTCCGTCGCTTACGAACGTCCGGCCGAACAACTGGACTGGATGTTAAGTCACGGAGTTTCTGTCAGCATGTATATGTTCCACGGAGGTACAAACTTCTGGTACACGAATGGAGCCAATACCGGAGGAGGTTATCAGCCCCAGCCCACAAGTTATGATTATGATGCACCTTTGGGTGAGTGGGGGAATTGTTATCCCAAATACCATGCGTTCAGAGAGGTCATTCAGAAATACTTGCCCGAAGGAACAGTGCTGCCGGAAGTTCCCGCAGATAATCCGACTACGACCTTTGCAACAGTCGAATTAAAAGAAAGTGCTCCATTGAAAACTGCGTTCCATCACACCACCCAGTCCGAAAACGTACTGTCTATGGAAGACCTGGGTGTTGATTTCGGATATATCCATTACCAGACAACGATTCAAAAAGCGGGAAAGCAGAAACTTGTCATACAGGACCTGCGTGACTATGCTGTAATCTTGATAGATGGCAAGCAAGTAGCGAGTCTGGATCGCCGTTACAATCAAAACAGTGTCACCTTGAATGTAGCGAAAACGCCTGCATCACTGGAAATCCTGGTAGAAAACACCGGACGTGTGAATTACGGTCCTGATATACTTTTCAACCGGAAAGGTATTACCAATCAGGTTTTGTGGGGAGACGAAAAGTTGACCGGATGGTCTATCACTCCATTACCTTTGTATAAAGAAAACGTTTCAGATATAAATTTTGGTGGAATCATCAAAGATGTTCCGGCTTTCCATAAAGGAACGTTTACCATCCAAAAGAAAGGCGACTGCTTTGTCGATATGAGTCGATGGGGAAAAGGTGCTGTTTGGGTGAACGGCAAATCCTTGGGACGTTTTTGGAATATCGGTCCCCAGCAAACACTCTACCTGCCTGCCCCCTGGCTGAAAGAAGGCGAGAATGAAATCATTGTCTTTGAAATGGAAGATACGGGGAATCGTGTGCTGCAAGGACTGGATCAACCTGTTTTAGATAGCTTGGGAGTGGACAAAAATTATCAGCAAGGCCAACGTCGTGCAGTGGTAGGCACTCCGATTCTGGAAAGTGGCGATATTATATTGAAAGCCACCCTACAAGAAACCAATGACTGGCAGCAGTTCGACTTTCCGGTAGCGACCACTCTTCGCCACTTCTGTTTGGAAACTCTTTCTTCATATACAGAAGATAATCAAGCCTGTATTTCCGAAGTGGAATTGATTGATGATAAAGGACAGCCGATTGACAAGACAAAATGGGAAATCGTTTATGTAAGCAGCGAGCAGTCCGATAAAAACCTGGGAGTGGCAGAGAATTTGTTCGATGGTGATATATCTTCCTTTTGGCATACGGATGCGACCATGGAACCCGTTCATCCTCACCGGGTCATTGTTGATATGAAAGAGATTTATAAAACTTCGGCTTTTCGTGTAAAGGTTCGTAAAGGTTCGTTTTTATCAGGAAAGGTAAAAGATATAAATGTATATGGTCGTCCACAATTCTTCTTATTTCATTGAATAAAACGTAACAAATAGATAAAATGCGACTCTTATTTTTATTATATTTGACGAACTGTAAAAATAAAACTATGTATACACGTCTTTTATTAATTCTGTTATTGGGAACTACACTGATGTGTAGCTGTCAGACCGAACCATTGCCTGTAAATTCATTGGCAAATCGTGTGACGGAAGGCACTTCGAAAGACCGGATTCTTTTCCGGATAATTGCTGACGAGAACAACTCATCAAAAGATTATTTTGAAATCTCCTCCGAAGACGGTAAAGTGCTGATAACCGGAAACTCCGACTTATCTCTGTCTACCGGACTAAACTGGTATCTAAAATACGTAGCCGGCATTCATCTCTCTTGGAACAATCTTTCGCAGAAATTGCCGGAAGTGTTGCCGCTCCCGCAGGAGACGATCCGTAAGGAGACATCCATGCAGGACAGATATTATCTGAACTATTGTACCTATTCTTATTCTATGGCTTTCTGGGATTGGGAACGTTGGGAAAAAGAAATAGACTGGATGGCATTACACGGCATCAATATACCTTTAAGCATAACCGGAATGGAAGTGGTCTGGTATAATCTGCTGAAACGTCTTGGATACACCACAGAAGAAATCAATGAATTTATTTCCGGTCCCGCTTTTATGGCTTGGTGGCAGATGAATAATCTGGAAGGTTGGGGCGGACCGAATCCCGATAGTTGGTATCGGCAACAAGAAGTACTTCAAAAGAAAATAGTAGCCCGTATGCGTGAACTAGGCATTGAACCCGTATTCCCCGGATATGCAGGAATGGTTCCTCGTAACATCGGTGAAAAGCTAGGTTATCAGATTGCTGATCCCGGCAAATGGTGCAGCTTCCCTCGTCCGGCTTTCCTTTCTACGGAGGATGAACATTTCGAATCTTTTGCCGCTATGTATTATGAAGAATTGGAGAAGCTCTACGGAAAAGCCAACTATTACAGTATGGACCCCTTTCATGAAGGAGGTAATACAGAAGGAGTGGATTTGGCGAAAACCGGTGCTTCCATTATGGCGGCTATGAAGAAAGCGAATCCAAAGGCAGTCTGGGTTATTCAGGCTTGGCAGGCGAATCCTCGCGAAGAGATGATCTCTTCCCTCAACCAGGGAGATATGCTGGTCTTGGATTTATATAGCGAAAGACTTCCTCAATGGGGAGATCCGGATTCGAAGTGGTATCGGGAGAAAGGTTTTGGCAAACATGACTGGCTCTATTGTATGCTATTGAATTTTGGCGCAAATGTAGGCCTGCACGGCCGGATGGATTTGTTGGTGAATGGATATTATGACGCTTGTGCGCACGCTAATGGAAAAACATTGCGTGGAGTAGGGGCCACCCCGGAAGGTATTGAAAATAACCCGGTGATGTTCGAGCTTCTTTATGAACTCCCTTGGCGCGAAGAAAGATTTTCTCCTGATGAATGGTTGCAAGGCTATTTGAAAGCTCGCTACGGTAAAGACGTTTCTCCGGAAGTAATGGAAGCATGGCGTGCATTAGAACATACCGTTTACAATGCTCCGAGAGACTATCAGGGTGAAGGAACAGTTGAATCCTTATTGTGTGCCCGTCCGGGTTTCCATTTAGACAGAACCTCCACATGGGGATATGCTAAATTATTCTATTCTCCTGATTCTACGGCAAAGGCAGCCCGGTTATTAACCTCTGTTGCCAAACAGTATGAAGGAAGCAATAATTTTGAGTATGACCTGGTAGACATCGTACGCCAAAGCAACGCCGACAAAGGAAATGTGTTACTTGAAGAAATATCGCAGAGCTATGACCGGAAAGACAAAGAGAATTTCTGCAAACAAACACAGCAATTCCTTGACTTGATAGTATCGCAAGACAGCCTGCTCTCTACCCGAAAGGAATTTTCCGTATCTACTTGGTTGGATGCTGCGCGTTCTTTAGGAACTACCGATGCAGAAAAGAAACTGTATGAATGGAATGCTTCTGCATTAATCACTGTCTGGGGAGATAGCATCGCTTCCGATCAGGGAGGACTGCACGATTATTCACATCGGGAATGGAGCGGAATATTGAAAGACTTGTATTACCAGCGTTGGAAAGCCTTCTTTGAGCAGAAACAGGCGGAGCTGGACGGGAAATCTGTTGGGCAACCTAATTTCTACGGGATGGAGAAAGCATGGGCAGAAAAGAGTAAGACACAGGCATTGAAAAACTAAATAAAAGGCCAATGATATAGCTGGGGATGAAACATTGCCCGGCTATGTTTGTCTTGTAACCTTTCTATAAGGAATCTCTAATGTTTATGCGATATTTTCCGAGAGTGAAACGTTTCTCGATCAAATATAATAAATAATCTATAGGGAAGTATCTATAAAAATAATCGGAAGCAACAGGAAATACCCTGCTTGCTTCCGATTCTCTTTATATAATGATCTCGGATATTTATATTAATCCTGAACGAACTCTATCCTAAAAATGCTGTATATTATTTTTCCAACAACTCTTTTAAGAACTCGTCCAATTCCTTATCCAACCCTTTCAGCAATTCATCGTTCACGAGGATCGTATCATCGTCCACCAGTAACAATTCCGCTATGGTTTCTTTCTCTTCATCCACCAGAACGAAAGAGTAAGGCTTCAGGATAGTCACCTTGTCGAAGTCTCCGGCATCTTTCATTCTGCAAAGAATGTTGCGTAGAGAAGGTTCCACGCTTTCAAGGAAATCATCCCCTTCATACGTAGCCCATTCTTCGACCATGATGTTCGCCAGTTCTTCATCATCATCATTGTAAATATTAAGTTGTCCCGATGTCTGGTCCGGTTGGAGATGGATATCGGTTACGACAGTTTGTTCGCAGTTACATGTATATTTAGCGACTGCCTTTTGGATAGCCGATTCGATAATGGATAGTGATTGTTGGCTTAGTTTCATGGGTTCCTTCTTTTTATAAGTTCAAAGGTATAAAAAAAATAAGATTTGATACACAATTTCCTTAAAAATCATCATTAAATCGGCTCATTTGTAATTTTAACTTAGGTAATTGAGCGTTTCTCTCCTTCAATTCGGCTAAATACAAGGATGTAAGATAATAATTCGGCACATCGTCAATGCTGGCCTGAACACTATCTGTGATATTCTTTTTATCAATTTTCTTGGCTAGTTGCTGTGCTTTTTCCGCCCATTCTTCCGCTTTGGCCAGACTATCTTTCATTTCATAATAAACAGCTATGTTGAGAGCTGCCCGCATCTTCTTCTTTTGGTTCTTGGTACCTTCGAAAGCCTGGTTCCAAAGTTCGTATGCGTCGTCCCATGAATTTTCGCGTACATAGATGGCAGCATCACGCATGGGAACCGAACCTCCGGTATACAGATACCGTGTTCCTTTTTTCCACATGGGGACGAGATATTTCACCGGAACTGTCCCTGCAAATACCGCCGCTTCCTCCAGCATTTGTTTGTCGCGAATCATGCGGGTGGCAGCTTCTACGGCAGTACCTCCAAACTCTTCCCAAAAGATGCTGTCGTTAGGATGGAGCGTAGTCATCGGCCGGCTACGTTCGGGAAGATACACTTTCACCGTGGGATATACTTTTACGTCTACTGCTCCTTGAAAACAGTTGAACTCATTCAGAAAACGGACAGATTTAGTTGCTTTGAGTTGCAGATTTTCTAGTGCAATGATAAAATCCACTCCCAAACTAGAGGCTAACTGACGGACTTCCTCCTGGCTCAACGTACTTTCGCGGGCCAGTTTATCATTTGCCCGCAAAGCAGAATCACAGATGACTACTTCTTCAAAGTAACTCTGATGTGCGATTTCTTCAGCCAGTGATTCGGTGGCAATCTTAGGATCTCCGTTGGCGTATGCCGTTGCACGACTTACCAGCGGTGTACCTTCTTTGATCTTTTCAGTCGTTGTTATTAGTTTGTTATCGGGAGTGTTGCTGGTGTTATTCACGATAGCTACTTTCCGGAGTTGCGGAGGAAAGCTCAAGTCGGCAGGTTGCAGATAATCAATGGAAATCTGTTCCAAACTCTGACAACTGCCCAGTGTCAGCAGGAAGATAGTGACGAAAGCCAGTGAATAAGATTTTGCCATAGTTTTGTTCTATTTAGTAATTTGAACAAAAGTACAATTTTGGAGGAATAAAAGAAAGTCTCAAACAGTTTTTAACCGTTTGAGACTTTCTTTTGTGTATTGAAACTTGAGATTATACCTTAATGTTAAAAATTAAATAAGGCTTTTGAGCGAAGCTGATTAAAAAATGAGCACAAAGAAATAGAAACTCCTACTTACCCAACTTTTAACTCTCAACTCTCAACTCTCCCTTCTCAACTTCTTAAAGGTTTTTACCGTGACAGTTCTTATACTTCTTACCGCTTCCGCATGGGCAAGGATCGTTACGTCCTACAGTCTTTTCTGCACGGATGGGTTCACGTTTCTGCTGTTCACGAGTATCCTGGCTGGCAGCAGCCTGTTGGTTCGGATCACTCAAGTCCTGCTTGTTTTCGCGATACTTGCTCATATCCTGACGTTGTTCAGGAGCAGCCTGACGCACTTCCACACGACGGGCAGCCTGTTCGTCCGGAGCTTCCTGTACAGGAATTTGTCCGCGCATCAAGATAGATATAGTCTGGTTGTTGATCTTGTTCACCATGGCGTCGAACAAAGTCACAGATTCCAGTTTATAAATCAACAGCGGGTCTTTCTGTTCGTAACTTGCGTTCTGTACGGAATGTTTCAGTTCGTCCAGTTCGCGGAGGTTTTCTTTCCATGCTTCATCGATAACGTGGAGCAGGATTGATTTCTCGAACGATTTCACCACTTCTTTAGATTCCGATTCGTAAGCTGCTTTCAGGTTACAAGAGATATTATACATTCGTTTACCGTCTGTAATAGGAATCAGGATGTTTTCATACATGTGTCCCTGATTTTCATATACCTGTTTGATAACCGGATTAGCGATCTGTGCCAGACGTTCAGTTTTGCGTTTGAAGTTATCCATCGCAATGTTGAAAGTCTTTTCGGCCAACTTTTCTTTCTTCTCGTTACGGAATTCTTCTTCAGTGAACGGAGTTTCCATCGCCAATGTCTGAAGCAGTTCCATCTGGCAGCCTTCATAATCATTGTTTTCGATAGCATTGGCACAACGGTCCCAAATCATGTTCACGATGTCCATACCGATACGTTCACCCATCAAAGCGTGGCGGCGTTTGGTGTAAACCACTGTACGCTGCTTGTTCATTACGTCGTCATATTCCAACAGACGTTTACGAATACCGAAGTTGTTTTCTTCCACCTTCTTCTGGGCACGTTCGATAGAATTGGAAATCATCTTGTGCTCGATCATTTCGCCTTCCTGGAAACCAAGTTTGTCCATTACGCTGGCAATACGGTCGGAGGAGAACAGACGCATCAAATCATCTTCCAGTGACACAAAGAATATAGAAGAACCCGGGTCACCCTGACGTCCTGCACGACCACGCAACTGGCGGTCTACACGACGGGATTCGTGACGTTCCGTACCGATGATGGCCAAACCGCCCGCAGCTTTCACTTCCGGACTTAACTTGATGTCGGTACCACGACCAGCCATGTTGGTAGCGATGGTTACTGTTCCGCTCAAACCGGCAGTAGCAACGATGTCCGCTTCTTTCTGGTGCAGTTTGGCGTTCAATACCTTGTGCTCAATCTTACGCATGGTAAGCATCTTGCTCAACATTTCGGAGATTTCTACCGAAGTAGTACCCACCAATACCGGACGTCCTGCCTGAACCAATTTTTCGATTTCCTCGATAACAGCTTTATACTTTTCGCGTTTCGTCTTGTAAACGCGGTCGTTCATATCCTTTCTTGCAATCGGACGGTTGGTCGGGATCACGACTACGTCCAATTTGTAGATGTCCCAAAGTTCGCCTGCTTCCGTTTCAGCAGTACCGGTCATACCGGACAGTTTGTGATACATACGGAAGTAGTTCTGCAAAGTAATCGTTGCAAAGGTCTGCGTAGCAGCTTCCACTTTCACACGTTCCTTGGCTTCGATAGCCTGGTGCAATCCGTCAGAGTAGCGGCGACCTTCCATGATACGGCCTGTCTGCTCGTCTACAATCTTCACCTGTCCGTCGATCACTACATATTCATCATCTTTCTCGAACATGGTGTAAGCCTTCAACAATTGGTTGATGGTGTGTACACGTTCCGATTTGATGGCATAGTTTGTCAGAAGTTCATCTTTCTTTTCAAGCAGTTGTTCGTTAGTCAGATGTTGGTTTTCCAGTTCCGAAAGTTGTCCGGCGATGTCCGGAAGAACGAACAATGTCGGGTCTTCAGAGTTACCGGTAATCAGGTCTACCCCCTTGTCTGTCAGGTCTACACTATTCAGTTTCTCGTCGATTACGAAATACAGCGGATCAGTAACTTCATGCATGCGCTTGTTGTTCTGTTCCATGTAGATTTCTTCCGTCTTGAGCATACCTGCCTTGATACCCTGTTCACTAAGGAACTTAATCAAAGCCTTGTTTTTCGGCAATGCCTTGTGGCTGCGGTATAAAGCGAGGAATCCTTCTTCCACCTCTTTCTTATCGTTGGATGCGATCAGTTTCTTAGCTTCGGAGAGATATTTGGTAGCCAATACTTTCTGTGCTTCTACCAGACGTTCTACTAACGGACGGAGTTGCTCGAACAATTGGTCGTCGCCTTTCGGTACAGGACCGGAGATAATCAACGGAGTACGGGCGTCGTCAATCAATACCGAGTCGACCTCATCGACGATGGCATAGTTGTGCTGACGTTGTACAAGGTCTTTCGGGCTGATAGCCATGTTGTCACGCAGGTAGTCGAAACCGAATTCGTTGTTCGTACCGAACGTGATGTCTGCCAGGTATGCCTGACGGCGTGCGTCGGAGTTCGGTTGATGGCGGTCGATACAATCCACGCTCAATCCGTGGAACATATAAAGAGGTCCCATCCATTCGGAGTCACGTTTGGCGAGGTAATCATTCACGGTAACCACGTGCACACCGTTTCCGGTCAGTGCGTTAAGGAATACCGGGAGGGTAGCCACCAATGTTTTACCTTCACCGGTTGCCATTTCCGCAATCTTACCTTTGTGCAGAACGACACCACCAAAAAGCTGTACGTCGTAGTGAACCATGTTCCATACCGTATCGTTTCCACCGGCTATCCAGTGATTCTGGTAGATGGCCTTGTCGCCTTCGATGCGTACAAAATCTTTCGTTGCAGCCAGTTGGCGGTCAAAATCCGTAGCGGTAACAACGATTTCTTCATTTTCTGTGAAACGTTTGGCAGTAGCTTTCACGATAGAGAAAGCAACGGGCAGCACTTCGTCCAGTGCTTTTTCATATTTCTCCAGAATTTCTTTTTCTGTCTTATCGATTTGTGCGAAGACTTCTTCGCGGTCTTCCAGTTCCAGTGTCTCGATGCTTGCCTTCAACTCTTCCACTTTCGCACGTTCGGCGGTAGCCGATTCATGGATATATTTTTTGAGTTCTTCCGTTTTGGCACGGAGGGCGTCGTTGTCCAGTTTCTCAACCTCCGGGTAGGCAGCTTTGATCTTTTCCACCCAGGGCTTGATTTCTTTCATGTCTCGTGTGGATTTGTTTCCGAAAATCGAGCTTAAAAATTCATTAAATCCCATGTTATATTATTTAGTTTATTATTTATCTTTTTCTGCACCACAGATTTCACGGATTTACACAGATTTTTTCATATAGAACACGGATCTTTCTTTTTAATCTGTGTGAATCTGTGGGATTTGTGGCGAATAATCTCCGCAAAGTTACATTAAAATGCTGATTTATTTATGTTTTGCTCCCTGTTTTTGTGAGTAAATTTTTACCGTAGGTCGGTAATAGGAGCAGAAGTACAGGCATTGGGAGCCCGGATACGCATGAAATGTGCCAGTGTGGGCGCAATATGTTCAATGGTTACAGGTGTCCGGATAATGGCCGGTTTTACGGAATGTCCCATGAAAATCAGCGGTGAAGGGATATAAGAATGACGTACCACTTTGTTTTCGCCGCCGTTCTCGTTGACGATGGTCCATCCGGGAAGGACGTCGATTACGAGGTCGCCCGAACGTTTGCGGTGGTAGCCGTTGCGTATTTTATGAATTTCCGGTGTCCATGAACCCAGCAACAGCCGGTTGGCTGAATATGCTTCGTTCACTCCGCTGAACTGCATCAGGAATTCTGCTGACTTTTGTTGGATCTCTGCCAGATTCAGTTCCTTCTTTTCCAGCAATTTATGATTCAGATAAATCTGCTGGTTGTGGTGAGCTTCCACATACTTTCCTTCGCCATACGTAGCCATCAGGTACATATTCAATAGGGCGGCACAACGGTTGAGGTAAAACTCTCCGCCGGGAATCTTGTACAATCCCGAGTCAGCCGATTCGCTGTCCGTATATCCGGTGGAAGTGACGAAAATAAGCACGTTTTGTAGTCCTACTTTCTTGTCGAGCGCTTCGAGCAGGTTTTCGATGCTGCGGTCGAGACGCACGTAGGTGTCTTGTATTTCCATGGCACATTCCTGTACGGATTTATGTGCGTAGTTTCCTGCATAATAAGTAAGTGCCAATAAGTCAGTAATGTCATCCATGCCGATGGAGCTTTTGTTCAATGCTTCTTCGGCAAGTGCGTTCACTTCGTCATTCACAAAAGGGCTGGCGATGAAGCGTCTGTACTTATTGTTACGGTCGTCATCAAATTTATATTTGAAGAGTATATCCCGCCAATCTGGCAGAAAAGTGTACATGCCACGGGGGAATACCGGTTCCCATGTCATACCCGCAATACGGAAATCAATCGCCTGCCGGTCATTGTATTGGCTTGCCCACCACGGAAATTCTCCATAATAGGTCGTTCCGCTCCATTTTCCGGTGTTGGGATTGAGCCAGAAAGCACCGTTTCCGGCATGTCCGGCTGCGAAAAGCGCGGCATCGCAATCGGGGGCGATGGCATATACGAGTCCTTTGCCTTGGGTCGCTATTTTAAGCTCGTCGGCAATGGTGGAAGTCAGTAATTTGGTGGGTGCGGCCGTTTGGTCGGTGTAATATCCCATGAATGCCGTGTCGTCCGTACTGTTGACGGGGCGAAGGGTAGAGGCGTCCATCCATCGTTGGGAGATGATTCCGTTCATGGAAGGCGTCGTGCCGCTGTAAATAGCTGCGATGGCAGAAGCACGGTCTACGCCGCAGAAGGTATATTCGGCGTTATGGAACACTCTTCCCTCTTTCCAAAGACGTTTGAAGCCTTTCTCGCCGTAGAGTGACGAAAATGCTTCCAGATAGTCCGTACGCAGTTGGTCGATAGTCAGCCCTACCACTAATTTAGGGGCGGAAGGCAGTGACTGGGCTTGTAGCCCGGTGAAAGTCAGTACGGTGATGAGGGAAGTTAGTAGTCCTTTCATTATTTCTTTTTAGATGTCACAATCAGATTGCTTGCTGAACGTATCAGCAAAACGAGTGCCAAAGGTACAACAGCAAAGTCAAATCTTTGCGGAATTACAGGAAAAAGCACTATAAAAAGTGTTAAAACGACCAGATCCAAGGTCAAGTACCAGCATTTCTTCCCTTTTCGGACACAATATACGATGTAGGGAAGGAAAAGAAGTTGCCCCGGATGGAAAAACAATAACAGGAAATTGGAGCTGACTGCCGGGTGTTGGGAGAAGAGGGCGAGGAAGGCGAGGACGCATCCCACGATACCTGCCATGCCAAAAAGAACAAGGTCGATCCCCCATAATCCGGTTCTCCGGCGGATGCCATAGATCGTGGCGGCGGCTGTCAGTATAAATAAGAGTAACGAGCATTGGAGCGGAGTGGGCATCCAGCCGCTTTCATCCGGTTCGGGAGTGACGTCGATTATCAGTTCGTTGGCCTTGACAAGCGGACGGGAATAGGTATCTGTGAAAATCTGTGCGCCGTCGAAAGCATCCATCAGATAGAAGGGGGCAAACATCATTTGCCGTTGTGTGATGGGCTGGTCGGCTTCGCTTCCGATGCAGAGGTCGATGCCGAAACGCGCCCACGGATGTCCTTTGCAATATTGATGTACGATGTCGCGGAAAGTGCGCGAACCATCCTGCGGTTCCGTCGGATAAACCACCTTTCCTGCAATGCTTTCTTCTATCTTGTCCCGGGGACGGGTGGCGCAATTGTCGTAAAAGAAATTATAACGGTACACCCGGTTTTCCGGGCGATAATTTTCTTGTAATAACTGGATTAGTTCTGTTTTCTCTTCATCAGTCAGGTTCAGTGTTTGCTGCCACACGCTGCGTCCGTAGAATGCGTATTCAGCCGCAAAATGCTCATAATCCGTCACTCCCAGTTGGTAATCGGTTTCTCCGAGCGAGAAGCGGAAGATGAAGTTAGGAGTGTTGAAACTGAATAATCCGTAATTGAACACAACGTCAATCCCTTGTGACGGGTTTTCATAGCGGATGGCAGTGTGTCCGAACAGGGAATATATTTCTTCTCCGGGAGCGCAAGTCAACAAGCTCAAGCGGATGGAGTCGTTGCTGTTGGCAGGTGCTTGTCCGGCGGACGGAAGCAACAGGAAGAAGGAGAGGATTGTATATAAGAAAAAACGTTTCATTAGCAGGCTCGTTTTATTTTGGTGGCAAATATAGGAAGAATTGTTGGATTCGGGAAAACGGTGGTTCTGTTTTATCGGAATAGAGTCTCTATTTCATACAAACAGAGGCTCTATATGGCTTAAACAGAGGCTCTGTTTCCCTCAAATAGAGCCTCTATTTGGGGGCTAAAAAATCGAACAGCCAAACGAACACCCCCTGAAGGTGGCTCAACTGCTTGTCTGTCATGCGTTTGCAACGCTCGGAAAAAAGTAGGCGAACCACCAACCGAACATATATAAATACTAAAATATAATAATCTATATAATATAGTTCGCTCAACACACTTTTTCTGTGTTTTGTGAATGAAAAAATGAAGATGATTCAGGAAATTTGCCTTTAGATGAGATAAAACGGAGCCTCTGTTTGAATGAAATAATGTTTCTGCTGGAACGGAAAATTGATTACAAAATAGTGGAACGCTTTGTGGAACGCTGTTTTTCTCTTGTAATCTATTGCTTATTAGTAGTTTATGATGTAATGAAAAAGGACTGCCGAACGCAAAGTGGAATACATAATAAACAATAAAAGATAATTGATCTATTTAAAAATAGATAGTTCGATTTTTTTGTTTGGGGGGATTTCTAAAATGAAAAAAGAAGATAATTCCTCTTCTATGCTTCAACTTTTCTTTTTTTACTTTACCTTTGCGCCCGCTAAAGAACCAAAAGATTTGAATTTAATAATCGACATAGGAAATACAAAGGCAAAGATTGCTTTCTTCGACGGCGGAGAAATGGTGGATGTAGTAGCTGAATCCAATCAGTCTCTAGGTTGCTTGAAAGCTCTTTGTTCTCAATATCCGGTTGAACAGGGGATTGTGGCTACTGTCATTGATCTAAACGAAAAGGTTTTAGCTGATTTGGCCGCTTTGCCGTTTCCTTTGCTCTGGCTCAATCATCAGACTCCGCTGCCGGTTGTCAACCTGTACGAAACTCCCGAAACATTGGGATATGATCGTATGGCTGCCGTAGTGGGTGCTAATGAGCAGTTTCCTCATCGGGATATATTGGTGATTGATGCGGGAACTTGCATTACTTACGAGTTTATCGACTCAAAAGGCCAGTATCATGGCGGTAATATTTCTCCCGGTATGCAGATGCGTTTCAAGGCACTGCATCAGTTTACGGGACGTTTGCCTCTGGTGGACACCAACGGGCGCAAACTCCCGATGGGACGGGACACCGAAACGGCTATACGCGCCGGAGTGATGAAAGGGATGGAATACGAAATTTCAGGTTATATTGAGTCTATGAAGCATAAATATCCTGAACTTTTGGTTTTTTTAACGGGCGGAGATGATTTTTCTTTTGATAGCAGCGTAAAAAGTATCATCTTTGCAGATAGATTTTTAGTGTTGAAAGGATTAAATAGAATTTTAAACTATAATAATGGTAGGATTTAAACACACACTTTGTGCGCTTTTGCTCACGATGGTTACCGGAATGGCAATCGCTCAAAATAATACAAACTCTCCTTATACACGATATGGCTATGGCGACTTGTCCGATCAGAGTTTCGGGAATAGCAAGGCGATGGGGGGAATTGCTTTTGGACTTCGGGATGGAGCACAGATCAATCCGCTGAATCCTGCTTCGTATACAGCCATTGACTCGTTGACGTTTATTTTTGAAGGAGGCGTTAGTCTGCAAAATATGAATATTAGTGGCGGTGGTGTGAAACTGAACGCTAAAAACTCTAGCTTCGACTATTTGGCTATGCAATTTCGTTTGCATCCGAGGGTAGCGATGAGTATCGGTCTGTTGCCATTTTCCAATGTGGGATATTCTGTATCGGAAAGCAATGAGGCTACAGAAACTTCACCGTATAGCACGAAAAGCCTTACTGGTGAGGGAGGTTTACATCAACTGTATGTTGGTGCGGGTGTAAAAGTCTTGAAAAACCTGTCTGTTGGTGTGAATGCTTCTTATTTTTGGGGAGACATAACCCGCTCGTTGACGCAGCTTTATCCGAATACCGCTTCTGCTTATTCTTACATTAGGCAGAATGCTGTGTCAGTGTCGGATTATAAACTGGATTTTGGATTGCAATATACGCAAGAATTTAACAAAAAACATTCAGCCACTATCGGAGCAGTATATTCTCCGAAGCATAAACTGAATAATGATTATACAGTAACGACGCAAGCTAGCTCAACTGTCAGTCAGGATTGGGATGCTACGCTTGAAGTGCCTAATACTTTTGGCGTCGGCTTTACATATAACTATGACAAACGTTTGACTGTCGGTCTGGATTACAGTTTGCAACAATGGTCAAAAACAAAGTTTGGCGTAAATACATCGGATGATGCTGTACGTGAAGATTTTGATGAAACATACACGTATTGCGACCGTCATAAAATATCAGTGGGTGCGGAATATATTCCCAATTTGATTGGACGTTCCTATTTATCCCACATCAAATATCGTTTGGGAGCTTATTATACGACTCCGTATTATAAGATTGGCGGTAAAGACGCAGCCCGCGAATATGGCGTAACAGCCGGTTTCGGTCTGCCTGTGCCTCGTTCCCGTTCCATCCTTAGCATCAGCGGACAGTTTGTTCGTGTAAGTGGACAGGAATCGACCTTTGTAAACGAAAATATCTTCCGCGTTAGCATCGGATTGACGTTCAACGAACGTTGGTTCTTCAAACGCAGAGTAGAGTAATTGAGATGAATGTAAGAAGAGAAAGAATAGACGACTATAATAATAACAACTAAAATTTAGATACAATGAAAATTAAAACGCTTGTGGCTATGTTGTTCCTTTCGGCAGGGGCAACCACTGTGGTAGCACAGGATGCGACTAACTGTAACTCGAACAGTAGTATCTCGCATGAAGCTGTGCGTGCAGGTAACTTTAAAGATGCGTATACTCCTTGGAAAGCTGTGTTGGAAAACTGCCCGACGCTTCGTTTCTATACTTTTACTGACGGATATAAAATTCTGAAAGGCTTGATGGGACAAATCAAGGATAGGAATAATCCGGAATATCAGAAATATTTTGATGAGCTGATGAATACGCATGATTTGCGTATCAAATACACAGATGAGTTCTTGGCTAAAGGTACAAAAGTGTCTTCTGCTGATGAAGCTCTGGGTATCAAAGCAGTAGATTACATCGCTTTCGCTCCGAAAATTGATGTTAATCAGGCTTATCAATGGTTGAGCCAGTCGGTAAATGCAGTAAAAGCTGAATCTGCTGCCGCTACTATCTTCTATTTCCTGCAAATGTCTTTGGATAAACTGAAAACAGATCCTAACCATAAGGAACAATTCATTCAGGATTATCTGGCTGCTTCTGAATATGCTGATGCTGCTATTGCTGCTGAAACGAACGAAGCAAAGAAGAAAAACTTGCAAGGTATCAAAGATAATCTGGTTGCTTTGTTTGTAAACAGCGGAACAGCTGATTGCGAATCACTGCAAAACATCTATGGACCGAAAGTAGAAGCTAACCAAACAGACCTGGCTTACTTGAAGAAAGTAATCGACATCATGAAAATGATGAGATGTACGGAAAGCGAAGCTTATCAACAGGCTGCTTTCTATGTGTACAAGATAGAACCTAGTGCAGATGCCGCTACCGGATGTGCTTACCAAGCATTTAAGAAAGGTGACATCGACGGTGCTGTCAAATTCTTCGACGAAGCCATTGGATTGGAAACTGACAACGTGAAGAAAGCTGAAAAAGCATACGCTGCCGCAGCGGTATTGGCTTCTGCTAAAAAACTGTCTCAAGCAAGAGCATATTGTCAGAAAGCTATCGGGTTCAACGAAAACTATGGTGCTCCATATATCCTGATTGCCAATCTGTATGCAATGAGTCCTAACTGGAGCGACGAGTCAGCTTTGAACAAGTGTACTTACTTTGCAGTAATCGACAAACTTCAACGTGCAAAACAAGTAGATCCGAGCGTAGCTGAAGAAGCTAACAGCTTGATCGGTAGATATTCTGGTCATACTCCACAAGCTAAAGACCTGTTTATGTTAGGTTACAAGCAAGGCGACCGCATCACTATCGGCGGTTGGATAGGAGAGACTACAACGATTAGATAACCGTATGTTGCGAAAACGAAGAAACCGTTTGTTGCATAAAAGCATGAGCATAACAATCACCTTCGGGGTGGTTGTTATGCTTCTTTTATTATCTTCCTGTGGCGGAAAACAGAAAGCTATGGGAGAGGCTATCACAGAACGTGATTCTCTTCCGGTGATGACCACATTGGGAGTTACTACCCTTATTTCCGATTCCGGAGTGACACGTTATAGGGTGAACACGGAAGAGTGGATGATGTACGACCGTAAAAAGCCTTCGTATTGGGCGTTTGAAAAAGGTGTGTATATGGAGCAGTTCGACTCTATCTTTAATGTAGAAGCCAGTATTAAGGCAGATACTGCCTATTATTATGACAAAGAAAGACTTTGGAAGCTGATAGGGAATGTGGATATACAGAACCGCAAAGGAGAGCGTTTTAATACCGAACTGCTCTACTGGAATGAGGCCACTCAAAAAGTGTATTCCGACAAGTTTATACGTATTCAGCAACCGGACAGAATTATCACAGGACACGGCTTCGACTCGAACCAGCAAATGACTATATATACCATTCGTAATATTGAAGGTATTTTCTATGTGGACGAGGAAGCGAGTAGCGGTCCGCCCCAACCGGAAACAAAAGCACTGCCGGATTCAGTGAATAAAGATACTGCGAAATAGGCGAAGTCATATCATTGTACCGTATCTCGTAAATCGTCTGATCGTAAATCAAAACTTATGAATATTTATATCTCTCTAATTATCACCATGGTCTTTTCCGCTTTCTTTTCAGGAGTGGAGATTGCCTTTGTGTCGGTAGACAAACTGCGTTTTGAGATGGAACGCAAGGGGGGAATTACGTCCCGCATCCTTTCTATCTTCTTCAAGAACCCGAATGAATTTATCTCTACCATGCTGGTGGGGAATAATATCGCACTGGTCATCTATGGTATCCTGATGGCACAGATTATCGGCGACAATCTGCTGGCGGGATTCATTGACAATCATTTCCTGATGGTGTTGGCGCAGACCGTTATTTCTACCCTGATTATCCTGGTGACCGGAGAGTTTTTGCCGAAAACAATCTTCAAAATCAATCCCAATCTGGTCTTGAATGTTTTTGCCATTCCGCTTATTGTTTGTTATGTGGTTCTCTATCCCATCTCCAAATTAGCCTCCGGCTTGTCTTGTATTTTCCTTCGCCTCTTTGGAATGAAGGTTAATAAGGATGCGTCCGACAGAGCTTTTGGAAAAGTCGACCTCGATTACTTCGTACAAAGCAGCATTGATAATGCCGAAAATGAAGAAGAGTTGGACACGGAAGTGAAAATCTTCCAGAACGCCCTCGACTTCTCGAACATAAAAATCCGCGACTGCATCGTTCCCCGTACCGAAGTGGTGGCTGTTGATTTGACTACTTCGCTGGACGAGCTGAAAAGCCGCTTCATAGAATCCGGAATCTCCAAGATAATCGTGTATGACGGGAATATCGACAACGTAGTCGGTTATATCCATTCGTCGGAAATGTTCCGTGCCCCGAAAAACTGGCATGAGAATGTGAAACAAGTGCCGATTGTGCCCGAAACCATGTCCGCTCATAAACTGATGAAACTCTTCATGCAGCAAAAGAAAACGATTGCCGTAGTGGTGGATGAATTTGGCGGTACGTCCGGCATCGTGTCTCTGGAAGACCTCGTTGAAGAAATCTTTGGAGATATAGAAGACGAACACGATAACACTTCCTATATCAGCAAGCAAATCGACGAACGCGAGTATGTGTTGTCCGCCCGTCTGGAGATAGAAAAAGTCAATGAGACGTACGGACTCGACTTGCCCGAGTCGGATGATTATCTGACAGTAGGAGGGTTGATCCTGAACCAATATCAGAGCTTCCCGAAGTTGCATGAAGTGGTCCGGGTAGGACGTTATCAATTCAAGATAATTAAGGTCACAGCGACAAAAATAGAACTCGTGCGATTAAAAGTCTTGGAATAATGACGATAATCAAGAAATTTTTAGCCAATAAATAGATGCATATTAGCATTTTTTGTATCTTCGTGCGCTAAAACGACAAAAGAAAGAAATAATAATAAACATAAATCGTATTAATCAAAATGGCAACGTTACAAAACATTAGGTCGAAAGGACCTCTATTGGTGATTGTTATCGGCTTGGCGCTGTTTGCTTTCATTGCGGGTGACGCATGGAAGGTGATGCAGCCGCATCAGGCACATGACGTAGGTGAGGTGAACGGAGACGCTCTTTCCGCTCAAGAGTATCAGAATTTGGTAGAAGAATATACCGAAGTGGTGAAACTCATGCGTGGGGTGACCGCCTTGAATGACGAACAAACCAATCAGGTGCGCGATGAAGTATGGCGTTCCTACGTAAACAATAAACTGATCGAAAAAGAAGCAAAAGCACTGGGACTGACTGTTTCTGCTGCTGAAATCCAGGACATCCTGAAAGCAGGCGTTCATCCTTTGTTGAGACAAACTCCTTTCCAGAATCCGCAAACAGGAAACTTCGACAAGGATATGTTGAACAAGTTCCTCGTGGAATATGCCAAGATGAGCGAATCACAAATGCCGGCACAGTATGCTGAACAATACAATAACATGTATAAATACTGGTCTTTCATTCAGAAAACACTGATCGAGAGCCGTCTGGCAGAAAAGTATCAGGCATTGGTGTCTAAAGCTCTTCTTTCCAATCCGGTGGAAGCACAGGACGCTTTCGATGCAAGAGTGAACCAGTACAACGTGTTGATGGCTGGTATTCCTTACTCTTCTGTAGTGGACTCTACAATCGTAGTGAAAGAATCGGAACTGAAAGACTTGTATAACAAGAAGAAAGAACAATTCAAGCAATATCAGGAAACTCGTGACATCAAGTACATTGATGTACAAGTGACTGCAAGTGCTGAAGACAGAGCTGCTATCCAGAAAGAAGTGGACGAAGCTACTGAACAGTTGGCTACTACTACGGAAGATTATACTTCTTTCATCCGCTCGACTGGCTCGGAAGCTCCTTATGTAGACTTGTTCTATAACAAAACAGCTTTCCCGTCAGATGTAGTTGCCCGTTTGGACTCTGCTTCGGTAGGTACTATTTATGGTCCTTACTATAACGGTGCCGACAATACAATCAACTCTTTCAAAATTGTAGCTAAAGCTGCTGCTGCCGATTCTGTCGAATTCCGTCAGATTCAGGTATACGCAGAAGATGCTTTGAAGACAAAGACCTTGGCTGACAGTATCTACAACGCGATCAAAGGTGGCGCTAACTTTGCTGATCTGGCAAAGAAATATGGTCAGACTGGTGATGCAAACTGGCTAACTTCTGCACAGTACGAAGGTGCACAGATAGACGGCGATAACCTGAAATTCATCTCTGCTATCAACAATACAGGTGTGAACGAATTGGTAAACTTGCCGATGGGACAAGCAAACGTAATTCTTCAGGTAACGAACAAGAAATCTGTAAAAGACAAATATAAAGTAGCTGTTATCAAGCGTGAAGTTGAGTTCAGCAAAGAAACTTACAACCGCGCTTATAATGATTTCAGCCAGTTTATCGCAGCTAATCCTAGTGTAGAAAAGATGGTAGCTAACGCTGAAGAAGCCGGTTACAGATTGCTCGACAGAATGGATTTGAGCAGCTCTGAACACAATATCGGTGGTGTAAGAGGTACAAAAGAAGCGTTGAGATGGGCGTTTGATAAAGCAAAACCGGGTGATGTTTCCGGCTTGTACGAATGTGGCGAAAGCGATCACATGATGGTAGTAGGTCTGGTAGGCATTAAGCCGGAAGGATATCGTCCGTTGAAAGCAGTACAGGATCAGTTGAGAGCTGAAATCGTAAAAGATAAGAAAGCTGAAAAGATTATGGCTGACATGAAAGCTGCCAATGCAACTTCATTCAACCAGTACAAAGAGATGACTAATGCAGTCAGCGACTCTTTGAAGATGGTTACTTTTGCAGCTCCTGCATACGTATCAGCATTGCGCAGCAGCGAACCGCTGGTAGGTGCTTATGCTTCTGCAGCTGAAGTAAATCAGTTGAGCGCTCCTATCAAAGGTAATGCCGGAGTATTTGTATTGCAGGTATACGGTAAGGACAAACTGAACGAAACATTCGACGCAAAAGCAGAAGAAGCTACGCTGACTAACATGCACGCACGTTTTGCCAGCCGTCTGATGAATGATTTGTATCTGAAAGCAAACGTAAAAGATACACGCTTCTTGTTCTTCTAAACAAGTAGCAAGTAATAGATATTAGGCACGGATTACACGGATTTACGCGGTTTAAACTTATGAGGGAACCGCGAAACCCGTGTAATCCGTGCCTTTTTTGTGCTCGTTTTTTTTGTTTATGGTCTTTGTTATCTGATTAAATTTCCATATCTTGCCAATCTTTATCAATTGGCTTTGCGAAATACTTCATTAACTAATACGAATCTATATTATGACTAAACAACTAGCCCAGTATTCAGTTCCCGCTGAAAATTCACGTGTTATCCGTGTATTCCTTTCGTCAACGTTCAGAGACATGGAGATGGAACGTTCTGCATTAGTCAAACTCTTTAAGGGTTTGCAAGTGAAGGCTGCCAGCCGTGGTGCCACCATTTCATTGGTTGATTTGCGTTGGGGAATCACAGAAGAAGATGCGAAAAGCGGCAAGGTTGTTGAAATATGCCTGAAAGAGATCGTTAACTCCCGGCCTTTCTTCATAGGTATGGTAGGCGACCGCTATGGATGGTGTCCCAGTTATGAAGATTTATCTCAAACTCTCAATGACAGCTTGGAATATCGTTGGATAGAAGATGACTTGAATCACCATTTGAGTGTGACGGAAATTGAAATGCAGTTTGGTGTACTGCGCAATCCCAATCCGTTACATGCCTATTTTTATATAAAACAGTCGGCAGATGATGAACTGTCTTGCCCTGAAGAGGAGGCTCTTAAATTGAAACGTCTGAAAGAGAGTATTTTGCAACAGGATCGTTATCCTGTGCAAGAGTATGATTCGCCCGATCAGTTGTGTAACCTTGTGGAAGCTGCTTTCACGGAATTGCTTGAACGGGAGTTTCCTGACGTACTGACCGTTGAAGATAATCAAGCATTGCAAGAACAACTGACGCGCAATGAACTCTTATTCAATTATCACCCAATACCTGAAGCAGATCAGGCGTTTGCTGATTTTTTGGCGGCGGATGAACAGCGGTGTCTGGTGGTAACGGGCGGTTGCGGTCTTGGCAAGAGCGCTTTGTTGGCTCATTGGAGCGATTTAGTGAACAATGATATGCCGATGATTCCTATCTATCATCGCTTGGATAGTACTACATTGTCTTCTTATCCGGAAACGTTGGCGAGAATGTTAGCTTCTAAATGCCAGAACGCACTCAAGCATCAATCTTTGGGTGAGGAAAATTTGTTCGCGGCGGAAGTCTCAAAAGAACTGGACTCGACCCAAAGCACTGCCAAATCCATCATGGACGCCGTGAAAAACTCGGTTTTGATGGGAGATGCTGGCTTGAACACTTTTTCAGGGAACACACTTCGAAACCTCAAGGAGATTGAAGAAGATTTGAATTCTATCCAAAAGTTCAGTCAGTTGTGGAGTGCGCTGGGTGCATCAAGATACCCTATCATTCTGTTGATTGATGACATCAGTTATCTGAATCCGACTGAAGCATCCCTGTTTTCTTTATTTGCATCTATTCCCCCGAACGTGAAAGTCGTGTTGAGCTTTTCTGCGTCATCCACTGCCTACCTGCCCTTTGTTCAGAATGACTACGCTCATTTCCAGTTGAATGGTTTTTCACAGGCGGATGCCAAGTCGTTCTCAAAGCAATATTTGTCTACTTACTCCAAGGCTTTGTCCGCACAACAGGAAGATATTCTTGCTTCGTGGGTGCTGGCTAAACAACCGCGCTGTTTAAGTGTATTGCTCAACGAGCTGGTTTCGTTCGGTCAGTACGATGCTCTCAATGAATATATGAGTGGATATTGCCGGCTCAATGAGGTTGGGCAATTCTATGACAGTGTGCTACGGCGTTTGTCGGCTGATTATGGTTTCGAAGAGATTGGAAGAACGCTTCTGATGCTTTCACTTACTTTAGAAGGATTTACCGAAGATGAAGTGAAGAGCATGGCAGACATTAATCAGATACTTTGGTCGCAGTTGAGAGTGGAAATGAGCAGCTGGCTCACCAACAAAGGAGGACGATATTGCATTGGTGACACACAAATGGTAGAGGCAATCGAACGCTATTTCGCTCAAGATGACGAATGTATAGATGATAGTCGCCATGAAATTATTTCCGCTCTGCTGGATGAGGAAGAGATCCTTTCCCATCCGTTGACTTTTGCCGATTATAACTATCGCATGAAACAGTTCTGCTACCATGATTCGTATCGCTATAAAGTGGAGATTACCTATCAATGCTATAAGATGCAAGAATGGGATATATTGAAGGATTGGATTTGTGATGTGGAGATTTTCGAGATTCTGTATCGCACGAATCGTTCTCTGTTGGAAGATAGCTGGAAGGCGATCATGAACGACAATCCTGAAGTTACGCCTGAAGTCTATGCCGAATTGGACTTTGATGAGATCGATTCTTTTTTAATTCCTGTCATTGCTAATGATATGGCTACTTTCTTGAGCAGTTCTTTCCATCTGACGAAGGCGGCGGCTGCTGTGAGTGAGAAGAGTATGGAAGGTGCTGCCATGCCACTCATTGCCAAGTCGGTATTGAAGATGAATGAGGGATGCCGCTATGCCCGTAATGAAGAATACGAAACGGCATGCGACTGTTTCCTGAAAGCATTGGTGATGCAGGAAAACATTGTACCGACTCCGGAACTGGAGATTGCCAACACCTGCCGAAATCTAGCTCTGGCATATTACTACAATGAGCAATACAATGAAGCAGTGACCTATCTGAATAGGGCGCTTGATTATCATGCGGCTTCTGCTGATGAGAAGAGTCAGGCAGAAGTCATTGAACTTTCCGAATATCTGGCTTATTGTGATTACTATAAGGATGAGGAAGAGAGTGCTGCCGAGAAATTCCGGAAAGTAGCTGAAATGCACGAGTCGTTGAATGGCAGACTGTCCGGTGGAGTGGCTAAATGTTTGCGTATGCAGGGTAAATGTCTTTATTATATCAAACGATACGATGAAGCATGGATGCTGATGAATCAGGCGTTGGACATTGCTATACAGATAGACAGCAAAAAACAGATCGTCGCTTGTCATAAACAGTTGTATTATCTGTGCAGGGAATTCAAACGGATGATGAATGAACGTGGCGATGAGCAGGCATCTACTTTATTCTTCCGTGAGTCTCTTCTGCATGAAATGTATTTCAGCGAAAAACCGCGTCTGGCGGAATTGACTGTCCGCTACGAGGCATTGAGATGTGATATTATGCAGCAGTATTACATGAATAAAGACTATGATAACGTGATTCGTATTGCAACGTCTTTGGATTTTCACGATGATACTGACCCTAATGCTTCCTGTCTGGTATATTATTACAAAGCACAGGCTTATGTGAAGTTGGAGAATTATTCAATGGCGAAAGAGGCTTTCTTCAGAGAGTTTGAACTGCGAAAGAAATATCTGGGATGGGGGGATGAAGATACGATTCTGGCTTGTCAGAACCTAGGGGTTTTGCACAGCTTTTGTAATGAACGGGAAGAGGCGCTGGCTTGTTTCCGTGAGGCGTACGGTCATGAAGTGAAAAAGAATGGCGAGGATTCTGAAATGGCGCAAAAGCTACTTCAATATATCAGCGTGGTTGAATCATAACGGAGGCATACTTCCCTTTTTTGTTAACTTTTACATTCCTGCTATACGGAAATCGACTTTATTTCCTTACATTTGCAGATATAAACTATCAACAGAAAGAAGAATGTCTAAATATCCCCTTTTAGGAATGACTCTTGTAGAGCTTCAATCATTGACAAAAAGACTGGGTATGCCCGGCTTTGCTGCCAAGCAGATTGCATCCTGGCTTTACGAAAAGAAGGTAGCCTCGATTGATGATATGACTAATTTGTCATTGAAACACCGGGAGTTGCTCAAGCAGAACTATGAGGTGGGAGCGGAAGCTCCGGTAGATGAAATGCGCTCTGTAGATGGTACGGTGAAGTATCTTTATAAAGTGGGTGAGAACCATTTTGTAGAGTCGGTTTATATACCGGATGATGACCGGGCAACGTTGTGCGTGTCGTCACAAGTAGGTTGCAAGATGAACTGTAAGTTCTGTATGACCGGCAAACAGGGGTATACGGCTAACCTGACCGCCAGCCAGATCATGAACCAGATTCATTCGCTGCCGGAACGGGACAAACTGACTAATGTCGTAATGATGGGAATGGGCGAGCCGCTCGATAACCTGGATGAGGTATTGAAGGCATTGGAACTACTGACCGCTACCTACGGTTACGCATGGAGTCCGAAGCGTATCACGCTTTCTACTGTCGGGCTACGGAAAGGATTGCAGCGTTTTATCGAAGAAAATGACTGTCACCTTGCCATCAGCCTTCACTCTCCGCTGACCGTTCAGCGTGCTGAATTAATGCCGGCGGAAAAGGCGTTTTCAATCACCGAAATGGTGGAACTGTTAAAAAACTATGATTTTAGTAAACAACGTCGACTTTCGTTTGAATATATTGTTTTTAAAGGGCTCAATGATTCGCAGGTCTATGCCAAAGAGTTGCTGAAACTTCTTCGCGGGCTGGATTGCAGGGTGAATCTGATTCGTTTTCATGCCATACCGGGGGTAGACCTCGAGGGAGCGGACATGGATACGATGACCCGTTTTCGTGATTATCTGACGTCACACGGACTTTTCACCACTATCCGTTCATCCAGGGGCGAAGATATTTTTGCCGCTTGCGGTATGCTGTCGACAGCGAAACAGGAGAAAAATAATGAAAGTTAATATATAAAACCGAACATCATGAAAAAGTACTCTTTTATTTTATGCATCGCTTTGGTAGCCTTTGTCGTTGCATCTTGTGGTCTGAAAGGAAATCACACCTCTAGTGGTCGTGCTTACGAGCTTTTGGTTGTAGTAGATCACGGTGTTTGGGATCGTGCTGCCGGAAGGGCTTTACATGATGCGCTCGATGCTGATATGCCCGGTTTGCCGCAGTCGGAACCTTCTTTCCGGATTATGTATACTTCGCCGAAAGATTATGATTCTACGCTGAAGTTGATACGTAACATTATTATTGTAGATATACAGGATATATATACGAAAGCCTCGTTCAAATATGCGAAGGACGTGTATGCCAATCCGCAGATGATATTGACTATCCAGGCTCCGAACGAAGAAGAGTTCGAGAAGTTTGTGGAAGAGAACAAAAAGACGATTGTCGACTTCTTTACCCGTGCGGAAATGAACCGTCAGATTACGTTCCTGGAAGGGAAACACAGTAATTTCATTTCGCAGAAAGTGGACAGTTTGTTCGGATGCGACATCTGGGTGGATGCCGAACTGGCTAATTCAAAGACCGGGGATGATTTCTTCTGGGCTTCTACCAACACAGGTACTGCCGACCGTAACTTTGTGATGTACTCTTATCCGTACACTGACAAGGATACGTTTACCAAAGAATATTTTGTGCACAAACGTGATTCCGTGATGAAAGCCAATATTCCCGGATTCAAGGAGGGCGTTTATATGTCGACCGATAGTTTGTTGACCGATGTCCGTCCGATCAATGTGCAGAACAGCTACACAATGGAAGCACGTGGCCTGTGGCGTATGAAGGGCGACTTTATGGGTGGTCCGTATGTGTCTCATACTCGTCTGGACGAGAAAAACCAACGAATTATTACAGCAGAAATATTTGTTTATTCACCTGATAAAATGAAACGCAACCTGGTACGCCAGATGGAAGCATCTCTGTATACACTGAAACTTCCGAATGAAGTTCAGCAGAATCAGATTCCATTGGGAGAGGCATCTAAGGAAGCGGAACAAACTAATAAATAAAAACATGGAAGATAACAAGATAAGGATAGGTATCACCCAAGGAGATATTAACGGGGTGGGCTATGAGGTGATTCTTAAGACATTTTCCGACCCTACGATGTTGGAACTATGTACTCCGATCATTTATGGCTCACCGAAAGTAGCGGCTTATCATCGCAAAGCGCTGGATATACAGGCCAATTTTAGCATTGTCAACTCTGCTACCGAAGCGGGGTACAACCGTTTGAGTGTGGTGAACTGTACGGATGATGAAGTGAAAGTGGAATTTTCCAAACCCGACCCCGAAGCCGGTAAAGCTGCGCTGGGGGCTTTGGAACGTGCCATCGAAGAATATCGCGAAGGGTTGATAGACGTTATCGTAACAGCTCCGATCAATAAACATACGATTCAGTCGGAAGAGTTCTCCTTCCCCGGACATACGGAATATATCGAAGAACGTCTGGGCAATGGTGATAAGTCATTGATGATTTTGATGAAGAATGACTTCCGGGTGGCTTTGGTGACGACACATATCCCTGTCAGAGAGATCGCGACTACGATTACCAAAGAACTGATTCAGGAGAAACTGATGATATTCCATCGTTGTCTGAAACAGGATTTTGGTATCGGCGCTCCGCGTATTGCGGTGCTCTCTCTCAATCCTCATGCCGGAGACGGTGGTTTGTTGGGAATGGAAGAGCAGGAAGTGATTATCCCTGCCATGAAAGAAATGGAAGAGAAAGGAATCCTTTGCTACGGTCCTTATGCGGCCGACGGCTTTATGGGTTCAGGCAATTATACTCATTTTGACGGTATCCTGGCGATGTATCACGATCAAGGGCTGGCTCCGTTCAAGGCCTTGGCTATGGAAGACGGGGTGAACTATACGGCAGGCCTGCCGATAGTACGTACTTCTCCGGCTCATGGAACGGCATACGATATTGCAGGCAAGGGAGTGGCTTGTGAAGATTCTTTCCGTCAGGCAATCTATGTTGCCATCGACGTGTTCCGTAATCGTCAGCGGGAAAAAGTGGCTCGTGCCAATCCGTTGCGTAAACAGTATTACGAGAAACGTGACGATAGTGATAAACTGAAGCTGGATACAGTAGACGAAGATTAAAAACGAGTGATGACGAAAGCAGAGATACAACAAGTGAAACAGCGTTTCGGTATTATTGGAAATACTGAAGCATTGTCGCGCGCCATAGATGTTGCCATTCAGGTAGCTCCTACCGATTTGTCTGTGCTGATTACCGGAGAAAGTGGAGTCGGAAAAGAAAGTTTTCCGCAGATTATTCATCAATATAGCCGGAGGAAGCACGGACAGTATATTGCTGTCAACTGTGGCGCTATTCCGGAAGGTACGATTGATTCCGAACTGTTCGGACATGAGAAAGGTGCGTTTACCGGTGCGATTGGCGAACGGAAAGGGTACTTTGGCGAAGCTGACGGCGGTACTATTTTTCTTGATGAAGTAGGGGAGTTGCCGATGTCTACCCAGGCACGTTTGCTCCGTGTACTGGAGAGTGGCGAGTTTATGAAAGTAGGTTCGTCCAAAGTACAAAAAACGGATGTGCGTGTGGTGGCGGCTACCAACGTCAATCTTACACAAGCGATTGCAGAAGGACGTTTCCGTGAAGATTTATATTACCGGTTGAATACGGTGCCTATCCAGATACCGCCTTTGCGTGAACGTGGTGACGATGTACTTTTGTTGTTCCGTAAGTTTTCCGCAGACTTTGCAGAGAAATACCGGATGCCTGCTATTCAGTTGACGGAGGATGCGAAGAAAGAGTTGTTGGCTTACCCGTGGCCCGGAAACGTGCGTCAGTTGAAGAACATCACCGAGCAAATATCTATCATTGAAACCAATAGGGAGATCTCTGCTGCTATCTTGCAGAATTATCTTCCCGCACAAAATACGCAACGTCTTCCCGCGTTGATGGGAACGCGTGAGAGTAAAGGCTTTGAGAGCGAACGGGAGATTCTTTATTCTGTTCTGTTCGATATGCGCCAGGAAGTGGCGGAGCTGAAGAAGATGGTGCACAACCTGATGGCGGAACGTGCCGGACAGGTGGGGCAGGTAGGACAAATGGGAACGGTGGTTACTACTCCGGTAGTGACGGCGCATCAACCTTCGGTACCTGCTATCATTCACACCATGCAGCCTACGGTTTGCAAGGATGATGATGACATACAAGACACGGAAGAATATGTAGAAGAATCCCCTTTGTCACTGGACGAAGTGGAGAAAGAAATGATACGCAAGGCACTTGAGAGGCATCATGGAAAGCGGAAGAGTGCGGCCAAGGACTTGAATATTTCCGAGCGTACACTTTATAGAAAAATAAAAGAATATGAATTGGATTAAGAAAATAATACGCCCTTTGTTACTGTTCGGCTTGCCGTTGGTAGTCATTGCGTGCACTGTTTCCTATAAGTTTAACGGATCGTCTATCAATTATGATAAGGTAAAGACCATTTCGATAGCCGACTTCCCGATCAAGTCGGAGTATGTATATGCTCCGTTGGCAACCAAATTCAATGAGGACCTGAAAGATATCTTCATCCGGCAGACCCGTCTGCAACTGCTCAAGCCGAATCAGAATGCCGACTTGCAGATTGACGGAGAAATCACAGGTTACAATCAGTACAACCAGGCAGTATCTGCCGACGGTTATTCTTCGGAGACGAAGTTGACTATTACCGTCAATGTACGTTTTGTCAACAACACCAATCATGCCGAAGACTTTGAACAACAGTTTTCTGCGTTCCGTACCTACGACTCTAGCCAGTTGCTGACTGCCGTACAGGACGGATTGATTGCTGAAATGTCTAAAGAGATCACCGACCAAATTTTTAATGCAACTGTAGCAAACTGGTAATATAAATGACTTCTGTTAACTTTCAACAATGGATTCAGCATCCCGAGACGCTGAATAGGGATACTTTGTACGAACTGCGCAATCTTCTTGCGAGGTATCCGTATTTTCAGTCACTTCGTCTGCTGTATCTGAAGAATCTGTATATTCTCCATGATATTAGTTTCGGTGGAGAACTGCGGAAAGCAGTTCTTTACATTGCAGACAGACGGCAGTTGTTCCGGTTGATTGAAGGTGACCGCTATGATGTGCAGGCACGGAAAAAGGGAGTACCTCTCACGGAGGTACTGAAAGACGAACCGTCCGTAGACCGCACATTAGCATTGATCGACGCTTTCTTGTCCACAGTACCCGAAGAGGTGACTGCCCGGACCAGCTTCGACTATTCGATGGATTACACCTCTTATCTTTTGGAGGAGACTCCGGCCACGGAACAGTCGGCCGAAGAAACGCCCAAACTCAAAGGCTACGAACTGATTGACGACTTTATAGAAAAGAGCGAGAGCGACTCTCCCCTCTGCATGAAACCTTTAAGAGAAGAAATGCCATCTTCGCCAACCTCTTCGGACGAACCTACCGAAGAAGAAACGATGAAGGAAGAAGAGGAAGATGACAGCTGTTTTACGGAAACTTTGGCAAAAATCTATGTTAAACAGCAACGATATTCAAAAGCTCTTGAAATAATTAAAAAATTAAGCTTGAAATATCCAAAAAAAAATGCTTACTTTGCAGACCAAATCAGATTTTTGGAGAAATTGATTATTAACGCTAATTCAAAATAACTAAAAATGTACTTATTATTCGTTATCTTAATGGTTATTGCAGCCTTGTTGATGTGTTTCATCGTGCTGATTCAGAACTCAAAAGGAGGCGGACTTGCTTCTGGTTTCTCTTCATCTAACGCCATCATGGGCGTGCGCAAGACTACAGATTTTCTGGAAAAAGCAACATGGGGCTTAGCTATCTTCATGGTGGTAATGAGCATTGCTACTGCTTATGTAGTTCCTCGCTCTGCTGTTGCTAAAGACGCAGTGTTGGAACAGGCACAGAAAGAACAACAGACTAACCCGTATAACTTACCCGCAGGTACGGCTGCGCCGCAAACTGAAGCTCCTGCTACCAATGCACCTGCTACAGAAACTCCGGCACCGGCTACTGAAACTCCTGCTCCTGCAGCAGAGTAATTCACTCCGTCGTCAGGTAAGACTTTGGGGGTAAAACCATTAATGGGAAGGTGCAGACGGATGCTGCATTTCTTTGATATTTAAGTGCGGATTACGCAGATTACACGGATTTTCAATCTTCCGCGTGGTCAGTGTAATCCGCACTTAACTTTTTCTTGTAAAAACAATCTCTTTTTGATAGAAACAAACGAGATTTAACTACCTTTGTTGGTCGTATGAAGATTATTAACTACTATTTTTAAATATAACAATGACAGAACATTTGAAACAGAAATTGAATGACTCCGCCGTACTCCGATGGAGTGTTCTAGCATTGGTCGCATTTACTATGCTATGCGGCTATTTCCTCACCGACGTAATGTCTCCTCTAAAACCCATGCTTGAGAAAGAACTACTATGGGACAGTCTTGATTATGGTTTCTTCACAAGCGCTTACGGATGGTTTAATGTATTCCTGTTGATGCTGATCTTCGGTGGTATCATTTTGGATAAGATGGGGGTTCGTTTCACCGGAATGGGAGCTTGCTTATTGATGGTGTTTGGTTGTGGATTGAAATACTATGCGATTTCTACTACTTTTCCGGAAGGTGCCATGCTCTTCGGATTCAAAACACAGGTAACCCTGGCTGCATTGGGGTATGCTATCTTCGGTGTAGGTGTGGAAATTGCCGGTATCACAGTTTCCAAAATTATCGTGAAATGGTTCAAGGGTAAGGAAATGGCATTGGCTATGGGACTTGAAATGGCTACGGCACGTATCGGAACAACTCTGGCAATGGTGCTCACGGTTCCTTTGGCCGACTTTTTCGGATCTACGGATGAGAGTGGCACATTCCATACCAATATTCCTGCTCCGATTCTGTTTTGTCTGATTATGTTGTGCGTGGGTACGATTGCTTTCTTCCTTTATACTTTCTATGATAAGAAGTTGGATGCTTCTTTGGATGCAGAGGGATTGGAGCCGGAAGAGCCGTTCCGTATGAAAGATATTGTGTATATCATTACGAATAAGGGATTCTGGTTGATTGCATTACTATGTGTATTGTTCTACTCGGCTGTATTTCCCTTTATCAAGTATGCTGCCGACTTGATGGTGCAGAAGTATAATGTAGATCCGAAGTTGGCGGGAACGATTCCCGGATTGTTGCCGATTGGTGCGATTATCCTGACTCCGTTGTTCGGCTCGCTTTATGACCGTATCGGTAAGGGAGCTACGTTGATGATAATCGGATCAGTGATGCTTATTTTTGTGCATACGATGTTCGCTCTGCCTATACTGAATATATGGTGGTTTGCTACTATCATCATGATTATATTGGGATTTGCCTTCTCGTTGGTGCCTTCAGCTATGTGGCCGTCTGTTCCGAAGATTATTCCGGAAAAACAGTTGGGTACTGCATACGCATTGATTTTCTGGGTACAGAACTGGGGATTGATGGGTGTTCCTTTGTTGATCGGATGGGTGTTGAATACTTATTGCAAAGGTCCGGTAGTAGACGGTGCACAGACTTATGACTACACGTTGCCGATGGCTATTTTTGCTCTTTTTGGTGTACTTGCTCTGATTGTGGCTTTGATGTTGAAGGCAGAGAACAAGAAGAAGGGATACGGTCTGGAAGAGGCGAATATCCAAAAGTAACTAGGAAATTCAATACCTAAAGTAACAAAGGAATTTTGTATCAAGGTGTAAACAGAAGAGTATCAGTATGAATACTCTGAAATAAAAAATAAGAAGTATGGCTGCCAAAGAGAAAATCAACCTGTTAGAGGTCATTCCCTGTCGCAGTGAACATATTACAGCAGAAAGGGAAGGGGAGACAATTGTGCTCTCCTTTCCCCGTTTTAAATATCCGTGGATGCAACGCTTCCTTGTGCCGAAAGGAATGTCGAAAGAACTTCATGTGAAATTGGAAGAACACGGTACGGCTGTATGGGAACTGATAGATGGAAAACGCAATGTTCGTGAGATTATAGAAAAACTCGCAGACCACTTTCAAAATGAAGAGGGCTACGAGTCGCGTGTATCGGCTTATCTTTCTCAAATGCAGAAAGATGGATTTATAAAACTGGTGATACCAGTCGTATATAGGAACTTATTATTATTTATTTGATAAATACAGCCCAAAGTATGACGGCAATTGCTATCAGGACCCCCATGATAATAAGCGTTCCCCAAACAAAATAATTGCTGTCTTTCTCTTTCTTTTTCTCCGAGTCGTGGATGATACGTTCCATTTCTTCGGGGGTGGTGTTGGGTAGTGGATAAGGTTCGTTTGCACGGTTTAAATGCTTCAACTTATCGTTAGCACGTTCACGACGTAGGCGGGAAGCTTCCCGTCCCTCTTTTATTCGGCGTATCATGTCGAATGCATGTCCTTCACCAACCATATTCTTTGTTTTTTAGAAGTTCACTTCCTCATTTTTCTATTTCCCTTCTTCTCTGTCCACTTTGAGCAATCCTCCCGTATTCGGATCAAAATAAACTTTGATGGTAGAATTCTTGTTGAACAAAACCGGAGCCAGATATTCTATCACACCAAATTGAGTAATAGGAAGCTCACCTTCGTAAAGTTTCTTTTTACCGTCGGTCAGTGTAACCATAGCTTGTCCGGGGACGTTGTAGGCGATTCCATCCAAATCTTTCTTCTTCTTACCGTCTTCCTGTGGCATCTTGACCGATTTCAGGTCTTTCAGACTGATATAAAACGGAGTTCCTGCCAAATCATTGTTGGCAACTACACCTAACTTCTTCGAGAAGCGGAAAGCAACTTCATTGTTGAATTCCTTGTCAGGGGTAAGGCGGACAGTGAATGTTCTCTCTTCTTTGTTGCAGGTGCCGGAGAACATTTGCGTCATGGCTTCTTCCTGTGCATTCAGATTGTCGAGCATAATCTTAAGCTGTGCTCCGTCTGAAGGCATATTATCAGCCTGTCCGCGCAATAAGGCATTTTTGCTTTCGCGGATGTTATAGATCTCTTTAGCCACCAGCTCGGCCATCTTAGCGGTGGAACTAGCCATCAGAATCTCTTCGGTCAGGAATTCGCGAGGATTCGCTTTCTTTTGGAGGACTGCGGGGGCGGGAGCAGCTTTTTTGCCTGCACTGCTATTGCTGTAAGGAACATTGATCGTTTTCACAATGCCATCCTCTGTCAGTTCCATGAGCGGTGCTACTGTCTTATCCTTCAATTTTACGAAATACGTAGTTTCGCTGTTGGGCACACCTACGGATTTCACTTTTACGCTAGCCAGTTCCCAGTACTCTTCAGGGTCGGCGGAGACGTTGGTCAGTCGTAGGTAACGATCAGCATATTTGCTGAATTCTCCCGGAGTATAGTTGACTTTGTTGGCTTTTATTTCAAGTTCTATTTGGGTTTTGGGAAGACTGTAAACCACTCCATAGTCTTTTCCTCGGGTAACCCCTGTCAGTACTTCGGTTTGTGCATAGGCGGACGTTGTCATAAGTAGTCCTGCTGCTATAATCAACTTTTTCATATTCGGTTCTTTTTAACTGGTTTTGAAAACAAAGTTAATGAAGTTATTGAAAAAAGGGTAAGTTCTTAACTTTTATTCGCTTACAAGTCGCCATGCTGTCGGCAGACAGGTGATAATATCGCTTGCGATCATTCCGATCATTCCTTGCTTCTTTTGAGCGACATCGCCCGCCAATCCGTGAATGTAAGTGCCGATTTTAGCGGCTTCCTCGGTGGGGTAACCTTGGGCAAGCAGTGCCAGGATTACTCCGGTCAGTACGTCACCGCTACCTCCGGTTGCCATTCCCGGATTTCCGGTTGGGTTGAAGAAACATTTACCTTCGGGGGTGATGATGGCGGAGTAGGCTCCTTTTAAAATAATGTGAACATGGGCGGCACGGGCCAGTTCGCAAGCCTTCATCAGACGTTCGTAAGAGTCCTGGCATTTGCCGGTCAGACGTTCCAGTTCTTTCGGATGCGGGGTGAGGATGGAACCCTTCGGTAGGTGGGTAAGTGCATGACGGTGGTTGGCGAGGATATTAAGTGCGTCGGCATCCACTACAACAGGAGTCTGGCAGTGTTCCAGTTGCTCCAATAAAGCAGCTTCCGTTTCCTCGTTTCGTCCCAGTCCCGGGCCGATGCCGACTGCTTGATAGTCGTCCGTGTCGGTAGGTACGGCAAAACAGGTTTCGTTGATGTCGGTTTCTACGATTGCTTCGGGTATGGAGGTTTGCAAGATGTCGTTGTTGCACATTGGCGCATGGACAGTCAGCAACCCTACTCCCGAACGGAGGCAGGCGCGGGCAGCGAGAACAGAGGCTCCTGCCATTCCTTTTGAACCGGCAATCAATAGTGCATGGCCGAAGTTCCCCTTGTGGGCAAACTGTTTGCGTGGCTTGATGAGTGAACGGATTTGCTCTATTTCCAACATTTCGTAGTTCGTTTCCATCTCTTCAATACCGTCTTCGCTTAATTGGATGTCCAGCACTTCCCATTCTCCGACAAATTCCGTGTTCTCTGCGAAAAGAAAGGCGAGCTTCGGCAGTTGCAGACTGAAAGTTACGTCGGCACGGATAATATTAGCTTTTACGTTGAATGTATTTTCTTCTCCCATCAGTCCGGAAGGAATGTCGATGGCTACTACCATGGCAGGGGAGGAATTGATGTATTTCACTACGGCAGCGAATCCGCCGCTCAACGGTTTGTTCAGACCTGAACCGAATAATCCGTCGATTACCAGATGGTCGGGCGTCAGGGCGGGAGGTACGAATTGGGTACTGATCTCGTGGAATTTTACTTCTTCCATCATTTCTACCAATTCTTTATTGGTCTGGCAGTCGGGTGAAAGTTCTCCTTTCGTGTTGAAGAGAAATACCTCGATTTTATATCCTTTTTCAGCCATCATGCGGGCTACGGCGAGAGCGTCTCCGCCATTATTCCCCGGTCCGGCAAAGATAGTGACCGGCGTTTCCGTATTCCATCTGTCTGTGATGGCTTTTGTTAATACGGTTGCTGCACGTTCCATCAGATCGATTGATGTAATAGGTTCGTTCTCAATGGTATAAGCGTCCAATTTCTTGATACTGCTGCTTGGAAATATTTTCATTGCGATGTTCTTTTAGTTTTCGGATTACAAATGTACATGATTCTTCTGACTTTTCCCGTTTGTTGTGGGAAGAAAACCATAATTGCAACTTTTAATTCATCATTAGTTCTATCTTTGGGTCAGAGAAATATCTGCTTTTGAACTATTAAGTGTTAGAATAACTCCGCCAAAAAATAATTCAATGCAGCACCATTATGAACTTACTTTTATTTCTCCTGAAAAAGATTTCTTCATTTCATTTCTCATATTCTCATTGTTTTTCGATAAACGAAAGCTAATCAAATAGATATCTTATGAGAAACACTTTTTCGAAACGGTATTTCTCATAAGTTCTCCCATATTTTGGCTCAAAAGCCACCTTATTCTCATAGTATTTCAGGGTATTTCTCATAGTCAAAAGCCATTTGTTCTTCCTTTTTTCTTTCAGCCTGCCTTATTTTTATCAGGAAATGAAGCTACTATTTAGATAAAATAGTGGCTTTTTGCTTGAAGATGCTCATTGGTCTCGATTGTCCCATATATTGTGGGAAAGTTTTCCTTCAATATACGGGAATACTTTCCCACAAAATAAGGGAATACTTTCCCAAGCCTTAGGGAATCTTTTCCCACAATATGTGGAACTAAGACACTGTGTATGGAAGCAAGCAAAAGGAATACATAGTTTTATTTATTCAATGTCAGCTTCCGGCACACTACACTATGAGAAATGAAGCAAAATCCGGGTTATTTTGCGAAGAAACTATGAGAAATGCCTGTTTTTAAATCATTTCTCATAGTCTATCTTATTAGTTTACTGCCACTTGTTTCTTATTTATGAGAATATGAGAAATGAAAAATCTTTTTCTGTAGAGGCGCTGATGGAAATTGTGTTTAGTTTATCGCCATACCTTCTTAAACAAATTTTTAATGCGGTTCCCCTTATTAAGCCTTTGATTATTTGCCGTTTCCGATAAAAATGTTATCTTTGGAGATAGATAATGTGCATCACATCATTTTCCAGTGCTCACAATGAAAATGAATTAAAATCTAAATAACGGATTGTTTAATCTTCTAAAGTTTGCATGATGGAAAAGACAAAAATTGGCTTGAATGCCGGGAAAGTATGGCGCATCTTAAATGAAAAAGGTGAACTTTCAATGTTCGATTTGTGCCGTGAATTAAGTTTGACGTTTGAAGACGTAGCTCTTGCTATTGGTTGGCTGGCCCGAGAAGACAAGATCTTTTTGAGGAAAAGAGAAGGAATGCTTTTTGCCAGTATCGAAAATGTCGAATTTACTTTTGGCTAAGGTGGTAGCTAACCTACATTTAAGATGGATCTCCACTTTATTATTTACACTGCTAAAAAGTAATGAAGTGGATCAGTAGGATTTTTTATGCTCGTTTTTACTATTCCCCCTATTATTCTGTTTGATAAGAGAAGCATCTAATCTACTTTTTCTGTACCTTTGCACCCCATAAACTACTAAACACATAAATTCATGAGTGCATTGAAAGGGCATCCGAAAGGCCTTTATTTGATTTTCGCGACAAGCACGGCAGAACGTTTCAGTTATTACGGTATGCGTGCGATCTTTATTCTTTTCCTGACGCAGGCATTATTGTTTGACAAAGAAGCGGCAGCATCCATCTATGGCAGCTATACCGGACTAGTTTATTTAACCCCGTTGATTGGCGGATACATTGCCGATAAATATTGGGGAATCCGTCGCTCCGTGTTTTGGGGAGCGGTAATGATGGCAGTCGGACAATTCCTGATGTTTATGAGTGCCTCCACTTTAGATAATACGAACCTTGCCCACTGGATGATGTATGGTGGACTCGGCTTCCTGATTCTAGGCAATGGTTGCTTCAAACCCACTGTCTCTTCTCTGGTAGGTCAGCTCTACGAACCCGGAGACAGGCGGCTGGATGCTGCATACACCATTTTTTATATGGGAGTGAATGTAGGCTCTTTTGCTGCTCCTTTGATTTGTGGTTATCTGGGTGATACCGGTGATCCGCATGACTTTAAATGGGGATTTCTTGCAGCCGGAATCATGACACTGTTCACCGTTGTTCTTTTCGAGACTCAAAAGAATAAATATCTTTTTTCTCCTTCCGGAGAACCGATTGGTATTATCCCTGATGCTAAACGTGAAAAGAAAGAAGACAAGGCCGACCATATCTCACACCCGAAGATGGACAAACGTACCAAAGTACGTAACACCCTTGTAATCACAATTCTTACCATTGCTTTAATAGCCTTCTTTAACTATGCATTTGAAGGCGATTGGGTGAGTATCGGCATTTTTACCGCTTGCATTGTTTTCCCTGTTCTGATCTTGTTAGACGGTTCATTGACAAAAATAGAACGCAGCCGTATTTTCGTTATCTATATAGTAGCCTTCTTTGTCATCTTCTTCTGGGCAGCCTACGAACAGGCGGGAGCTTCTTTAACTCTCTTTGCGTCCGAACAGACGAATCGTGACATTTTCGGTTGGGAAATGCCGGCTTCATGGTTTCAATCCTTCAATCCACTGTTTGTAGTTGTCCTGGCATATATCATGCCGGGTGTATGGAGTTTCCTGAACAAACGAAAGATGGAACCCGCTTCTCCTACCAAACAAGCGATTGGTTTGTTACTCCTTTCTTTAGGTTATCTTTTCATCTGTTTCGGAGTGAAAGATGCTGTTCCCGGAGTGAAAGTGAGCATGATTTGGCTGACAGGACTTTACTTTATTCATACCATGGGTGAAATAGCTTTGTCGCCTATCGGACTTTCAATGGTAAATAAATTGAGTCCGCTGCGTTTCGCCTCCCTGATGATGGGAATCTGGTATCTGTCTACTGCCACAGCCAATAAATTTGCGGGAATGTTGAGCGGGCTCTATCCGGAAGCCGGAAAAGTGAAGTCAATCTTTGGTTATCAGATTGCTACCATGTATGATTTCTTTATGGTATTCGTCGTAATGTCCGGTGTTGCTTCGTTGATTCTGTTCCTTCTCTCAAAGAAATTACAGAAGATGATGCACGGGGTAGAATAAAAAATCGTATTTTTGCAAGGTGAAGTTACGAAAAGAGTGTAATTTATTGGAAATGAGCGTAGGTTAATTGCTCTTGATAGTAATAGGTTACGATTTAGTTAGTTATCTACTGCATTATCCTTCTGCGCGTTGCGTAACCTTCAAAGAACTCTTCGTATGCAAAAGTAGCTATTTAATTCGAGATTTTGATATAAACTCCCGTTTTTTATCCCCTCATTCATAAGAATTTTCCGTAAAAGCGGTATTGTCCGTCGGCACACCATTGCCCAAAACGAGTTTGGAACAAACGTGTGCCGACTACCGCATAGCTGGAGAAAAGGGCATTGCCTCACGCCTAAACGATGTTTAGACAGATGAAGCAATGCCCCTTTCTTTTGCGCCTATGCCAAGAGGTGCTTTTACGGGTTTTCAAATGATTTTTCTTTTTTCGCTGTCTCTTTTGCCGGAAGCGGAAAGTGAATGCAGAGTGTGTCAGCCTGCCCCATGAATGAAACAGGCGCCCACACACAGCCGGACAAACCGGGAAGAATGATTGTTGCCACCCGGCTGAACAAGTTCCGTCGGATCGGAAACAATCATACTTCCTTTGTTGTGGTTTGCCCTTTTCACGCTTCCGGTGATGTCTTTTTCCTTTTGGTGATTCTTTTTTTTACGGATTTTCCCCTGAAGTTTTTTTCTACACAATCTGCCTCTGTTTTCGTTTACCTCCATTTTGCGCCTTTCAGTAAGCCGCATCAGTCAGTCATTTTCGTTCTGGGCGCAAAGGTAATTCCGGGATTGGACGGGAAAGCAAGGTCAAGCCTCCTGTTTTCGGTAAAAATCTCCAGCCCTGCGGGTAGTATTTTGACCGAAAAACCTTGCATTCCCTAATCCCTACCTTTTCAAGCACCCGAAACGAAAACGACCGATGCGACAGAAAGACGCATAAAAAAAATGTCGGATAAACGAGAGGCAGATAAGATAGTTTGAAACTCAACTCCCTCAGCTCTTGAATCCGCATTAAAAACAAAAAAATCAAAAACAGCGAAGATATGACGGCAACGGCAAATTTCAGACAAATGGCGCAACACATCGGGTTGGCGATATGCGGCTTGATGATGCGCACCGCCTTCGGGGTGTTCGGCATCCTTTGGGGCATCATCAGAGAGATTGTAAACGGAGTGTTCCGAGTGGCGATAGGTGTAATCGTGGCTATCCTTTCCACCATTGCCTTCTTTGGCTTCATCCTTTGGTTATTCACCCTTTAACCCTTACCGACATGGCAAAAAGAAACAGCAAGACGGCAGCGCAGCAGTGCAGATATTACGAGGTGGACAACATCTTCGTGTATATGGTGGAAACGTACATCAACGGCAATTTTGAAACTTTCCGAAGATTGTACCACGAACTGAACAAGGACGCACGGAGGGATTTCATGGACTTCCTTCTCAGCGAGGTAGAGCCGACCTATTGGAGAGAGATACTGAAACAGATAATCTAAAAATGACAGCGATATGAAAGGAACAGACCATTTCAAGAGAACGATATATATGTACTTGGAACAGCGTGCGGAGGAAGATGCGCTATTTGCAAAGAAGTACCGCAACCCTGCCAAGAACATGGACGAGTGCGTGACCCACATTCTGAACTATGTGCAGAAAAGCGGTTGCAACGGTTTCACGGACGGAGAGATATTCGGGCAAGCCATCCACTACTATGAGGAAAACGAGATAGAGGTGGGCAAACCGATGGACTGCCAAGTGGTTGTGAACCACGTTGTGAAACTCACGGCAGAGGAAAAGGCGGAGGCACGTCAGAACGCTGTCCGCAAATACCAAGAGGAGGAACTCCGCAAGTTGCAGAACCGCCACAGACCGTCAGCGAGAAAAGAAAACCAACCCCAACCCTCATTATTTGATTTAGGCTTATGAAACCGAAGACCAAGATACAGAAAGAGGTGGCAAGACTTTCCGCCAACCTTCGCCCCATATCAGCGACACAAATAGATTGGGCATACCGCCACTGCGTTGAGCATATCGGCTACCGCACCAAGAAAGGGAACATCACCTGTTCCGACTGCGGTCACGAGTGGCACAGCGACAGCGGACTATGCGACACCCTTGAAGGCTGCACCTGCCCCAAATGCCATGCCGAACTCAAAGTGCAGGACACACGCAGACGCATCTACAAGGAAACGCAGAATTTCAGCGTGATAACCACCTGCAAAGGGTATCAGGTAATCCGCGTGGCGCAGGTCAGATGCGAGAGCAGGAAAGGCGAACCGATGCGTTTCTACTGCCACGAGGTCGTGCAGCGTTGGATTTCACCCGACGGCAAGGTTACGGACATGGCGTTGCTCCGTGGCTTCCTTTTCTGCTATTGCGATGTGTGGGCATTAGGCAGCGATATGGAGGTAAGACCGCACAACAGCCTATACGATGATGTGGTGGCAAGAAGCTGTGCATATCCAAAGATGAGGATATTGCCCCAACTCAGACGTAACGGCTTCAAGGGCGATTTCCACGGCATCTCCCCCGTGCGTCTTTTCAAAGCCTTGCTTTCAGACCCAAGAATTGAAACCCTTATGAAAGGCGGTGAGATTGAGGTCATGAAACACTTTCTTTTCAATACCCGTACTGCCGATGAATGTTGGGCATCATATCTGATTGCCAAGCGTCACAAGTATCAGATAGACAACCTCTCAATGTGGTGCGACTATCTGCGTATGCTCAAAAAACTCGGTCAAGACCTCCGTAACCCGAAGAACATCTGTCCCGAAGATTTCATGGCGGCACACGACAACGCAACCCGAAAAATTGAAGCCATACACGAGAAGGAAAGAGCCGCAGAGCAACGCCGTTGGGAGATTGAAAGGCGTGAGCGTGAGCAACAGCGACAACTCCAACGAAAGAAAGATGCGGAGGATTTCATCGCCAACAAATCCAAATTCTTCGGCTTGGTAATCACGGACGAGGAAATAATCGTCAAGGTGCTTGAAAGCATAGACGAGTATTACAACGAGGGCAAGACGCAGGGCATCTGCGTGTTTGGCAGTGGATACTACAAGAAAGCCGACACCCTCATACTATCGGCAAGGATTGGCGATGAGATTATTGAAACCGTAGAGGTGGACTTGCGAACCCTCGAAGTGGTGCAGTGCCACGGCAAGCACAACCAGGACACCGAATATCACGAGCGCATCATAGACCTTGTGAACAAGAACGCCAACCTTATCCGTGAGCGGATGAAAGCGGCATAGCATAACCCCTAAAACAACATTGATATGGAAGTAAGAATTGAAAGTATGATTTGTGTGTGGGATGATGCAATCCCCACGATGTTCCTTGAATTTGTGAACCTCCTCACTCTCACAACGAGTGAGGGGGAATTGAGAAAGAGCGTAAAGGAGTTTGCCGAGAAGCACGAACTTGACAAGTTTTTCCTTTACGGCTTCGGCTCACACCATTTCTACCTGCACCAACGCTACACAAGCAACCCCGAAATGGTGATGAAGAACAGAGTTCTGTCAGTACATTTTTAACCATCTAAAAAGCAACATTATGACAACACGAATGACCATCAACGGAGTAAGCACCTGCGCGGAAGCAGGTACGGAGAAATACGAGCGTTTCCAATCGGGTATCGGAAGACGCAGGCGGACACTTGTGCAGTACGACTACCGCCACCCCATAGACAGAGAATTGTTCTCTTGTGTCAAACCCACGTTGGACGAGTGCCGAGCCGCACGGGACAAGTGGCTGAACGCAAAGAAGGGAAAGGAGGACAGACTATGAACACGACCTATCAAACGCTGATAGTCAAGTTCAGCGAACCTATCACGGCATTGGACGGTATCTTTGACGATACCGGAGCGTGGGGAACGGACACCCTCAAGGGGTGGATAGATGATTACGAAAGCACACGTTTCACCGCCACCGACAGCCATACGGCAGTCATCACGAGCGAGTACAATATGGAATGTGTGAAAGAGTGGCTACAACGGCAGACCCCCATTTCCGAAATGCGAGAATTTTGAACGGGATGGCGGTGTCCGCACCGCCAATACTTAAAACCCTAAAAACAAAAGATATGATAGCCAAGACGATATTACAGCAGATAGGCGGAAAACGCTTCACCGCCATGACAGGTAGCCGTGATTTCATAGATATGGGCAACGGCTTACGGATGAGCCTTGCAAGGAACAAAACAAGTGCCAACCGCCTTGACATCATCTATGACGAAGGGGCAGACCTCTACAATATGCGCTTCTACCGCAGGACGTTCAGCAAAAAGACCTTTGAGTGCAAGACAAAGGACATTGCCGTACACGAGGGTATCTATTTTGATATGCTGGAGGAAATGTTCACGATGGTGACGGGACTTTACACACGCTTTTGAGTGGCGGGGCGGCGAGAGCCGCCCTACTTTCTTTCAGTGAGCATGATGGCGGACAAAGAAAGTAGCAAAGAAACCTTTGTCCAATCTGCGATAACTAAAAAATCCGCAAGTAAAACTTGCGGAGGCTATATATTGGGTCGTTATTTTTTGGTGGAGGGGAATGATAATCTCGAACCGTTGAACTACACATTTCTGCTTCGTCTCCATTTCCCCCAACGATTTGATACGTTCAATCATTTTTGTTGTTCCTTTCTGAATTTTCCTAAATACTTTCTTCATAATTTCGCTATACTTTTTATGGTTAATAACTATGTTTTGTATTGCTCTCACAACACTTACAACTTGAAGTGTTATTTGGAAACCGATAGGCAAAAATGGCTCAACGATGTCAATTAACGAGAAAATCCTACGATAATCTATCAAGTGATAGAGCAAAAGACGTGCCAAGTTAAATATGGCACGTCTTTTGCCAGTTTTGTCAGTCCTTTTATGGGATATACAACAGCGCAAACTCCGCCTTTCTCCGTTTGAGCAGCATGGCGTGGCGTTTTCCTTTGTAGTTGCAGAAGGCTATATACTCACGGTAGATGTTCCTGTCACCAGCTTCCAGCTTCTTGATTAAGGTGCTTTTGGGGATTGTTTTGCTGCCTAACAGCTTCGCCGGTCCCACATTGTAAGCTAACGTGCCAAGCAAAATCGAATCAACCCCGAATTTACGGAACATGGCGACAAATTTGCGCAGGTCTTTCCGCAAAAGTTCATCCGCATCCCGTTTTGTCATGGTTCGTGCCGAATACTTCTCGTTTGGCAAAAGTTTGTGACCCCAACCGACGTATGGGTAGTGTTTTTCTGAGTGCCAGCCTTCAAAGTAGCGGCAGCATAAAAAAGCACGTTCCATAAGCGGCAGTCGGTAGATTGCCGCCTGCCCGTCCGTTCCCTCTTGGCGGCTGATCTGCGCGGACACAGAACAGACCGTCAGAAGTGAACAGAGCATTGTCATGAATACACGCATCATTTCAACAAGGGGCTGAAGTTGCCGATGGGAACGATGGTAAGATCGTCGTCCTTTACATTCCTGTTGTTGAAGTCAAATTCCAGTTCGTAGGAGTTGCTAAAGTTATCCTCCACCACCACGATGAAATTATGCGCCTCATCACCCGCCGCCGTGTAGTACAGGCGGAATTTTTCGTTCTCCAGCAGGTAGCGGTCGTTAGGCAGGAAGGTGATGCCGTTATCCATTTTGAGCGAGCCTTCCCCCTCGAACTGGAAATAGCGGATGGTATAGAGCGTACCCGAAAAGTCGCCCTCCTTTTTCAGTTCACAGCGGATTTCCACTGTCTGCCCCTTTACTACCTTGTTCGGCACGGGCATGACCTCCACCGTGAAGGGATAGGACTGCTGGATGTCCATGTCATCGTCACATGACACGAGGGTGAATGACATGGCGGCTATCAGGCATAACGCCACTGCCTTGAATATTGATGTTCTCTTGTTTCTGTTGTTCAGTATGTTCATTGTTCTTCGATTTTTAGATGGTTGTTTTTCTGTTTTTTCGTTGTCAGTTGCAGGTACTCGTTCAAGTCCTTGCAACCGTCATAGAGGGAGGAACGGTCGGTGACACGTTCCCCGTATCGCATGGTAAGTGCGGCAAGCGTCCGCCGTCCGGCTTCGTCACGGTCGAGGAAGCAGCCGATGCGCCCGTATCCGTCCAGCAATCCCGCCGCCTTCTCCACGTTGGCGACTGAGTTCAGCACAAGACAGTCAGCGTTACCGGTTACACCAAGCGTCACGGCAGAGAGAAAGTCCATGAAGCCCTCGAACACGAGGCACTCGTCAGCCGGGATGTCATTCGCCTTTACCAGTGATACAGACTTCGGAGGTATGCAACCCTTGAAATATCGGCTTCTGACTTCATAGCCACCTGCCATGTTCGGAAAGCCAACGGCAAAATACCGTTTCCCACGCACACCGTAGTTCAAGCGGCAGCAGTGACGGGATGCGATGGCGTAAGGGATGCCCCGTTCCTCTAAATACTCCGTCAGCAGTGAGCGGAGCAGCGGAGCGACCTCCACATCCTCAAAAACGGATTCGGTCGGCTTCGAGAGATAGACGGGCTTTTCCCATCCGGCAACCGTCATATTGGCGGCTTCCGCTATGAACTTCGCTTGCTTCATGAAGTCATCGCTTTGCAGAAACTCCCCGGCAAGCGTGAAGATGTCGCCGCCCTTGCCCAAACCGAAGTCGTACCAGAGCTGTTTCGCCACGTTCACACGGAAAGAGGATGTGCGCTCGCCCCTGTACGGGGCAAGATACCACAGCTCGTTACCGCTCCTTCTGACAGGCTCATGCCCCAGCCGTGCGAGAAAATCCGCAAGCGGCATCCTTCTGACAGCATCTATTTCCGTCCTTTCCATGCCCGTGTCAGTTGATGATGAACTTGATACCGACCCCGAACTGCGTGTGGAACTTCCGTGTGTCGCCACCCCAAAGGCAACGCTCCCGCAGGTTGGCAAGCAGGGCGATACGGTCTGCCACGTAACACTCCACATCGAGCGTCAGCGCACCGCCGTAGATGAAGGCGTCCCGGTCGTGCAGCGTGGAGCCGTCATGCAGCACCTTCTTCCCCCAATTTACCGCCTCATATCCGGCGAGAGCCGAAGCCCCGGCATAGACGAAAACAATCTTTCGGGCGTCCGACAGTATCTTGAAGTAATAGCCGCCCTCCGCCGTGAACTGCGCCACGGGTATCTTGGTGTCCTTGTAGGGATTGTTCTTCAACAGGTATTCGCCACCGAACACCCACTTGTTCCCCTTCTTCGTGTAGGTGGAGAGAGCCGCCCCGAAGCTGTACCCGCCGTCCTTGCCGCCGAGATTGAAGCCGTCCGCCATGTCCGCCCTCACCTCGATGCCCTGCATCTTCGGCAGACACCGCTGGGCGTGCGCCTGCCCTGTAAAAAGGGCAAGCGACGCGATGATTATTGCGATGTACTTTCTCATGGTCAGCGTACTTGAAGTTCGTTGATGGTACCCGCGCGTACCAAATCCTCGTTCTCAATCACGAAGGACTGGTGACGGCCGCCGTTCTTCTCGTTCAATTCCACCACGAGGCACTTGTCATCGGGGATGGTGAACTTCGCCATCGTGAAGACCGTGCGCTCGCTCTTTTTGCCCGGCACGAGGGTGGCGTAGTTCTGCGCGCGGAGCGGCAGAATAATCTGCTCCTGCACGGCAGTACGCTTCGCAACCTTCTTGTCCACGATTTTCCAAGTGATGTAGTCCACATCGAAAGGCACGTTGCTCTGGTTCTTTATCTCCGTGTGGAAATAAAGCAAGCCGTTGTGCGTGTAGATGCCTTTCAACAGGTATTGGATGCCGAAACGCTTGCAGCCGATATGCTTCACCTCGCGCTTGTTCTGTTTGTGGATGGACTTCATGATAAGGCGCACCAGCATCGGGCTTTCGCTGCCCAGCTCTTTCAGATAGATTTCCTGCGCGTTGTTCGGGCGGTTCACCGTGCTGCCGTCATGGATGAAGTCGCACATCTCCACGTTGAGCAACAGCGGTTCGGCGGCGTACTTCACGTTGAAGGTGTAGAAACTGCCGTCCTCCGTGATGACGGACATATTCGTTTCGTTGGGAAAATTCCTTACGGTAGCCTTCACACGGATGATGTTCTCCGCTCCGTCGGCTTTCCCGGCAATCAGGTCGGGCGAGCCTAAATCGACATAGCGCACCTCCGCCGGAAAAATGACGTGGACGGTCTTGTCGTAGGTCACTTCCAGACCGTGCGGCGGTATCATGCGGTCGAAGGTCAGCTTGCGTGACAGCCCGTGATATAGGTCGCCGTCCGCCTCCTTCTGCGGATAGACCTCCTTCGTCAAGGTCGGTTGTTCACTTCCGTTGGTCGTTTCAACGGTTACATTCTCCTGCGCGTTGGCAGTTATGATGCCCATAGCGAGGGCAAACATGATGATTACTTTTCTCATTACTTTTGGATTTTAGTGGTAATTTTTATTGTTTTCAATATTTTTCTTGGTAAAGCATGACCCTGTACCCGGCTTTCAGATGCACCTTGACGGTTCGCATCTTTTTGGCGATGTACTGGCTCGTGCCTTGTATCAGCCCCTTGCCCAAGTCGGAGGCGAGCTGCGCCCCGGCATTGGTGGAGATGTTGATGCTGCTTCCCAGCGAGCCGCCCATGTTGGCGGCGACCTCCCGGACGGCGTTCATCTCCATCGAGTTCGGGATGAAGATGCCGGGCTGTCCGTCCGTGTCATAGACCGCAAGCTCCACGGGGATAATCGTGCCGTCGTATTCCAGCGAGGTAATCTCGATGTCGAGCCGCTCACCCTGTATCTTGCCCGTGCCGACCACCACCGCACCCCGGGGTATTGTCCTGCCTGCCACCGCCATAGGCTCCAGCAGGCGCAGCCTTACCGTCTGCCCGTCCGTCACGCTCTGCGCCCCATGCACGCACGCCGGTATGGTGTTCCTGTCCAATACCTCCGCCGTGCCGACAGCCGTGTTGAAACCCCGGTTGCGTTCCTGCGATAAGGCGGCGACAAACTCCGCGTTACTCATAGGCTGTGAGAGTGAAGAAACTACTTGATGCTCCACCTGTCTGATAGGCATTGCCTTGTTCTTCTTCCCTTTCTGCACGGTAGTTGGCTCTGCCCTCTGTTCCGCCGATGGCTGTCCTCCGTTCTGACCGCCCATGTACTTTGCCGCCAGCTCGTAGGACTTCTCCATAAGAGCCACCTGCTCGTCCATAGAGGAAGCCTTGCCCCTCTCGCTTTCCAGTTCCGACTCCAGCGATGCGATGCGCTCCAACAATTCGTCCATCTCCGCATTGTCGTTTTTCGGCTGGTCGTAGAAGTTTCCGAGCGTGGCGTTCAGGTCACGGTAGGCGGCTGCGGAGGACTGGATGGTCTGCGGCGTGGCTGGCTTTGCCCTTTCTTCCTTGCCGCCCGGATTGGCGAGGTCGAAGTCCACTCCGTTCTCCGTTCCCGCTATCTCGCGGTCGAACATGTCGCCCAGCTGCCCGATGGCACGGTTGCGGCTCTCCTGACGCTCTTCCATCTCCCCATGCTCGTAGGCTTTCAGCTTGTCGCCGATAATCTGCCGGTTCGCCTTGTCAGCGTCGGGCATCTCGGTGTTGTATCCGTCCGTTCCCGGCGGTTGCTCCTTGCCGGAGGACGGGGCGAATATCAGCCACATCGCCCCGATGAACACCAACACCATAGCGGGCAGCACGATCATCTTCTGCCGTTTCAGCCGTTGCGCCTCTGTCAGCGGTTCGCGCTCCTTTTTCGGTTTCCCCGTTTCGGGAGCAGCTTTGTTCTCTTTCGTCGGTTCATTCTTTGTCTGTTCCATATAAATAAGGTGTTAAGTGATTGCCTGTTTCCGCCGGGGTCGGCAGTTCCACCCGTCCGGCGTGTCCCGTTTCCATATGTGAGCCGTCGTTCCTGCCGATGTCATAGACGGCTCTGCCGAAGGTGTAAAGGGCAAGCACCGCGAAGGCGGCGAACATCCCCAGCACGATGCGGCGGCGTGTTTCCGGCGGCAAGCCGTCCAGATACCCTTTGAGACTTGCCGCCAAGCGTTTCCGTTTGTCGTGGAGTTTCCAATACATGCCCCACATTGATTTTCTGATACTTTTCATGTCCTGTTACCGTTTGATAGTCTGTAAATCCTTGTTCTCAATGATGGTGAAACCCTCGATGGTAAAACCGTTCGGGTTGTCATCCGACCGCGATGCGTTCAGCAGGCGGCAGGTGGTCACGAGGCTGCGCTCGGTGACGTTGCTCTGCCGGATGATTTTCTGTGTGGCGTAGGTCACGGCACGGTAGGGATAGGCGTTGAAGTCGCACACCACGCTGTCCACCTTCAGCACTTGGTTGATGTTCCCGGCGATGATGCGGTTGTAGTACCCCTTCTCCGCGAAGTCCGAATAATAGTGGTACACGCTCTTGTCCGCCAGCAGCAAGGCACGTTTCACGTTGTGTTCAATCGCGCTTTTTTCAGGTGATAGCGTGAAGAACATCTCGTGGAAACGGCGCACATGTTCCCGTGCCTCCGCCGGGCGGTTCTGCGACAAATCCTGAGACAAGGCGAGCATCAGGCTCTTGCCGTTGTCCAGCACATAGATTTTCTCCCGTTGCTTCTCTGCGAAACGGTAGGAGTTCCACACGCTCCACACCGTCACCACGGCGCACAGCGAGAGGAAGACGATACCGAACAGGCGTATCTGCCTGAACGACGATTCGATGTTTCTAAGTGATTTGAATTCCATTTATATTTTCCAATTTATGATTGCACATTGATTATTTCAGCAATTTGCCGACACGTCCGACTGCGTTTCCTGCGGCTGCACCCGCCACGCTGCCCGCCATGCTTCCGGCTCGTCCCGCCATCTGGTTCACGTTGCGACCGTAACCGCCCATGCCTCCGGCTTGGATAATCCAGCCCGCAACGGTGGGAATGGTAAAGTAGCCGATGATGCCGATGCAGAGGAATACGATATACACCCCGTCGCTCGAATCCAGCGAGAAGTTCGGGTCTGCCTGCATCCGCTCGATGTCGTTTTGCAGCATCAGAACCTGTATCTTCGCCAGTATGGTGCTGAACATGTCCGATACCGGTAGCCACAGATAGACCTGTATATAGCGGCATATCCACTGCGTGAGCGTGTTTTGGAAACCGTCCCATACCGACAGGGCGAAGGCTATCGGACCGAGAATCGCCAGCACCACGAGAAAGAAGGTGCGGACGGTGTCTATCACGAGGGCGGCGGCTTGGAACAGCAGTTCGAGTATCTCGCGGAAGAAGTCGCGGATGCTCTTCTTCATGTTGTACATTCCCCGGTCGATATACATTCCCGCCATCGTCACCATGTCGGAGGGCGACCAGCCGAGTTCCTCCAGTTGCTTGTCAAATTCCTCGTTGGACACGAGGTAGGCGGTTTCGGGGTTGCGTACCATCGCCTCGTATTCCAGTTTGTCCTTCTGCTCCCGGTATCGGTTCATGTCCAGCGTTTCCGCCTCCAGCATCTTTGCCGTGCCCTGTACGACGGGTGAGAGGATGCTGTTTATCGTGCCCAGCACCACAGTCGGGAAGAACATGATGCACAGACCGATGGCAAAAGGACGGAGCATCGGGAATACGTCTATCGGTTCAGCTCTCGCCAGCGACTGCCATACCCGGTAGGCGACGTAGAACAGCGCACCCAGCCCGGCGATGCCTTTCGCCACACCAGCCATGTCCCCACACAGCGGCATCATCTGCTCATAAAGTGAACGTAAAATCTGATGAAGGTTGTCGAACTTCATAGGCTACCAGTATCTTTCGTTCATGTTCCCGTACAGCCCCATGATGCGGTCGAGGTCGTTCTTCTTTTTCGCACGCAGGTAACTCACGGAGATGTTCTTGTTCGTGTAGTAGCTCACGAGGTTGCGGTAACGCTTCATCTTCGAGTGGCAGCGTTCCACCACGTCCATGCGCTCCTTGTCGGTCATGGAGAGCGTGGTGATGTTCACCACGTTCCTGAGTTCCGTCAACACTTCGTTGCTTTCCTCCAGCAGTTTCGTGTAGCCGAAAGCGATTGCGGAAAGCTCTTCGGGTCTGAAATTCCCGTCACGGAGCATCCGTTGGAAACTGTTCACATAGATGTCTGTGATGTCGCCCACCATCAGGATGGTCTGCTGCACCTTGCGGGCGTCCTTGACCAGATTGTTCACCGATTTGAGGGCATCGTAATACTTCTTGCCCTGCTGATAGATTTTCACCGTCTCCTGAAAGTTGCTCACCATGTTCGTGGCGGTCTTGGAGGTATGGATGATGTTTTTGGAGGCATTGATGATGCCCTGCGCTAGATTGCCCGGATCGCTTACGACCCACTGTGCGCTTGCCCTGCCCGCGAAAAGCAGGCACAGGCAGATAATCATTGTTATTCTTGTTCTCATGTTACTTTGGATTTTAGTGGTTGTTATTCTTCGGTCGGATGTCCCGGCTGCGGCTTCACCCGCACATAGTCCCCGTTTGGCGAGAAAGTCAGCACATCCGTGGCCTCGTTGTAGGACACGTCGATGCGGAAGCCGGTGTTCATGAACAGGTTGCCGTTCTCCTCCTGCAAGAGATAGGTTTCCGGCTTGAGCTTGCGGCGCAGACCGCTACGACGGAACACCGTCACTTTGTAGGCTTCGCCCTCCTTGTAGATAAGCACGTCAGGTTTTCCCTCCACGCTCTCCCAGTTCCCGCACAGCATGTCGCGGCGGTTGTCGGCCACGTCGCAGGATTGCAGCATCATGACCGCCAATCCGATAAGGCACTTGCTGACTTGCAGCATTTTCACTTTTGGTAAATTCATACGCGTTTTTCTTTTTTGGTTGATACATTCTGTTTTTTAGTTATTCCTTGTTTCTCCGCCTTTCGGCAAGCTGCCGGATGGCGGCTTCGATGTCGTCGCCCAGCTTCTCCGCCAGACGGTAAACCTCCACTTTTTCCGTTTCCTCGGTGGTGTACGCCAGATACTCTTCCGCGCTGACCTCCGTGGCATAGACCGCCGACTGCGTGCCGCCCAAGCCTATCCACACCTCCTTGTAGAGCCGTGAAGGGTTGTTCGCCATGTTGATGGAGAGTATCTGCGACTTCTCCTTTTCCGTCAGTCCGAGCAACGCCTGTATCTGGTCGAACTTGTTCATATATTTCCTTTGGTCAAGCAGGATTTTACAATCCGAGTTGTTGATAATGCTCTCTTTGACCACCGGAGAACTGATAATGTCGTCCACCTCCTGCGTCACCACGATTGCCTCGCCGTAATATTTTCTGACCGTCTTATACATATAGCGCAGATATTCAGCCATGTTCGCCGATGAGAGGGCCTTCCAAGCCTCTTCCACGATAAGCTGTTTCCGCACGCCTTTCAGCCGCCGCATCTTGTTGATGAAGGCTTCCATGATGATGATGGTCACGACGGGGAACAGTTCGCGGTTTTCTTTAATCGAATCTATCTCGAAGACGATGAACCGCTTGCCGAGCAGGTCGATGTTCTCCGTGGAGTTGAGCAGGAAATCGTAACGCCCGCCCCGGTAATACTGCCGCATGGTGGTGAGCATGTTGTCGATGTTGAAGTCGGACTTCTCCACCTTGATGTCACGCTGTGCCAGTTCCTTGCGGTAGTCGTCACGCATATACTCGTAGAAGGTGTTGAACGACGGCACGATGCTACGGTCGGATTGGATGCGCTCAATATAGGCACTCACGGCACTGCCCAGCTCGCCGCTCTCCGTCTTTGTCACCTTGTCGTCCTCCGACTTCCAGAGCGTCAGCAACAGGGTCTTGATGCTGTCCTTCTTCTCCACGTCGAAGATGTAATCGTCGGTGTAGAACGGGTTGAAGCTGATGGGCTTATCTTCCGTGTAGGTGAAATACACACCGTCCGCTCCGCCTGTCTTGCGTCGGATCATGCCGCACAAGCCCTGATAGGAGTTTCCCGTGTCCACCAATACCACATGTGCGCCTTGCTCATAATATTGGCGCACGAGGTGGTTCATGAAGAAAGACTTGCCGCTGCCCGAAGGACCCAGCACGAACTTGTTGCGGTTGGTCGTGATACCTCGCTTCATGGGCAGGTCGGAGATGTCAAGGTGCAGCGGTTTTCCCGTGAGCCTGTCCACCATCTTGATGCCGAAGGGCGAGAGCGAGCTGCGGTAGTTGGTTTCCTCTGTGAACAGGCACACCGCCTGTTCGATGAAGGTGTGGAAACTCTCTTCCGCCGGGAAGTCCGCCGCATTGCCGGGTATCGCCGCCCAGTAGAGTGTCGGGCAGTCGATGGTGTTGTGGCGCGGCACGCATTCCATGCTTGCCAACTGGCTGCCCACGTCGTTCTTGATATGCTTCAGTTCCTCCGCATCGTCGCTCCACGCCATGACGTTGAAGTGTGCCCGTACCGAGGTCAGTCCGTAGGAATGGGCTTCGTTCAGGTATTGGTCTATCCACTCGCGGTTGATGCTGTTGCTCCTTGAATAGCGAGATAGCGACTGCATGTTACGGGCGGACTTCTCGAACTTCTGCAAGGTTTCCTCACTGTTGTCTATCAGCACATACTGGTTGTAGATATGGTTGCAGGAGAGCAGAAGCCCCACCGGGGAGGCGAATGACAGTCGGCAGTCACTCCGGTCGGTGGAGAGCTTCTCGTAACGGGTGTCGGTAGCCACCTTGCCCGGCAGGTCTTCCGCGTCGGAGAGGGTGTGCAGACACAGGCGGTTGTCGCCGATGCGCATCTCCCTTGCCGAAAGCTCGATGTCCTGCAAGGTGGTGTCACCTTCCGGCATGAGCGAGAAGTAGCGTTCAATAAGTCCCGTCTTTCCCTCAGTACCCACAATCTCATCGGTGGAGAGGCGGCGCAGCCTGACAAGCCCGCTGTCGTTCATGATGCGCTCGAACTGTTCGCAGGCTTCCAAGAACTTGGTCGTGGTTTCCCTGTCCAGCTCCTTCGGGATGATATGTCCCCGGCACAGCGTGCTGAAATTGCTCTGCATCCGGTTACGCTCCTTTGTTGTCTTGGTCAGGTAGAGGTAGCAGGTGTGTTTCAGGTACGGACGCTCGTTGAAGTGACGCTCGAAAGAGCGGCTTAAAAAGCTCATGTCGTCCTTCTGAAGCTCCGGTTTGTAGCGTTCCTTGATGAACCAGTCCTGTTTGTGGACGACGGAGTAGTCCGGCAGCACCTTGATAGCCTTGCACCAGCAACTGTGTATCGCCTCGTACTCCGCACCCGTCACGGTGTAAAGTTCCGGTAGTTCCACCTCGAAAGCCACCGTGATGTCGGCGTCCTTTGAGATGATGCAGCCATGCTCCACCGCTAAAAGTGGGAACCTGTTTTCCAGTGTTGTCATTTTCGATGTATTCCTCATTGTCTTTCTTCCTTTCGTTGTCGTTTGAACAGACGGGTTATCCGCCGCCGGTTGATAAGGTATCGGGGATGGCTCCGTGCCGCTCCTAATTTCATCAGCCCGTGTTCACCGTACCGGGCGTTCAGCGCGAAGGTCTGCCATACAAGGAGGGAGGACGATGCCGCGCCGAAGCCGATACATATCCACTGGTCGATACCGACCATGTAGAGGATGACGAACAGGACGAAGAGAGCCAGCAGACCTCCGCAGAAGATGAAGAGGTACTGTGCCTTCAAGCCCTTGAACTCTACCGGACGGCCGATACCCTTGTTGATTGGGTATTCAGCCATACATTATTTATTAAAGGAAGAATGAGCGCAGGATGGTGGCGGCAACAATCAGGAAGATGCACGCGCCGAACCACGAGGCGGCTGTCTTGCTGGTGTCGGGGTCGCCCGATGAAAACTTGCCGTACACTTTTACGCCCCCGATAAGCCCGACGACTGCACCGATGGCGTATATCAGTTTAGTTCCGGGGTCGAAATAAGAACTCACCATAGAGGTGGCTTCGTTGATGCCCGCGATGCCGTTTCCCTGCGCGAAAGCGGAGGCGGTTGCGGCGATGACAAGTGCCGCGGAGAGGATTGCTTTTCTGTTTTTCAAGATGTTCTTGTTCATAAACTGTTCTTGTTTTTTGCCGTCAAAAGGGTGGATGGTCCTTTGTCGGGCGGTTGATACTTTGTTTCTTTACTTTGGTTTTAGTGGATGCCCGTTTGTTTCCACGGACGTGGGCGTGTCCGTTGCGGATGGGGATGCGCCTTGCGTTTCCTCGCCGCGTGGGTTGATGTCATTCTTTCATGTTCATTTCTTTTATTGTTGTCATACATAGTTGCGAATGTCGAACTCCTCGATGTTGTCCGGCACGACGAACTCCTTTTCAGATTTCTTCAGCCGAATCTCGATAAGCCCCTTGATGCGGATGCCTATCTCCGAAGAGCCTTCCATCATTTTCTCGTACAACTCCGTGCCCTCCATGTCGGTGAACACCTTAGCCGCCTTTTCACGTTCCGCCTGTGTCGCGTCCGGGTTTTTGGCGGTCTTGCAGGCGTCGTCAATCTCGTCAAAGCTGCTGCCCGAAGCCCGTGGCGTGTCCGAGGCGTCCTCTTCCGGTTCGTCGTCCCCGTATCCCAGTTCCTCCGGCGGTATGCTCGTGAAGGTCTCATCGAGTTTTTCCTCCGGGACTTGTGCCGGGCGGGATGCGTTTCCCGTTTTTCCGTCGTCAAAAGTAGCCTCTTCCTCCGACAGCTCAATGCCTTTTTCAATAGTGGCGGCTTCTTGTGTCGGTATGGCAGCGGTTGTCCGGGTGGATGCCATCCTGAAACGGCTCTTGCCGATGATGTCCGCCTTTTCCGCAGGGACTTCCTCGTGTGCCGCTATGCGTTTAGCCTCATTCCCGTCCAGTGACCGCCATAATCCGACAATGCCCTTGAAGAAGCGGACAATCCGCGTGTCCATGATGCGCTCGTAAAGGAGCAGGAACAGGAACCAGAGGTTGCAGCCGACCGATACCGCCAGCAGAATGTCTGTCATGCTGATTGTGTAATTCATATCCTTCCGTTTTTGGTTAGAATACTGAATTGTAATTTCGGGCATAAAGGCTCTTTATCGCATCTTCGCACTGGTTGAAGTGGTGCGTCAGCACATGGTCGATGTAAGCGGACAGCGTAAGCCGGTCATGCCCGATTACACGGGTGATACGCATGATACGCTCGTGGTACTCCGGGCGCACATACGCCATCTTCCCCTCACGTGCCTTTACTTCCGGGTCGCGGATGAACAGGCGTTCATAGTCCTTCTCACTGCATTTGCCGCTTACCGGGACAGGCGACAGTATTTCCACACTCGCCTGCACTTGGGTAAACATACCTCCGCAGTCTTGCTGTGGTCTTTTTTCATTCGGTGTCATTTCTTTTTCCATTTTCAAATCAGATCTTCACGTTGTTTCTTGTACAGTTCGTTGATTCTCTCCTTGTGCTGTTCCAGATGCTGGCGCAGCACGGTATCCACATATCCGCCTACTGAGATTTCCCCTCCGGCGATGTCGTTCACGATTCTGAGGATCTTGCCGTGGACGTCACGGCTGATATAGACACATTGGCGGGTCTTTATCTCGTTGCGGCGCAGGAATAGCTCGTTGTAGTCCTCGTCCTGCCTTTTCCGGCGTCCACTTTCCCTCTGCGCTTTTTCCCGTGTTACGGGTTGCACAGGAGATGGTTCCGGTGCGGCGGTGTCCTCTTCGGTCGGTGCAGCTGCGGGTACTTCCTGTGCGGGGCGCAGTGTCCCGTCCTGTGTGCGCCGCCCGATGGAGGCTAACAGCAGTTCCTCGTCGATGCCTTCCGTGTTCACTTTCCTGCTGCCCATGCTCACTGCGGTCTGATGATGTCGCTTATCTCTTCGGAAAACTCCCGGATGCCACTCCCTTTCAGCAGTGCCGTGTCCATCGGGAAGATGGTGGAGCGGAAAACGCTCTTGCGCTCTTCCGAAAGGTCACGGCGGAACTTCTTGCTGTCGGGCAAGCGGGTGGAAAGTACCGGAAAGCCCATTTCGGCTATCACTTCCTCGTAGATGCCGTACAAGTCGTTCCTCTCCCTGCCGTCCACCATCGTCCAGAACAGATGCAGCCCCTTTGTTTTCGCCTGTCCGGTAGTCATCAGCCTGTCGCGGAACATCGTGACGAATTTCAGGGTACTCTCCACGACAAAGCGGTCGGCACTCAGCGGAGTGAAAATGTAGTCCATCTGCGAGAGCGTCTTTATCACGCCGTTGCTTCGGAGTGTGCCGGGCATGTCGAAGAACACCACGTCGGGTTTCACGTCCTCAGTGGCAATCATCCTCTCGGCATCGTCGAGGGCGTTCACCGCATTGCTTTTGACGATGGTGTAGGCGTTCTTTTTGATCCGGCGGAAATGGTCGCAAGCGAGAGCCTTGAAGTAGGTGCTGCTGTCGATAAGCCCCATTTCGTGTTCGCGCAGCCCGTGGATGCTGTGCTGCGGGTCGTCGCAGTCCACGACGGCGACATTGTAGCCTTTCACGTTGTGCAGGTAGCTGGCGGCAAGTGCCGTGACAGTGGATTTGCCGATGCCACCTTTCTGTGTTGCGAATGCAACGAAGATTTCCTTACTCATAGTTCCATTTATTTTAATTGTTGATGATTTGTTTTTCTGTTTCCATACGGATTTGGCTGTCGCACCATCCGCTTCCGTGACTACACACGCAGGCGGGTCGTCGCGTATCCGGTTCTGTGGTGAAGCGGTGCGTCGGACAAATGGTGATTGACGACATTGCGTCATGAAGTCATTGAATCCATACGTCACCGAATTGTCGGAGAACCGGGTTTCCGACGGTTCGGGTATCCGTTTCGGCAAGTATCCGAAGAAGCGGATTTCCGGGTATTTGAATGTTCCGTTTATCATATCTTCAAATCGTTCGTTTCTTGAATCATGCTGCAAATAAACAAGTATATTTTGGAACCTGTATCACTTCTCCGGCAAGTGGCGGCACGTTGCGCCGGTTGGCAGTCATTGACCGGGTCAAGCATCTGTCCGATACCGCTTTAAGGGCGTAACTTTGCACCCGGACAGCAGGGTTCGCCGATGACGCGCGGCCCGGAGTCCTGAAAGGTATTTTCCCAATCCGTCCCCTGACGGATTTTTATGTTCACCTGAACATAGCAAGATGTCTTTTCAGCCGCTCAAAATATTTTGAGCAGCCACGAAAAGCACTTGCCCTTGCAGGGGGCGGGCTTTCCCTCCGAAGTCGGGAAGCCTTTCAGAACTGCGGTGCTGTAATCCGAAGCGGCGGCTTATGCCGTCAATCCGCTAAATCCAAAGTAATATGAAAGAGAAAAGGAAAAGCAAATCAGGGAGAAATCCCAAACTTGATCCGGCGGTGTACCGGTACACCGTCCGTTTCAACGAGGAGGAACACAACCGTTTCCTCGCCATGTTCGGAAAATCGGGTGTCTATGCACGGTCTGTTTTCCTCAAAGCGCACTTCTTCGGGCAACCGTTCAAGGTGCTGAAGGTGGACAAGACGTTGGTGGACTATTACACCAAACTGTCGGATTTTCATGCACAATTCCGTGCCGTGGGTACGAATTACAACCAAGTCGTGAAGGAACTGAGGCTGCATTTTTCAGAGAAAAAGGCGATGGCGTTGCTCTACAAATTAGAGCAACACACCGTCGAACTCGTGAAACTGAGCCGCCGGATTGTGGAACTTTCAAGGGAAATGGAGGCAAAATGGTCGCAAAAATCAGTGTAGGAAGTTCGTTGTACGGCGCGATTGCCTACAACGGGGAGAAGATTAACGAGGCGCAGGGGCGGCTTCTCACCACCAACCGCATCTACAATGACGGTTCGGGAACGGTGGACATAGGCAAGGCGATGGAGGGTTTTCTCACCTTCCTGCCACCGCAGATGAAGATCGAGAAGCCGGTGGTGCATATCTCTCTCAACCCGCACCCGGAGGATGTGCTGACCGATATTGAGTTGCAGAATATCGCCCGCGAGTATCTGGAAAAACTCGGTTTCGGAAACCAGCCTTATCTTGTATTCAAGCACGAGGACATCGACCGCCACCACCTGCACATCGTGACGGTCAACGTGGACGAGAACGGGAAAAGGCTCAACCGGGATTTTCTCTACCGCCGCAGCGACCGTATCCGCAGGGAACTGGAACAGAAGTACGGATTGCATCCGGCAGAACGTAAAAATCAGAGATTGGATAATCCGTTGCGCAAGGTGGCCGCATCGGCAGGTGATGTGAAGAAGCAGGTAGGCAACACCGTGAAGGCTCTGAATGGGCAGTACCGTTTCCAGACGATGGGCGAATACCGTGCGCTCCTTTCCTTATATAATATGACGGTGGAGGAAGCGAGGGGCAACGTGCGCGGACGGGAGTATCACGGGCTGGTCTATTCCGTCACGGACGACAAGGGTAACAAGGTGGGCAACCCGTTCAAATCCTCGCTTTTCGGGAAGTCCGCAGGCTATGAAGCCGTACAGAAGAAGTTTGTCCGTTCCAAATCGGAAATCAAGGATAGGAAACTGGCAGACATGACGAAACGCACCGTCCTTTCCGTGCTGCAAGGCACTTATGACAAGGACAAATTTGTATCCCAACTCAAAGAGAAGGGCATCGACACCGTACTGCGCTACACAGAGGAAGGGCGCATCTATGGGGCTACCTTCATCGACCACCGCACGGGATGCGTGCTGAACGGTTCGCGCATGGGTAAGGAGCTTTCGGCGAATGCCTTGCAGGAACACTTCACCCTGCCATACGCCGGACAACCGCCGATACCGCTATCCATCCCTGTGGATGCTGCGGACAAGGCACACGGGCAGACCGCCTACGACAGTGAAGATATATCGGGCGGTATGGGCTTGCTCACTCCCGAAGGTCCGGCGGTAGATGCCGAGGAAGAGGCTTTCATCCGGGCGATGAAGCGCAAAAAGAAGAAAAAACGCAAGGGCTTGGGTATGTAATCAGAGTATCAACAATTAAAAAATCAATGTATGTCACAACAAGAAGACGATTTGAGGGCATTGGCGAAAATCATGGATTTTCTGCGTGCCGTGAGTATCATTTTAGTGGTCATGAACGTGTACTGGTTCTGCTACGAAGCCATCCGGCTGTGGGGCGTGAACATCGGCGTGGTGGACAAAATCCTTCTGAACTTCGACCGCACGGCGGGGCTGTTCCATTCCATTCTCTACACGAAGCTGTTTTCCGTCCTTTTGCTTGCCTTGTCCTGTCTGGGTACGAAGGGTGTCAAGGGTGAGAAAATCACTTGGGGGAGAATCTGGACAGCATTTGCCGTCGGGTTCGTGCTGTTTTTCCTGAACTGGTGGTTGCTGCCCCTGCCGCTGCCGCTTGAAGCGGTGACGGGACTGTATGTCCTTACCATTGGAACGGGCTATGTCTGCCTGTTGATGGGTGGTCTGTGGATGAGCCGCCTGTTGAAACACAATTTGATGGAGGATGTTTTCAACAACGAGAACGAGAGTTTCATGCAGGAAACGAGGCTTATCGAAAGCGAGTATTCGGTCAATCTGCCGACACGTTTCTATTACAGGAAACGCTGGAACAACGGTTGGATCAATGTAGTTAATCCCTTCCGTGCGTCCATCGTGTTGGGTACGCCGGGCAGCGGCAAGTCCTATGCCGTGGTAAACAATTTTATCAAGCAACAGATTGAAAAGGGCTTTAGTCAATACATCTACGATTTCAAGTATCCCGACCTATCTACTATTGCCTACAACCATTTGCTGAACCACCCGGACGGCTACAAGGTAAAGCCGAAGTTCTATGTGATCAACTTCGACGACCCGCGACGCTCTCATCGGTGCAATCCCATTCACCCGGATTTTATGGAAGATATTACGGATGCCTATGAGAGTGCCTACACAATAATGCTCAACCTCAATAAAACGTGGGTGTGACCTGTAAAGTCGCGTAATTGATTGTTAAACAGTGATATTAGTTG